>DYLT01000376.1 GCA_020721945.1 Blastopirellula marina
GCCATGTCCGCCGCCCTGGTCCGCTTCGGCGAGGACGCCCGGGCAGCCCTGGGCGAGTTCGACATGGCCATCCGGCGCGCGGTGCAGTGGATCGAGCACGACCAGAGCGAGTACTGGGAGCACGAGATCCGCCGCGGCTGGGACCGCGTGACCGAGGCCCGCAACGTGCTGGAAGCGGCCAAGAGCGCGCGGCGCTTCGCCGACCGCGAACCCACCTGCGTGGTCGAACAGCGGGCCCTCGAGG
This sequence comes from Blastopirellula marina, assembly GCA_020721945.1. GTDB lineage: Bacteria > Planctomycetota > Planctomycetia > Pirellulales > Thermoguttaceae > JANLFZ01. The sequence continues at coordinate 245 of DYLT01000376.1, forward strand.
CGGCCCAACGCCGGCTCCGCCTGGCGCAAGACAAGGCCCGGCTGGTCCAGCGCTGGGCCCGCGAGTTGCAGCACGAACTGGCCGAGTACCGCGGGGCGACGGGGCAACTGGCCCAATGGCTCGACGCCGATCTGCCCCGGGCCACGGCCGCCCTGGCGCGCATGACCCGGGCGCTGGAGGCGTACGTCGAGGCAGGCACGCCCGCCGAGGCGTTGCCGGCAGTCCCGAACGAACCGCCCCAAGCGACCCATCCTCCCGACGAGGAGTCCCGACCATGCGAATCGGCGACCTGAGCGGCCCGGCGGCCAAGCTCGAACTGGCCATCGACTCGCTTCGCGCGGCGCGGCAAGAGGTCGTTGCCGCGTGGAACGACGCCACGTTCACGGCCTTCCACGAGAGGTATTTCGTGCCGCTGGAGGCGAGATACCGCCGCGCGGTGGACGCCATTGGCCGCATGGCCCAACTGCTCGAGAAAGCCCAGCGCGAGTGCGGCGATCCTTGAGGACTCGTCGCCGGGCCGCGCCGCCACCCGCCCGCGCGAGAACACTCCTTCGAGGTCTTTGGACCATGCCCGAACCGTTCTCCTGGGACAAGCCCGCTCGCCTGTTGACCGATCTGCGCCGTCTGGTGACCGAGCGGGCCCACGCGGAGCGCGAACTGCCCGCCGCCCTGGCCGCTCGCAACGACGCGATCGAATCCGAGTACCGCGAGGCGCAGACGCGCCTGGACCAGTCGCACCACCTGGCCTGCCGGCAGATCGACACCGAACACGCCACGGTGCGGCGCAAGGCCGAGGCGCGTTTCCGGGCGGATCACCGCGCGGCCGAGAAACACTTCGACGAGGTCCACGGCGATCTGGTGCGCCGCTTCGAGGACGCCGAATGGTCGGTCGAGCAGCGTTGGAAAACCGCCCGCTGGGAGGCCACCACGGTCTACGAGGCGACCAAGGACCAGCCGGGCATGAAGCTCCAGGAGATCGAATCGCGCGTGGCGGCCGGCTGGGACGAGCTTCAGGCGATCGGTCAACGGGCAACCGATCTGCTGCGCCGTCGCCGTTTGCCCGTGGCGCTGGTCACGCAGGCGGCCGACGAGCCTGCCGGCCCCGAGGCCCTTGGGCGGTTTACCCAGTGTGTGGCCGAGGCCCGCGACTGGCTGGGCCGGCTCGAGTCCCAGCACGCGGCCGCATGGCTCGAGGGGGCCCGGCCGGCGTCGCTCTTCCTCGTGGCGTGGCTGGCCACCCTGGTTCCCTCGTTGGCGTTGTGGCCGTGGATCGGCGGGTACAGCGTTCCCGCGAGTCTAGGGGCGGGAATCGCCTTGGGCTTTGGGGTCACCGCGAGGCTCTACCGCGTGGCGAAGGTCCAATCGGCCGCGGTCGCAAAGGGGCTCAGCGCGGTCCTTTCGGCGGCGGCTCGCGCGCGCGAGGCGGCCCTGGGCGCCGCACGGACCGAATGCCAGCGCGAGCGCCAGGCCATCGTCGACCAAATGCACCGCGAACTGGCCCGGGCCGACGACGCGCACGCCGTTGCCGCGACCGAGGTGGCCAGCCGCAAACAACGCGAATTCCACGAATTCGAACGGGATCGCACGCGCCGGTTCCTGAGCATCGCGGCCCAGCGCGAGCGGGAACTCGCCGCGATCGAACAGAGCTACGCCCGGCGGCGAGGCCAGGCCGCCGAGTCGTACCGCCTCGAGACCGAGCGACTGGCCGACGAGCGGCAACGTCGGCTTTCGGCCAGCCATGCGCAGTTCCGCTCGGACTGGGACGAGGCGACCAACCGCTGGTACGGGGGAATGGCCTTGTTCTACTCCCAACTTCAGCAGCTCTCCCTCGTGTGCGACCACTGGTTTCCGGACTGGGATGCGGTCGACTGGGACCGATGGACGCCGCCGGCTGGCCCGGCGCCGCCGATCCGTCTTGGGGAAACGCCCATCGACCTGGCCCGGATTCCCGGCGGATTGCCCAACGATCCGCGACTGCGTCCGTCGCAAACCTCGTTCCGGGTCCCCGTGCTGTTGCCCTTTCCGGGACGCTCGCTGTTGTTGGTCAAGGCGGGCCCGGCCGGCGGCGCGCGGGCGACCCAGACGCTTCGGGCGGCCATGTTGCGCATGCTGACCGCGCTGCCGCCGGGCAAGCTCCGTTTCACGATCTGCGATCCGGTCGGCTTGGGCGAGGGGTTCGCGGGCTTCATGCACCTGGCCGACTACGACGAACCGCTCGTCACCCACCGCATCTGGACCGAGCCGGCCCACATCGAGCGGCGCCTGGCCGATCTGACCGAGCACATGGAAAACGTGCTCCAGGCGTACTTGCGCAACGAATTCCGGTCGCTCGAGGACTACAACGCCTCGGCCGGCGAGATGGCCGAACCCTACCGGGTGCTGGTCGTGGCCGGTTTCCCCGCGCATTTCACCGAGACCGCGGCGCGGCGCCTGGCGAGCATCGTTTCCAGCGGGGCGCGGTGCGGGGTGTTGACGCTGATGAGCCTCCACCCCGGCGCGGCCATGCCCCACGACTTCCGCCTGGCCGATCTCGAACCGCACGCCCTGGTCGTCGATTGCCGCGACGACCACGTCGTCTGGGAGCACGAGACGCTGGGGGCGGTGCCCTTGGAGGTCGATGGGCCGCCGCCGGCCGAGTCGTTTACCCGGATCGTCCGGGCGATCGGACGGCGCGTCGCACAGGCCGGACGCGTCGAAGTGCCGTTTACGTCGATCGTGCCCGAGAAATCGTCGTGGTGGACGGCCGACAGCCGCTTCGGCATCGAGGTCCCGCTGGGCCGCATCGGCGGCACGAAGTGCCAGTACGTGCGGCTCGGCCGAGGCACCTCGCAGCACGTGTTGGTTTCGGGCAAGACGGGATCCGGCAAGTCGACCCTGCTCCACGTGCTCGTCACGAGCTTGGCGCTTCACTACCGGCCGGACCAGGTCGAGCTGTACCTCGTCGACTTCAAGAAAGGGGTCGAATTCAAGACCTACGCTAGGCGCCGGCTTCCGCATGCCCGGGTGGTGGCCATCGAAAGCGAGCGCGAGTTCGGCCTGAGCGTGCTGGAGCGGCTCGACGCGGAGCTTCGAGAGCGTGGCGATCGGTTCCGGGCGCACGGAGTGCAAGACCTGCCCGCGTTCCGCGCCGCGCAGCCTGCCCAGCCGCTGCCTCGCGTGCTTCTGGTCATCGACGAGTTCCAAGAGTTGTTCGTCGAGGACGACCGCGTGGCCCAGAAGGCGGCGCTGTTGCTCGACCGGCTCGTGCGTCAAGGCCGGGCCTTCGGCATCCACGTACTGCTCGGGTCGCAGACGCTGGCGGGGAACTACGGTCTGCCCCGGAGCACGCTCGGGCAATTGGCCGTGCGCATCGCGCTTCAGTGCAGCGAGGCCGACGCGCATCTGATCCTCAGCGAAGAGAACACGGCGGCCCGACTGCTCACCCGGCCGGGCGAGGCAATCTACAACGACGCCAACGGCCTGTACGAAGGGAACCAGCCGTTCCAGGTCGTGTGGTTGCCCGACGCCGAGCGTGACGGGTACCTGGAACAGATCGGCGAGCTGGCCCAGCGCGAAGGGCTGGCCTGCGCACCGCCGGTGGTTTTCGAGGGGAACGCCGATGCCGACCCCGCCGAGAATCCCGACCTGGGGGCCTTGCTGGCTTCGGCCCAATGGCCGGCGCCGCCGGGCGTTTCCAAGGCGTGGCTTGGCGCGCCGGTGGCGATCCAAGCACCGACGTGCGTCGAGTTCACCCGGGCCGGCGGGAACAACCTTCTGGCGGTCGGCCATCGGGAGGAGGCGGCCGCGGGGGTCTTGGGGGCGGCCGTGCTGAGTCTGGCGGCGGGGCAATCCCCGGCGTCTGGGCCGGACCATCGCCCCGAGACC
>DYLT01000377.1 GCA_020721945.1 Blastopirellula marina
GCCGCGGGGGCGACGGAGCCGGTCCCTGGGCGGCGTCCGGCGGGCCGTCTTCCGCGGGACACGCCGCCCGACGCCGCGCCACCACGTAGGCCAGCCCCAGGGCTCCACCCGCCGCCACCCAAGGCTGGAGGGTCGCGCATCCCAGACCCAGATTGACCGTCGCTGCCGCTCCGGTCGCCCATCGCACCAGTCGATCGTGCTTCGCGCGCATTTCCGCCTCGGCCTGCTTCAACCCGTGGTGCCGTTCTTTCTGCGCCGGGCAAGGTCCTTCTGGAGCATCTCGAACTGCGCCATGACGGAACTGAGCACCGGGTCGTCGCCCGGCGAGGCGGCCGCGCGCGCCGGCTCCGGCCGGCGTGGCTCGGGCCCGGGGCGCTCTTCCTTGGCCGCGGTGGGTTCGGCCGGCTGGCGCGCCAGCGATTCCAGCGCCTGCCGCATCCGCTTCAGCTCCTCGTTCCACTGCATGCGCTCCTCGGCGATCTGGCGGCTCTGCTGCGCCAGCGTTTCGGCCAGCTCGGCGGCCCGCACCCGGACCGCCTCCAACTCCGTCTCCAGGGCGATCCGCTCCTGCTCTTGCGCCGCGTGCTCTTGCTCGACGCGGCGCAGTTCGTTCTCGAGTTCGCGCTGGACCTGTTCGCGCAGCCGTTCGCGTTCGACCGCCAGTTCGGCCCGCTGCGCGTCGAGCTGCGCGGCCCGCGCGTCCAGCTCGCGTTTGATCCGCTCGTGGTCTGCTTGCCAGGACTGCTGGCGCCGGACCACGTCGACCCACAGGCCGTCGAGTTGCTGGAACAAGTCGCCCAGGAACCGCGCCACGGCGTCGTGGCTTTGGGCCAGTTGGGCCAACGAATCGCGGACTCCATTCCACTCGGTCACCAGGAGCGAAGGGACGGTGGACACGGCGGCGCAGACTCACGATGCGTTCAGAGGGACGTGCCAGCGCAAGTCTAGTTCGAACTCGGTGCCGGGGCAAACGCACCAGCGCCCGGCCGCGCGCACCGCGACGGTCTCCCCGGGCGGACGCGTTCTGCCCCCCAGGGCGCCCATGGCCGCGCCTTTCGGGCCGCGCCGTGTTGCGAAAACGCCACGCCGTGGTCGCCGGACTACGCCCGGCCGTTTCGCACCCGGGCAGGGACCCGTTCCATCCTATCGGGCCTGGGCGTCGGCCGCGCCTTGCTCGGCCTTCGACGTCTCGGCCTCGAGCCATGCGAGGTAGGTTCCGGAGCCGGCCTCCACCGGCACGGCCAGGATTTCGGGGACCTCGTAGGGATGTACCTCGCGGATCGCGGCTTTCAGCTCGTCGAAGAGCGCTTGCCGGGTCTTGATCAGGCAAAGCCACTCGTCGCTAGTCTCGATCGCGCCTTTCCAACGGTACGTGCTCGATACCGGCCCTAGCACCTGGACGCACGCCGCAAGACGCCGCTCGACCATTTCGCGGGCGATGCGTTGGGCCTCGTCGCGCCGGGCGGTCGAAGTGAATACCTGAACATACTCGGCCATCACCAGGACTCCTCGCGCTGGATGCCAAAACCGCTCGGCCCGCGAGACCAGCCTGCGGGCCTCGCCACCTCGACGTTCCCTCGAACCGGCAAACGGGCCCGCGGCCGACCCTACGGCTTGCATTCGGCACAAGGCTTCTTCCCCGCCGCGATCGCCTCGTCGCGCGTGGCGTACACGGTGAGATTCTTGCCGGCGATCTTCGATACCGAGCGGCAGCCGGCTCGGTGGAACACCTGCGAGTTGGTCGAGGCCAGATAGCCCGCCGGCTGGCTGTCGGATGGTTCGGGCACGGCGTCGGGCGCAAAGTCGCTGGCGGGATCGGCCAGAACGGCGGCACCGCGCCCCACGTACGGCTCCGAATGCCCCGCGTGCTCGCGCCAGTTCGCGGTGTATCGGGCTGCCAGCCCCGGATCGCGAATCACCAGAAGGTTCTCCGCGTTGCTCAGTTCCGCGGATTTCGTGAAGTTGAACGAGCCGGTGATCACGACCTCGCCGTCGAAGATCATCACCTTGTTATGCGCAATGGCGTGCTTGTCGTCCAGCCGCGTCGGAATACCCAGGTGTGCGAGAAAATCCGCCGCGGAGTACTTCTCCGACTTCTGGCTCGAGTCGAGCACGGCCTCGACCCGCACGCCACGCCGATGCGCCTCGATCAGGGCCTTGGCGATCGGAGCCGAGGTGAACGAATACGCCTGCACGAGAATGCTCGATCGGGCGGCGTCGATCTGGCGCATCACCGCCTCGGTGCATCCGCCGCGGGGCGAGAAGTACACCTCGATCGAGGGCGTGGCGGCCGGCTCCTGCCGGCACATGGGAACCGCCGCCACCAGGGCGGCCAGCACCACCACCGCGACCCATCCGTTCCGCTTCATCCGTCGGTCCTCCGCCCCATTCTTGCCCAGGGTGGTTGCCAAGGCAAGGGCAGACACGCGAAACCGAAACGACCGCCGCGGGGGGCGCCCCGTCGCCCGTCGGGCCAGGCCAACCCACTCGATCCTCGAAACCAATCTCGCGATTCAGGGCATCGGGACGGGCGGAAGCGGCGCCTGCGCGGACCCCGCCTTGGCGCGCTTCGGCTGCCCCTGGAGCACCTTCGGCGCCTCCGGCGACGGCGCCGGCTCGGGCACGACCAACTTCGGCTGTGGAACGATCTTCTTCGGCGACTCGCCGAGGGGCTTGAGCTTGGCCTTGGGCTCCTCGGGCGGGGCCTTCAGCTTCGGCTCCTCCTTCGCCGCTTTCGGCTTCGGCTTGGCTTCCTCGGGCGCCGGCTTCGGAGGCCGAGCGGCAGGCTGGTAGTCGGCGTACACCCGCTCGAACACCTCGCTGGAGTACGGGTGAGAGGCGTCGCCGCCCCAACCGACGGCGGCCTCTTGCTGCTGCCGCAGGTGGCTCGGATGGTACGGCCGGAAATAATAGGTGCCGTGCAGCGCCGGCGCATAGGGCTGGTGCTGGCCGAGATTGCATGGCGGACACCACCAGTCGTGACACGGACTGCCGTATCCGCCGGAGTCGCACGGGTCGCTCGGGCTGCACGCCGGGCACTCATGGTCCGCGGCGTCGGCGGACATTTCCGGTTCGTCCATCGCGTGCAACGGGTGGCTTCCCTCGGCGGTCCACAAAGCACGCCCGGGAACCGGCGCGCGGGGAGGTTCGGGCGCGGGCACGATCGGCGACGCGGCGGGCACCGGCTCGGCCGCGCGCGACGCCAATCGCGTGGCGCTGGTCGGGCTGGGCGCCGCCGAGATCACGCGGCGAACCGGCGGCTTCCCATCGGGTTGCACCGTGGTGCGCGAGGTTTGGACCACGCGCTCTGCCCACGGGATCGACCTCGGTTCGCTCGTGCGGGGTCGTGGTCGAGCCGCCTCGGGACGCAAGGTCGCGCCGGCGGTCGAGGTCGCGTGCGGTGGCGGCTGCGATGCCCTGGCGGTGTCCGGCGCGCTTTCCGGGCCGCCCGATTCGATCCATACCTCGCCCTCGGAGGTCTGAGCATCGAGACGGTCCCGGCCGGAGGCGGTCGCGCCGGCCGACACCAAGAGCATTGCCACCATCATTGCGCCACGCATGAACACGGTTGGTTCCTTTGTTCGCTGGGTCCTTGCTTTACGCTACCGCACGCGCTGGGGATCCGCCGGGGCCGGCGGTTGCTCCGCGCGTTCGACCTGACGTTGGCTTAACGCGGTCTCCAGTTCGGCCATGGCCGACTCGAAGGAGGTTCTATGTACCAAGGGCTCCCGCGGCTCGGCCGCCAGGCGAACGGCGGGAAGGGGTCTTGCGCGTTCGGCATGGGGTTGTGGAAGCGGTTCGGAGATTTCGACCTCGCCCACGTCCGGCTCGACGGGATCGCCCGCGGCCGACAGCGGCCGCCGGTCGGTGGCCGCCAGGGCGGTCGTCGCCTGTTCGTCCGCCGGGCGGGTTGGCTCCGGCTCCGGCGGCCGGCTTGCCGCCGGGCGTTCCTCGGTGGCTGCGACTTGGCGCGCCGGGTTGCCGCTCGGTCGCTTCTCCGCCACGGGAACCCGCGGCGGTTCTTGGGGCGTGCGCGGCCGCTCCGCGGCGTCGTCGAGCCGTTCTTGCCGGGCGATGGCCTGGCGGGCCACGAGTTGCTCCTCGGC
>DYLT01000031.1 GCA_020721945.1 Blastopirellula marina
GCTCCATCGTACGGGCCCTGTTCGAGGCAGGGATCAACAGCTCCTACGACGAGCAGCACGCCATCGGCAAGCGCTACCGGCGCCACGACGAGGCCGGCACCCCCTTCTGCATCACGGTCGATGGCCAGACGCTGGCCGACGGCACGGTGACCATCCGCGACCGCGACACGCTTCGACAATGGCGCATAAAGAAAGAGGATTGCGAGGCCGAAATCCGCCAGCGGCTTACGGGGTGAGTGGGCACCAGCGGTCCGTCGAGCCCGGTCGAGGAAACGCGGTCGGCCAACCCCCAGCGGAGGGATAGGATGTATGCGCGAGGCTGCGTAGGCGTGCTGGAACTCTGCTAGACATGGTGGCCGTCTTGGGGTCTACTAGGGCTCCAAACACGTTCGGCCCGGAAGGTCCCTTGGCGGATCCGGGAAGAGGATATGCCTGAACCCCCTAGGAGTAGCATGGTCCGCACGCGGTTTGCACCCAGTCCAACGGGGTATTTGCACATTGGCGGTGTGCGTACAGCGCTTTTCTGTTGGTTGTTCGTCCGCAAGCACGGGGGGAAGTTTATCCTCCGAATTGACGATACTGATCAAGAGCGCAACGTCGACGAGGCGCTGGCGCCGATCTTGCGGGGCCTGAAGTGGCTTGGGCTGGATTGGGACGAAGGTCCGGAAGTCGGTGGGCCTTGCGCGCCCTACTACCAGTCGCAGCGTCTGCCCCGATACCAACAGGCCGTGCGCGAACTGCTGGCCCGGGGGCTGGCCTATCGGGATTACGCCCGGCCCGCAGAGATCCAGGCCGAACGCGAGGCGGCGGAGCGAGCGAAGCAGACGTTCGTGTATAGTCGCCAGTTTGCGGCCCACACGGCTGACGACGAGGCCCGGTTGGAGGCCGAGGGACGCACGGCCGTGGTTCGGCTGAGGATGCCTCGCCAGGGGACGCTGGTCTTGGAAGACCTGATCCGGGGGCGGGTGGAGTTCGACTGGGCCCGCGAGCAAGACCACGTGATTCAGCGGGCCGACGGCTCGTGCCTCTATCACTTGGCCAGCGTGGTGGACGACCACGACTTCGGCATTACCCATGTCATTCGGGCCGAGGAGCATCTGTCGAACACGCCGCGCCAAGTGTTTATTGCCCAGGGGCTCGGCTACCCGTTGCCGCACTACGCGCACTTGCCCTTCGTGGCTGAGCCTGGCAGCCGCACGAAGCTGAGCAAGCGGAAGCTCGACAAGTACCTCAAGAACCGCGATTTCGCCCAACTCGTGGAGCACGGCCGGCGCATCGCGGAGGCGATGGGGCTGGACGTTCGGCCCGAGACGTTCAACCCCGTGATCACCGACTTTTACGAGCAGGTGGGCTACCTGCCCGAGGCGATCGTGAATTATCTGGCCCTGCTCGGCTGGTCGCTGGACGATAAGACGGAGCATTTCACCGTCGAGGAGCTGATCGAGCACTTTTCACTCGAGCGGGTGAACAAGGCGCCGGCCAGCTTCGATCCGCGCAAGCTCCAGGCGTTTCAGGAGTGGCACATGCAGCGCGTGCCGCTGGAGCGCAAGGTCGGCCTGGTCGTGCCGTTCCTCGAGCGCGCCGGGCTGGTGCCCTCGCCGATGCCCGAGGCGTTGCGGCCGCGGGTCGGGCACGTGGTCGAGGCGGCGGGCGATCGCATCAAGACCGCCGGCGACATCCTCAACTTCGCCGAGTTCTTCGTGGCCGACGACGACCTGGCCTACGACGACAAGGCGTTCGACAAGCAGCTCCGCAAGCCCGGCACGGCCGCGCGCTTGGGCAAGTACCGCGCGCGTCTGGCGGCGGCTGCCTCGTTCGATGCCGCCAGCCTCGAGCGCCTGACCCACGAGTTCGTGGCCAGCGAGGAAATCAAGCTCGGCGACATCATCCACGCGATCCGCGTGGCGGTCACGGGCAAGTCGATCGGCCTAGGGCTGTTCGACGCACTGGCGATCCTGGGCAAACCCAGCGCGCTGGCGCGGATCGACCGGGCGCTGGAAAAGGTGTGAGCAAGCTGTGTTCGCGCGAGACCGGCATGGACGGTTCGGCACCGGGAGCCCTACAATGGCGTGGAACCTCTCTTGGATACCCACGCTGCAAGAAGTGCCGCGGACCAGTTCGGACTCGCCGCGGGATGCACCCCCGATTCCACGAGGGTGATGAATACGTCAACGAGCATGTGCCGTACGACTCGTTTGCACGGAACCGAACGATGACGAAGACCGACTCCGCCCCCTCCCGAGATTTCATCCGCGAGATCATCGACGAGCACAACCGCACGGGCCGGTTTGGCGGGCGCGTCCACACGCGGTTTCCGCCGGAGCCCAACGGCTATCTGCACATCGGCCATGCCAAGAGCATCTGCCTGAATTACGGCATTGCCGCCGAGTACGGCGGCAAGTTCAACCTCCGCATGGACGACACGAACCCCGAGAAGGAAGCGCAGGAGTACGTCGACTCGATCATCGAGGACGTACGCTGGCTGGGCGCGAAATGGGTTGGCATGCGCGACGACGACCCCAAGGCCGGCGTGCTCTGGGCATCGAACTACTTCGACCAGATGTACCAATGGGCGGTCGAGCTGATCCGGAAGGGGCTGGCCTACGTGTGCGACCTCTCGGCCGAGGAGGTCAGCCGCATGCGCGGCACGCTGACGTCGCCGGGGGTGGAGAGCCCCTACCGCAACCGCTCGGTCGAAGAGAACCTCGCCCTCTTCGAGCGCATGCGCCGAGGCGCGTTTCCCGACGGCGCCAAGACGCTGCGCGCGAAGATCGACATGGCCCATCCGAACCTCAACCTCCGCGACCCGGTGATGTACCGCATCATCCACGCCAGCCACCATAACACGGGCGATACGTGGTGCATCTACCCCATGTACGACTGGGCACACGGGTTCGAGGACTCGATCGAGGGCATCACGCACAGCATCTGCACGCTGGAGTTCGAGAACCACCGCCCGCTGTACGATTGGTTCATCGACGCCGTGAACCAGGGCCGCACCGACGAGGGGAGCGGGCCGTGGGGCCAGAAGATCCACCACCCCCAGCAGATCGAGTTCGCGCGGCTGAACCTCACGTACACCGTGATGAGCAAGCGCAAGCTGCTGCGCCTGGTGCAGGAGGGACACGTCTCGGGCTGGGACGACCCGCGCATGCCGACCCTGTCGGGCCTGCGCCGGCGCGGTTACACCCCCGAGGCCATCCGGGCGTTCTGCGCCCGCATCGGCGTCTCGAAGGTCGATAGCGTCGTCGATATCCAGCTCCTCGAGCACTGCCTGCGCGAGGACTTGAACCAGCGGGCGCCGCGGGTGATGGGCGTGTTGCGCCCGCTGCGCGTCGTCATCGACAATTATCCCGAAGGACAAGTCGAGGAACTGGAGGCCGTCAACAACCCCGAGGACGAGGGCATGGGCACGCGCAAGGTGCCCTTCTCGCGGGTGCTCTACATCGAACAAGACGACTTCCGCGAGGACCCGCCCAAAAAATACTACCGGCTTTCGCCCGGACAAGAGGTCCGGCTCCGCTGGGGATACCTCATCCGCTGCGTCGGATTCGTCAAGGACCCGAACACCGGCGAGGTCGTGGAACTGCACTGCACCTACGATCCCGCGACCCGCGGCGGCAACACGCCCGACGGCCGCAAAGTCAAGGGCACGATCCACTGGCTCTCGGCCGCCCATGCCGTGAAGGCCGAGGCGAGGCTCTACGACTACCTCTTCACCAGGCCCGACCCGGACGAGGTGGACCCGGGGCAGGACTTCACGGCCCACCTCAATCCGAAGTCGCTCGAGACGATTACCTGCTACGTCGAGCCCGGTCTGGCCGACGCGCCGGTCGGCACCCGCTACCAATTCGAGCGACTGGCGTACTTCTGTGTCGATCCCGACTCGAAACCCGGCGCGCCGGTGTTCAACCGCACCGTGACGCTTCGCGACACCTGGGCGAAGATCGAAAAAGCACAGCAAAAGAAAATGGTATGAGTCGAGTTTTGCTGGCAGGGAACTCCGGGAAAATAGCCTTCCCGCAGGTAACCGTTCACGCGGGGCTCCGCGGTGGCAAGTGTCCACAAGCTGTCGTGGCCGCAGCTGCCCTCCTCTTCGCATAATTCTTGCAGGCGAAGGCCGCCTCCGCTCCGCCAGAATACCCACGCGAACCTTCCTTCTAGAGGACGAGGTGAACCGGCGTTGCGGGCAGCGCTGCCAGCGGGTGCCATGCGTCAGCGCGGGTGCGTCGCGGGCCTGATGCGCGCCGAGAGCAAGTTCCGTCGTGTCAAAGGCTACCGGCATATGCCCCAGTTGCTCAAGGCTTTGGATCGTCTTGTTCTTGCCAAGGACATTGACCAGAAGCGGAAGATCGCGTGATCATCGTTCCAGGAACCGCCTTCCTCTTTTCAACTGCCAAAGGGACATCTTCGCCGGCGGCGGCTGGCGATGATTTCTTCCGTGACGACCGCTTCCATGCCCACTGCGGTGCCACACAACCGGCATTCGAGTCCAGATCAATTTGCCAAGAAAATGCCTCCGGGGTGTGAACGGTTACGCAGGCTACCATCCTTACCGTTGAACGATGAACAGGCGGCCAGGAGCGGGGCGCAACCCTGTGGCGCTCCCGCGTTCGACACAACGCAACGATGCGAATGGATTCCGTAGGCATAGTTGAACCGACATCAGGGTGCGGTGCGAAAGCCCCCGCATCGAGGTTGTCATCGTGCGTGCCGGACTCGTCCCGCGTAGTAAAGGTCGGGACCAACCTGCTTGACTTCGGGGGCATCGAGTTGGATCGCCTGGGGGATCTCGACAATCCCCTCTCCGGCGATGGGCGTGCGTGCCCAGGCCCCGCCGAGCAGTTTTGGGGCGATGAACACGTGGACCTCGTCGATCTGCCGCGCGTCGAGCAGACTGCCCACCAAGCGTCCTCCCCCCTCGACCAACACGTTGGTCAGCCGGCGGCGACCGAGTTCGGCCAGCAACTGGTCGACGCGCTCCACGGGGGAATCGGCACGGCAGCACAAGACTTCGCATCCGGCCTGGGCCAAGCGCTGGCGGTCGCGGGGCCGGGCGTGGGGGCCGACCGCCACCAGCACTGGTATTTCGTGCGCCGTGCGGACCAGACGGCTTTCGAGCGACAAGGTCGCCCGGCTGTCAACAACGACCCGCAATGCAGTGCGCGGTCCTGGGGGTCGGGCTGTCAGCAGGGGATCGTCGAGCCGGGCGGTCTCTCGGCCGATGACGATGGCGTCCACGCGTCCTCGGAGGGCATGAACCAGCCGTCGCGACTCCTCGCTGGAGATCCACTGGCTCGCCCCGGTCGAGGTGGCGGTCTTGCCGTCGATGGTCATGGCCCATTTCGCCAAGACCCAAGGGCGCCCGGTCGCAAGCAGTTTGAAATAGGGGGCATTTAGTCGCCGCGCCTCGGCCTCCAAGATGCCCACACGCACTTCGATTCCGGCGGCCTGAAGTTCAGCGAGGCCACCACCGTTGACTTCTGGAAAGGGATCGCGCTGGGCCACGACCACGCGCCGGATCCCGGCCCTGAGAATCGCCCGGGTACACGGTGGTGTCTTGCCGAAGTGGCAGCAAGGTTCGAGGGTGACATACATGGTCGTCCCGGCGGCTCGGTCGCCTGCGATCGCAAGCGCCTCGACTTCCGCGTGGGGGCCGCCAAATCGCCGATGCCAGCCCTCGCCAATGATCTCGGCCCCTTGAGCAAGGACGCAACCCACCATCGGGTTGGGTTCTACATACCCCTGTCCCCGGATGGCCAACTCAAGGGCCCGCCGCATGTGCCAGGTATCCAGTTCGCGATCGTCCATCGTGCGCGTTTCGCCACCCTGGGCAAGTGCCTTGTTGCAATGCAATTCAAGGTATCATCCTACCGTGTTGGTGGCCCGAGAGGCATCCCGGGCTGACCCACCGTGCGGCAGCGCGGATGCCACGGCTGGCTTGTCCAGCCCTTCCACCGCGATGGCGGCCATCGACGATCTGCACCACAATCCCGACCGACGCGGGCTTGGCAAACGGGCCGTGGACTGGAAGTGGTCCCATGCTCGGTTCGATCTTCTTGACCCTCCCCGCCAATACCCTTGCCTTTCAACTCCCCACAGCTTGCCGCCGGGATGGCTCGACACAACGGACGAAGCCCTCGCCAACCGACACTGCGGGACAAGCCGGCAGGGGCATCCGCGGGCACGGACAAGGGCATCGGCCTCTTGGGACCGGCCTGCCCATGATTATCCTCCCGACCCGGGTCGAGTGACCGGCCGGTCTGGGGCCTCTCAAGGCCGGCGACGCATCCGAAGCCCGCACGCGGCGCGTACCCAGTGGACGACGCGCCGTGCCAGACCCAGCAACCACGGCCATAAACCCGCGCCGTTCTCCCCGAATACCCGAAAGCTGCCGATGGCGGGATGGGCCGACGCGGTCCCTCGGCCGCGGGCGGCGGCTCGAACCTCGGCCGGCGCCGCCGTGGTCGGGTCCATCTGGGCGAGCCACTGGTCGGCCTCATCGAGCGCTCGCGCCAGCGACTGCCACGAGCCGGGCAACGGCGCCGTCTTGCCGTGCGACCGCTTGAACTGGCGCACCAGAAAGCGGAGGTTCTCGACCAGGCGCCGAAGCCGGCTGGCGTGCGCTGCCTTGGGATCGGCTTGGGCCTGCCGAAGCCATGCCTCCAGCTCCCAGCCCGCCGCCAGGCAGTCCGCCTCCCCCGGCGCCAGGACCTCGGCGAACCGGTTCGTCCAGATGCGTCGAAAGGTCCGGCTCCATTGCCGGAGCGTGTCGATGGTTGCCGAGGTTTCCTTGTCTTCGAAGAGGTCGCCGAGGATGAACGTGTGGAGCCGTTCGCCGGCAAGCGGGTTGGCCGAAAGCCGCGAGATTCCGTCGGTGATCAGCATGATGTCGGCGCCGCGGCAAGGGCCTGCGCCGCGCAAGTCGGCCGCGGCCCGTTCCAGCGCCGTCTGAAGCCGCGTCTGGCCCGCGTTGGGCAGCGAGATCACGGCGCGGACGATCGCGAGGAAATCCTCCCGGCCGGATCCCGAATGGAGTTCCCCGACCTCGGCCGCAAACGGCCGGGCGGCCAGGTGGGCGCCCTGCTGGTAGCCCTTGCGCAGGAAGGCCAGCGCGAGCCCCCGCGCGACCGTGCCCCGCCGATCGTGGTCCTGCATGGTGCTCGAGGTGTCCAAGAGCAGGTAGGCGTGCTGGCGGGCCGAGTCGGCCTGGGCCGACGCGGGCACCGGCTCGCGACGGTCTTCCTCTCGAGGCGATTCCTCGCCGCCGGCTGGGGGACTCTGCCAGACCGGCATGAGCAACTCGCGGTGCGCGAGCTTCGCGTAGAACCAATCGGGCTGGACTTCTTCGAGGAGCCACTGCGCGGGAAAGATGCGGGGCAGGTCCTCGATGCTGCGCACCAGGCTGACGTCCATCTGGTCGGTCGGGAGGAGCCGCTCGAGGACCTCGCCGCGCGGCGCGCGCAGGTTCAGCACCGCATCCGTGGTATGGTCGGTCAGCGTGGCATCGTTCTCTTCCCAAGAAGGGCGGCCCAAGGGCGTCTCGAGGTCCTCGACGTAGGGCGCGACGTTCCTGGCGGCGACGAACATGGCGACCTGCTCCCGCGAGAGGTCGGCCAGGGTCAGTTCGAATTCGGCCAGGTACTGCACCAGGTTCCGAGGCGGCGTGCGGATCACGGGGCCATCCCTCAGCTCGTGGAGAACAGCCCGCCGTCGTGGCCATCGACGCGGCGCGTCAACTCCTGGATCCGCTGAAGCACCCCCAGTTTCAGGGTCTTCACCCGATCGTCGAGCGGCTTGACGCCGTCGACGAACCTCCGCACGTGATCGAACGTCACGTCGCCCTCGCTGAGTAGCCCGAAAAACCGCAGAAGGCGTTGGAGAAAACCGGAAGGCTTAATCTTGTGGCCGTGGCGGATACGGGCCATGACCTCTTCGGCGAGGTCGTGGGCCGCGGCAAGATTGTCGATGTGGTCCAAATCCGCGGCACGAATCCGCAAGAGGGTTTCCCCCAGGGCCTTGTCGAAACACCGCGCCTGCTCCTCGCGCCCGCCCACGGTGGTCACGACGTACTTGAGCTGCGAGAGGTCCTCGGGCTTGACTTCCGTGCGCCCGCGCAGCAAGGCGGCGGCGTTGAGCACGATGCGCGCCTTGGCGTAGGTTCGGGGGCTGATGTAGACCGGCCTGCGCTGGGCTGGCTCGTCGCTTTCCTCGAGCAGTTCGCGGTAGCGGTTCAAGAGGGCGTTCTTGAGGAACAGCACATGCGGCGGCGCGCTGATCTGGCGATCGGGCACCAGCCCGCGCACGATGTCCGAAAGGTAGGCGAGGTGTCCCAGCGGCACGCGTTCGTGGCCCTCCGGCGGCGTGCGCCGGCCATAGTGTCGAGCGAAGGCCCGGTCGACGGAAAGCAAGGTGAACGGGCTGTAGTCGGGGGCGATATACGCGCGGAACAAGAACCGGTCGAGCACGGCCTCGGTCACGTCGGTGGCCCGAAGGTAGTTGGCGGCCGCGATGCCGCAGTGGAGGGCCGCGTTCTCGACCTGGGCCCCTTTCTTGAACACCCGCTCGTTGAACACGCCCAACAGCGCGCGCAAGACCATGTCGTTGGCGTCGAAGAACTCGTCGATGAACGCCAACTCGGCGTCGACCAGGGTCCCGCGCGTATTGTGGATGGTCCGGCCCTTCTTCAACTGCTCCGTGTCGATCGACCCGAACAGTTCTTCCGCCAGGGTCCCCTTCGACATCTGGGTGTCGAACACCCGCGCGTCGCTGATGCGGCTGAAAAGCAGGCCCGCGTAAAGGGTCTTCGCGGTGCCCGGCGGCCCGAAGATGAGGATGTTCTCGCGGGTCAAGAGGGCGTAGACCGATTGGGCCAGCAACGGCCCGAAACCCACGAGGTCGCGTTCGAGCGAGGCGAACGCGCGCGACACCTGGCCGACCACCGCCAGCGGCTCCAGCGCGGCCGAATGGCCGCCGCCCCGGCGAGCACGAGCCAAGCCTCCTTCGCTCACGCGCGGCCCCGGGACATCGCGGCACGACCTCGGCGCCTCGAATCCGCCGTAGTTGAGATCAGCCGCCGGGGGGAACTCCAGGGACGGCGCGCTGTCGGAAACGGGCTCCGCAGAATCCAAGGTCGATCGCTCCTGGAACCTAGGCCGGGCAGGTCGCGGGGAAACGGGAACTCATGGCCCAAAGGACGACGGCTCGAGATGCACCCGGCCGTCGAGAGCGATCACAAAAGACGCCCCCCCGACCACACGCTCACCACCACATCCCGCTTCTTATTGCCGAAGGAGAACCCCGGCGCGCTGCGGTCTGCATCTCGGTGTCGTCTCGACGCGCCCGGTCTCCCTCCAGTCGACTTCGGTTGCTTCCCAAATGGGGACCAGTCTGCACGTCGGGCCCGACCTCGACCGAGGCCAACGGCTCCCGCAACCGTGCTTATGCGATGGGCCGCGACCTGCGGACGCGCCAGGCCACGAAATCATCCAATTATAGACCGTAGAACCCCGATGAGCAACCAGCGTTTCATGCGAGATCCTACGGTCGGGGTAAGCAGGCATTCCGCGTCGGAGGAGTCCTTGCCCGGAGATTGTGCGACGTAGATTTGTTCAACCTTGGCAAACCGGAGGGGGTCGGATGTGGCGATCGTGGATTTCGACGCTTGGGGTCATCGTGTTGCTTGCTGCGCGACGGGGCCGACGCGCAGTACGTTGCCGCGCTGGACAAGCGGACCGGCAAGTTAGCCTGGAAGACCT
Organism: Blastopirellula marina; assembly: GCA_020721945.1. GTDB lineage: Bacteria > Planctomycetota > Planctomycetia > Pirellulales > Thermoguttaceae > JANLFZ01. Next base: position 9,759 of record DYLT01000031.1, read on the forward strand.
CGCGTCCCCCCATGGATGCCGACACGCCCTATGAGAAGAAGGCGTATTCGACGGCCTTGGTGGTCGAGTCGGCTGGACGACGTCAGGCCATGGTTCCTGGGGCCCAATGGGTGGGTTCGTACGATCCCGAGACGGGTATCGAGTTGTGGCGCATCCGCCATGGGAGGGGGTTTTCGGTGGCTCCTTGCCCTGTCGGCGGGCATGGGATGGTTTACCTTTCGACCGGATGTAACCAAGCCGAACTCCTGGCCGTGCGCACGGATGGTCGGGGCGACGTGACCGAGACGCACCTCGTTTGGTGGGCAAAGGAGCAGGTGGCGACCATGTTGTCGTTGGTACTGGTGGGCGACGAGGTGTATTGCGTTTCCGACCGCGGAGTCGTCTCGTGCTGGGACGCCCATCGCGGCACGTTGCACTGGCGCCACCGGATCGGTGGCACGCACCTGGCCTCGCCCATCTATGCCGAGGGCCGGCTGTACTTCTTCGGTTGGGAGGGCAAGACGACCGTTTTGCGAGCGGGCCGGGAGTATCTTTTACTGGCCGAAAACGAACTCGAGGGCAACGTGGCAGCCACCCCCGCCGTGGCTTCCGGGGCGCTGGTCATTCGAACCGATCATTTCTTGTATTGCGTGGCGGGGGCGAGTGGCGGTTCGGCAGTGACGGAAAAATCCACACAAGTGGGACACCGCGTCCTGCCGAAAGGGAGTATTGGGGGCCGTGCGCTTGGCGCGCGAGCTGCCGGGCTCTGACGAGCTTCACGGACGGGGCCTCCTCGTGGATGGAAGAGGACCTAAGAACGGAGTGCTGCCATGAACGCGGCAAGCGTCGTGCGGCGAGCCCGGTGGGCAGCCGCGATGGTCGGATTGGCGATTCTGACGTGGGCCTTGCCGTGTCGGGGTGAGGAGACCCCCCGCGGCGCGACGTCGTTGGGGCAAGAGATCAGGGCCGATGACCGCGTCGAGCAGACGGCGTTTCGGCCCTTGTTGCGGCGGCGGCCGTGTCCGCCTTGCCCGCCCCAGTACCCCCCCGCCGAACCCTCGGCGGTCGCACCCGCAGTGCCCCAGCCGGCCGCTCCGGCCAAGCCGGGCGAGGTCGCGCCCGCCGTTCCGCCGGCCGCCGCCGAGGCGGTCCCGCCAGGGGCCCTGGCCAGCGCGATGGGCGCCACGGGCGGGACGCTGTCGACCGCACCCAACATGATCGGCGATTTCTTCGGCGCCTCGACGCTCAGCAGCGTCTACATCATGCCGCCGAACGAAGGTGATTGCTTCCGTATCCCGAACCCGGCCAATGGCGGGGTCGTGGGCCGGATGAAGATCGCCGAGAACACCAGCGCGATGCCCCAGGACCGGTTGTTGTTCAACTACAGCTACTTCGACAACGTCCCACTGTTCCCCGGCGGCGTCAACGTCCATCGGTTCATGCCGGGCTTCGAGAAGACGTTTCTCAACGGGATGACTTCGATCGAAGTGAAGGTGCCGATGGCCGTTTCGCTCGATAGCACCATCGTCACCGATGGGGGCACCGATCTCTCGAACGGCGAGTTCGGCGATTTGATGATTACGCCGAAAGTGCTGCTCATGCAGACCGATCACTTCGCGGCCGCGCTGGGCATGTCGGTTTCGGTCCCCACGGCCGATGACGTTCGGCTGGCTCTCTCCGACGGCACGGAATTGCTGCGGATCGACAACCAGTCGGTCTTCCTGGCCCCGTTTGTCGGTGCCTTGTGGACCGATGGGTGTTGGTTCGTGCAGGCGTTCCTCCAGTACGACGTGGACGTCAACGGCAGCCCCGTGTACTCGACTCTGCTCCAGGAGAGGCTCGAGGAGTTGGGGCGCCTGCACGGGACGACGTTCCAATACCTCGACATCGCCGTCGGCCGGTGGGTCTACCGCAGTGCCTGCCCGTGCGATGTCGTCCGCGGCGTCGCCCTGACGGGCGAAATCCACTGGAACCAGTCACTCGAGTCGGGCGACAACCTCCAGACCCTGGCCTTGGATGTGGGAGAGTTCAGCCGAAACATCGAGATCTGGGACCTGACGATGGGGATGCACGTGGACCTTTGCGACCGGACCACGTTGACGGTCGGCTACGCGCTGCCGATCGGCAACGGGGCCGACCAGCAGTTCGACGGGGAACTCCGCGTGATGCTCAACCACTTTTTCGGCCCATACGGCCGGCCCGCTTACCCGACGTTCTAAGCCGGCTAGGCGATCCGCATCGTCAGTCCACCGTCGATGGTGAACGTCTCGCCCGTGATGTAGTCGTTGGTCGCGACCTCGGCGATGAGGGAAGCGACTTGTTCGGGCGTGCCCTCGCGGTGCAAGGGGATACGGTTTTCGAGGTTGTGCCGCCGCTGTTCAGGCGTCATGGCAGCGTGGAACCGGGTGCGGATGATGCCGGGAGCAATGCAGTTGACGCGGATATGGTGGTCCGCCAGTTCGCGCGCCAGGGCCCTGGTCAACTGCGGCAAAGCGCCCTTGACCACCTGGTAGGCGAGGTTGAAGTGGAGGCCGCGGATGCCGGCCACCGACGAGATCAGGACGATCGCTCCTTCCTTGCGCTCTTTCATCCCCGGTACGGCGGCCCGGCACAGGTGAAAGACCGCGTGGACGTGGACGTCGAACGCGGCGTGCCAGGCCTCGGGCGTCAGTTCGAGAAGCCCTCCGGCGATCGCGCCGCCCGCCGCGTGGACCAGCACATCGACCCGACCGAAGCGCTCGATCGACTGGTCGACGCAGCGGGTGGCCTCGTCGGGGTCGCACATGTCGGCCGCAAGCAACAGGCCCTGGCGACCGGTTTGCTCGATGCGGGCGAGCGTGCCTCGGGCCTCGTCATCGTGATAACGCCCCACGATGGCCACGTCCGCCCCGCGCTGGGCCAAGAGCACGGCGGTAGCGGCCCCGATCCCTCGGGTCCCACCTGTCACCAAGGCGACCTTCTCGTGCAACTCCATACCGACTCCTTCTCCTTGACCGCACGAAGCCCCACGGTCGACCCCCGCGGACTTTCTTGCGGAGCACATGGCAAGTTCGCATAATATTCGTGGGTGAACCCCACCGCGGGCATCATATCCGACCGGGCCCCCTGAAACCACTGCCAGGCAATGCCCGAACCTTTCGATCCCTACCTTCACTGGCTTGGCATCCGCGACCCGCAGCGGCCGCCGAATTACTATCGCCTGTTGGGGGTCGAGCTATTCGAGTCGGACCCTGTGGTGCTGGCCAACGCGGCGGACCGGCAGATGGCCCACGTGCGCACGTTCCAGACCGGTCCGCGGTCGGCGGAATCGCAGCGGATTCTCAACGAGTTGGCGGCTGCCAAAATCTGCCTGTTGAACCCCCATAAAAAGGATGCCTACGACGCGAAGCTTCGTGCGGAACAAGGGGTCTTGGCCCGAACGCCTCCGGTGCCTCCGCCGCCGGTCGTCGTGGGATCGGCCAAGCCCGAGGTCTCTGCGCCTCCCCTGGCTGTTGGCTTGCGCGACGTGGGGCCCCGGCGTGTTCGCTCGTTCCCCATCATGGCGCTGGCCATCGCGGTCTTGGCCGCGATGTCGGTGGTCGTCACCGCGATGATCCTGTTTTTGCTCTATGGCGATTGGCGCGAGGGCAGCGGCGGAGTCGCCGAGCCCATAGCGCGGGAGGGGATGCCGGGCGTGAACGTTCGTGTGCCTGAGCCGAGTCCGCCGGTGGTCTCGGCCGGCCCAGGGGCAGCGTCCCCGCCAGCCGACAAGCCGGCTCCGAAATTCCCGGCGCAAGCAGGAGGCCATGCCAAGCCGCATCGTCCCGGCGTGCAAGCACGGGAGATTTCGCCGGGGCCTTCGAAGGCGATGCCCGAGAGTCCGCCCCCCGAGGTCGAGCCGGGCCGCAAGTCGCTCCCGGCGCCCGAGCCGTCCGGCACCGAACCGGCGCCGCGGGTGCCAGGGGCGGAGTTGCCGCCTGGTCCGCCGAAACCGGACCGGCCGTCGCCGGTGCCGGGCGACCGCCGGATGCCGGTCCCCGACAAGGTGGCCCATGACGCGGCCTTGAAGAAGATCCGCCAGGTGCTCAAGGACCAGTACCTGGCGGCCCCGAAGCCGGCCGACAAGGGTGTGCTGGCCCAGAACCTGCTTCGCCAGGCGGTCGAGACGAAGGACGATCCCGCCATCCGCTATGCGCTGTTGACCGAGGCGTGCGACAAGGCGATTGCGGCGGGCGACGCGAGCGTGATGCGGCAGGCCGTGGAGGAGATGGCGAAGGATTACCAGATCGAGGCGTTTGACGAGCTGGCCCAGGCCCTGGCCGGTTCGGCCGACGGCGTACTGCCCGCGGCCGTCCGGAAGAACCTGGCCCGCGCCGCGCTCGATCTGGCCACGGAGGCCCGATCGCGCGAGGCCTTCGACCATGCGGTGCGGTTGGCGAAGATTGCCCAGAACCTGGCAGCCCGGTCGCGCGATGTGGCGACCGCCCGGCAGGCCGCCGAGGTTGCCGCCTCGATTCCCGGACTCAAGCAGCGTTACCAACTTGCCGAGCAAGCGGCCAAGGTCTTGGCCGAGGACCCGGAGAACGCCAAGGCGAATCTCGATCTGGGCATTTACACGGCGCTGGTGAAGAACGACTGGCGCCGAGGACTGCCCTTGTTGGCCAAGGGGAGCAGCCCGACGTTACGGGCCGTGGCCGAGGCGGAGAACAGTCTGGGCACCTCTCCCGCTGCGGCTGACGTGGTCAAGCTGGCCGAGCAATGGCGCAAGGCCGCGGGCGCGGTCGAGGCCTCGCTCCAGCCCGCCGTGCTGCGCCGCGCCCTTTATTGGTATGAGACGGCGCTGCCGCAACTGACAGGGTTTACGAAGACCGCGGTCGAACGGACGATCCAGGAGCTGAACGAGGCCGACCCGGGCCGCCGCCGACCGTGACTGCACGCGTTTGCCTTGTGGGCACGGCGACCCAGCCGGCCGGGTCGGGGTTGACTCGAACCGTCGCCCGTGCTGCAATACAAGCTCCCAGTCCTTGCAACCGAAAGGGAAGCACTGCCATGGACCGCCAGTTCCATCGTCGTGATTTCGTGACCGGCAGCGTGCTGGCTTCGGCCGCGATGGCCTTGGGCGCACCGGCCTCGGCCCAGCCCCCGAAGCCGCCGGCGACCCAGAACATCCTGCCCAAGGGCAAGATCGGCGATCTCGAGGTGAGCCGGGTCCTCTTGGGCGGCAACCTGCTGACCCATTTCACCCACAGCCGCGACCTGAAATACGTCTACTCGCTGGCCCAGCACTACAACACCGACGAGAAGATCCTCCAGACCATGGCCACGGCCGAGGCCAACGGCATCAATACCCTGTCGATCCACAACCCGCCCCATGCCATGCAGCTCTTGAAGCGCTATCGCAAGGAAGGCGGCAAGATCCAGTACATCATCTGCCCCACCGCGCCGGTCGAACCCGGCATGGCCAAGTACACCGAAGAAGTCCTCCAGTTGATCGATCTCGGCGCCGACGCGATCTATCTTTGGGGTGTGCGGGCAGATGCCCTGACCAGCGCCAAACAGATCGACCTGATCGGCAAGGCGGTCGACGTGGCCAAGGCACAAGGGGTTCCCTCGGGGGTCGGCGGCCACGAACTCGACGTGGTCGTGGCCTGCGAGAAGAACAAGATCCCCGCCGACTTCTACATCAAGACCCTTCACCACCACAACTACCCCAGCGCCAAGCTCAACTACGACTCGATGTGGTGCAAAAATCCCGACGAGACCATCGCGTTCATGAAAACGGTCGAGAAACCGTGGATCGCGTTCAAGACCATGGCCGCCGGTGCCATCCCTCCGCGCGGCGCGATCCAGTACGTGTTCCAGAACGGCGCCGACTTCGCCCTGTTGGGCATGTTCGACTATGAGATCGCCGAGGACGTGAAAATCGCCAAGGAGGTGCTCTCGGGCATCAAGGAGCGGTCGCGTCCCTGGCGGGCCTGACGCGGTGGGTTTCCCATGCTCCCCCTTCTCGTCCTTCAGCACGCGCCCCACGAGACGCTCGGCTCGCTGGAACAACATTGTCGCGAGGCCGGCCTGGCCTGGCGCACCGTCGAGCTGTTCCGCGAGGTGACGCCCTCGGTCGACCTCGACCGCGCCGCCGGGTTGGTGATCCTCGGCGGCCCGATGAACGTCGACGAAACCGACGGCTACCCCTTCCTGGGTCCCGAAGTCGAGTGGATCCGGCAGGCGATCCACGCCGGAATACCGCTCTTGGGCATCTGTTTGGGGGCCCAACTGCTGGCCAAGGCGCTCGGGGCGAGGGTCTATCCCAACGGGGTCAAGGAAATCGGCTGGTTCGAGATCGAGCTGACCCCCGAGGCCGACGACGATCCGCTTTTGGGCGGCTTCGACCGTCGCCAAACGGTGTTCCAGTGGCATGGCGACACGTTCGACCTTCCGCAAGGCGCCGTGCTCTTGGCCACCAGCGAGCGTTGCCGCCATCAGGCGTTCCGTTTTGGACGAAGGGCGTTCGGCCTCCAGTTCCACATCGAGATGACGCCTGCCTTGATCGCCTTGTGGCTCGAAGATCTCGCAAACCAAGAGGCGCCGGACGCAGCCGATCGCATCGATCCAGAGAGCATCCGCGCGGCGACTCCCCGCAAGTTGCCGACGATGGAGCCCTTCGGCCGCGCGGTGCTGGGGCGATTCGCGGCCATGTGCCGCTGACTCGTTGCCGAGATCAGGCGCGAGGGCCGTTCGCCCGGCTGCGGTGTGGGTTAAGGCTTCGAGGCCCGCGATGACCGTTCGGGCCCCTCGCCGAGGGTGCGCTGGACGCGCTTGTCGCGGCGCACGCCGTCGGTGAAATCGAAGGTTACATCGAGTTGGTTCGTCGTGCGATCGAACGCCCCTGACATCTCGCCCACGCCACGGCGCCCGACGTTCTTATCGGTGTGGAACAAGTAGCTGTCGAACTCGAGAACCGCCGGCACCCCGAGCAGCCGGGAAGCATCGGGAAAATAGACCGACTGAATCGGATCGACGCCGAAACCGCGCAGTTCCTCGTTGACCGCGCGACGCACGAGGTCCTGGCAGCGAGCAATTTCCTTCGAGTTCCGCCACCAGGCAACGCCCGCTAACGCCACGCAAAGCACCAGCGCGGCCACCAGCGAGATCTGGATCGTAAGCACGAGCGACGGCTGCTTCATGGCCAGGAGCCTTTCATGCACAGCCCACGCGACGCACGGGAGGCACGATCCTGGCATCCGGGCCCGGCCTGGACGTGCGTCAAGCGCATCCGGAACCGATCTCACCCGCTCTCTGACCGCATCATAGCCGAACCGCAAGCGAATGCAAGGTTCTCCCGCAACCTAGTCCGATTTCTTCCCGCGCGATCATTCCGACACGCGGCGCTCGGCGACCGTGACTTGCTCGGCCTCGATCCGAACCGTCAACACCTCGCCAGCGGGTGGCAGTTGGGGAATCTCAGGCGGGGCTAGCGTTGGTTCGCAGACCTCGCCGGTATTTTCGATGGCGCAAGCCGGCGCCGTCGTGCCAGCCGTCGTTCCACGTGGCGGTTCGCACGGATCGTCGACCGGCAATTCCGTCGGGTCGCCGCCGCGGTCCGCAACACGCGCCTCGATCGTCGGCAAGGTCTCGTGGTTCGTTTCGGAAAGCCCCAAGCAGCCGGCAGCCCCAGCCCGCGGAAGATGGCACACGCTTCCAACCGCGGCAACGAGCATCGCAATCAACCCCAACGACAGACCGACTCGCAGGACGACGGATGGCTTCATCAGGCAGATTCCTTGGGTCTTGCAAAGGCCCCCGTCAAGAGAGCATGCCAAACTTCTTCATTTTGTTGTATAGGGTAACCCGGCTGATACCTAGCTCCCGGGCGGTATCGGACCGCCTATAGTTGTGGCGTCGAAGTGCCGCCTCGATGATCTTGCGCTCGACTCGGCTGATCTGTTCCTCGAGACTCAACGACGTTTCCGAGGCAGCCAAGTCGGCGTCCCCACGGGTGTCGTCCGCCTCCGATCCGCCAAGTGACGGCAAGCTCGGAAGCTCTACGCCGTAGCCGCAGTAGTAGGTCCAAACCACCGGTCTTGGGGACTCGCCGTTGGACTTCCTTCGGTTGGCTAGCACGGAAGGCACCTTCTGGTTCACGTGGCCGCACGCGGTCGATGCCATCCTGGCTTGGCCCACTCGAGCCCTGGTCTACGAGCCCTAGTCTAATCGCCCGCGTCTAGTTATCAAGTGTCAACCCCTCTTGGCATTCGGGGGAGGCATTGCGGTACGATGTATGGGCGCGTTGACGGCCGGAGGCGACGGTTTGCAAAAAGTGGCACGCCATGGCACATTGCTTGATCGCGTTGGGTTCCAATCTGGGCGATCGCCTTCACACGCTCGAAAGGGCCATGGATGGCTTGGCGGGCCACCCGGAGTTTCGGCTGGTGGCACGGAGCCGCTGGCACGAAACGCAACCGATTGGTGGCGCACGGGGACAGGGCGACTTCCTCAATGGAGCGTTGCTGGGCGAGACCACCCTATCGCCCCAAGCGCTGCTCCAAACGATGCAGGATATGGAATGCCGCTTGGGCCGACAGCGGACCACCCCGTGGGGACCTCGTGCCATCGACTTGGACTTGCTGTTATACGACCAGTGGGTTATCGAGTCCCCGTCGTTGGTTCTACCTCATCCGAGAATGGCTTGGCGGAGGTTCGTGCTCGAGCCGGCAGCCGAGGTGGCGCCCGCGATGGTTCATCCGACGACGGGGTGGACGATCGCCCGATTGCTCCGGCACCTCGACACCAGTCTGCCTTACGTCGCCATCACGGGCCCGATGGCCGCGGGAAAAAGTGAATTGGCCCGGCGGGTGGCGGCCGAGGTCTCGGGGCGTCTGGTGGCTGAAACGTGCGACCCGGCGCGGCTTGCGCGGTGGTGCGCCGATCCGTCTGGCAATGCGTGGGGTGTGGAGATAGAATTCCTCGAGCAGCGGGCACGGTTGCTCGCTGCCGGTTCGCCCGAATGGACTACGCCCCGCATGGTTGCGTTGAGCGACTTCTGGTTCGATCAGTCGCTGGCCTTCGCCCGCGTGTGGCTTGGTTCGGACCAGTTCGAGGATTTCCTTGGGCGTTGGGAGGTGGCGCGTCGCGGGGTGGTGCAGCCTCGGTTGACGGTTTTCGTCGACGCCCCAACCCAGCAATTGCTGCACCGCATCCGTCAGCGGAAACGTCCGGGCGAGCATCGTTGGACCGCCGAGATGCTCGATCGGATACGCTCGTCGCTTGAGATCGAGTTGAGCCAGCCGGATCGCGGACCCGTGCTGCGTCTGGCAGCCGGGGACCACGGTCCGGCGGTCGAACAGCTCCGCGCGGCCATCCAGGCCATGGCATAACGCAACCGGATCCAGGCTCCTTATGTCGGATGCTTCTTCTTTACGCCCCATCTGTATCACCGCGGTCGAGGAATTGCGCCAACGCGTTGGCAGGGCACGACGCGAGGGCAGGAAGGTCGGGCTAGTCCCCACGATGGGGGCGCTTCACGCCGGGCACTTGAGCCTGGTTCGGGCGTCGCGTGCCGAATGCGGTTTCACCGTGGTGACGATCTACGTGAACCCCAGCCAGTTCGGGCCCAGCGAGGATTATCGCCGCTATCCGCGGACGTTGGAGGCCGACCTCGATCTTCTGGCCGGCTGGGCCGACTTGGTCTTCGCACCCGAGAACGAAGCGGTCTATCCCCCGGGGTTTGCCACCTGGGTCGATGTGGGCTCCGTGGCGGAACCCTTCGAGGGCGAGTTCCGGCCAACGCACTTCCGCGGGGTGGCCACGATCGTGCTGAAGCTCTTCAACCTGGTCGGCGCCGATGTCGCCTATTTCGGCCAGAAGGACTACCAGCAGGCCAGGGTCGTCCAGCGCATGGTCGAAGACTTGAACGTACCGATCGAGCTGCGCGTGTGTCCGATCGTGCGCGAGCCCGACGGACTGGCCATGAGTTCGCGCAACGTCTATTTGAATCCTGGCGAACGCCGCCAGGCAGCCGTGCTTTGCCAGGGTTTGCGCATGGCCGAGAACCTGGTTGCCGAAGGTTGCCGCGATGCCGGCGAGATCGTCGCGCGGGTGCGCGCGGCGATCCAGGCCGCGCCCGATGCCCGGATCGACTACGTGGCCCTGGCCGACCCCCAGACGCTTCGGCCGGTCTCGGCGGTCGAGGGTCGCACCGTGCTGCTCTTGGCCGTGCGCATCGGCGCCACGCGGCTGATCGACAACTGCATTCTGGAGGCCTGATCATGCACCAGACGCTGTTCTTCATCCCCGAGCGGGTCGCCGGCGTGCCGCTCTTCGGTTTCGGCGTGCTGCTGGCCGTCTGGGCCGCGGCGAGCCTGGCGTGGATGCTGTTCGCCTCGTTTCGGTACGGGTGGCGCAACGCCGAGACGTGGAATCATGCGCTGCTGTTGGCGGTGCTCGGAGTCGTGATCTGGCAGGTGGTGCCGCGCATTGCCGTGCCCGGACAAGGACTGCCCATTCGGGCATACGGCGTGCTTCTGCTGTTGGGGATCCTCGCGGGAACGGGCCTGACGGTCTGGCGCGGCCGGCGTGTCGGGCTCGACGGCGAGAAGGTCGCCACCCTCTGTTTCTGGGGCGTGGTCTGCGGAATCATCGGATCGCGGGCCTTCTATGTCATCCAGTACTGGCCCGATTTCCAGCGGCCGACTCTCGGCCAGACCCTGGGGGCCATCGTCAACATCACCCAAGGCGGTATCGTCGTCTACGGTGCCCTGATCGGCGGTCTCGTGGGATTCGCCGTGTACGGAATCAAGGAGAAAATGCCTCTGTTGGCCTCGCTGGACCTCTTGGCCCCGGGAATGCTGTTGGGCCTGGCGATCGGCCGCGTGGGATGCTTTCTGAACGGCTGCTGCTTCGGCGGGGCCTGCGATCTGCCCTGGGCCGTGCGATTCCCGGCGGGCTCGCCGCCGTACCTCCACCAGGCCGAGCGCGGCGACCTGTTCCTCCAGGGGCTGCGGATCGCCGGCAGTCCCGAGGCGCCGCCGATCATCGCCGAGGTTCAGCCCGGGTCGGCCGCGGCGGAACAAGGCCTGGCGCCGGGCCAACGGGTGACCTCGATCAACGGCCTGGCGGTGGAAACGGTGCAAGCGGCTAACGACGCCCTGTTGAAGACCGGCCTTCAAGCACAGCCCGTGACGCTCATGGTGGCGGGGCGCGAGAAGCCGGCCCGGTGGTTGCCGGCTCCGCTGCCGGGGCGATCCCTGCCGATCCACCCCACCCAGCTCTATAGCACCATCGACGCGTTGGTGCTGTGCCTGTTTCTGCTGGCGTACGATCCCTTCCGCCGGCGCGACGGCGAACTCTTGGCGATGTTCTTGACGCTGTATCCCGTCACGCGCTTCCTCATGGAGCAGATCCGCACCGACGAAGCCAAGGTCTGGATTACCCACCTGACGATCGGCCAGGTGTTCAGTGTGGGAATCCTGGCACTGGCGATGGGGCTGTGGGGGTTCCTCCTGGCCAGGGCGCCTGGCAAGGCGTTCTGCCCCGAACCGGTCACCGCGTGGCCGCCGACGCCACGGCCTTGAGGTTCGCCAGTGGCGTGCCCAGAGGGATGGCACACTCGGGGCCAACGATGTCGATGCCGGCCTCGAGCGCGGCCGCGGCGTCGGCCCGGATCTCGTCGGCCGTGCCGCGCAGCAGCTTGTAGTTGCTGATGCCGCCCATCAGCGCCAGCTCCCCGCCAGCCAGCTTGCGCACCGCTTCCGGCGTGCCGGTCTTGGTGTCCCAGTGGAAGCAGGCCAGTCCGGTCTGGGCGATCATGCCGATGCGGTCGGCGGTGTTGCCGCAAATGTGCAGGATGACGGGCACGGGAATCTCTTGCGCCAGCCGGCGGTGCAGGGGAAGGAGGAACGTCTCGTACGCCCGCGGACTGCACAGGTCGCGTGTCGCGTGATCGGCCAGCAGCAGGCAGTCGGCCCCGGCATCGATCTGCGCCCGCGCAAACCGCAGGGTGACTTCCGTCAACCGGTCGAGAATGCGCTGGGTTTGGCCCGGATCGTCCAGGGTGCCGATCAGGAACCCCTCGACGCCGAAGTAATGGTATCCTTGCGTCCAGCCGCCGAAGACCTTGCCGCAGACGGCTGCCGCCTCGCCGAGCCGCTTCTTCAATCGCGAGATCGACTCCAGAGGAACGCGGCACGCGGGCCGATCCAAGAGGTCGCCGGGAATGCAAATGTCGTCTTCCGTGCGGAAGATGGGTTTCCCGCAGACAGGCATGGCGTCGGGGCCGCCCCATCGCACCGCCGAGCCCATCGCCGCTGCCTCGTGGCATACCGAGAACAGGGGCATGACCACGTCGAACCCAAGCAACGTATGGCCGGCCATCGCCAAGGCCGTCATCTTCTCGGCGTCGAGGTGGGCCTCGGGAAAAAACGCCCCCACCGTCTCCATCAGCTCGCGGCAGACGATCGACGTGCCCGTGCCATACACGGCTCGGGCGTTCCTTCGCCTCAAGGCATCGAGGAAATCGCGTCGGCTCATGCGCGGGTCCACTCGTTGATCTTCGCCAGGCTCCGGGCTGCTACGCGGTCGAGGTTCTCCACGCTGCCGTCGCCTCGCAGCGGCGAGCACATCTCATAGGCCACGTAGCCCTCGAAGCCCCCCTCGCGCAGTCCGGCGAAAAAGCCCGCAAGATCCAGAAACCCCTCGCCCAGCGGGACCGCTCGGGTCATGTCGTCCAGCCGCCGGTAGTTGACCAGGCCGGGCAGATAGACATAGCGGGCAAGGCGCACGTAGTCGGCCAGGGTGGTCTGGATCATGCGCGGGGCGAGACGCCGGGCAGCCGTTCGCAAGTCCTCGCCGTGCAGGGCCGGCGCCCAGGGGTCGAACATCGCCCGGCAGTTCGGGTGCCCCACGTCGTCGAGAAACTCGAGGTAGGCATCCACGCCCACGCCCACGTCGTGGTGGTTTTGCACGCCGAGAACCACGCCGCAGTCGGCAGCCACGGCGGCGCACTCACGCACGGCCCGAACGCAAAGGTCCCAGTCGCGCGCAGCCCCCTCGCGTTCGGTGGCGTAGCCCGTGAAGATCCGCACGATCTTCGCCCCCAGACGCCGGGCGAGTTGCGCCAGCAACCGCACGTAGGCCACCTGGATCTCGACCGAGGGGACCTCGGTGTCGCGGCCCAGGGTGAAGTTCGTGTACCCCGCCACGGTGGCGATCTCGACCCCGGCCGTCTCGGCCCCACGGCGGATCTCTTCCACCTGTCGGTCGTCGGTATCGAGCACCGACAGGTGCGGCCGCTTGCCCATCAACTCGACTGCGGGATAACCGAGCGACGCGGCCTTCGTCAAGAATTCGGTCACGGTCAGTCGGGCCTGGCCCCACAGACCCGCGTAGCTCACCGAGAACAACGTGGGGGTCATCATACATCGAACCCTTGCAGAAGCTCCGCCCCGCCCATCCCTCAACAAGGCTGGCCGGGTGCTATACTTGGGTGGAGCCGCGCGGGGGAGATCCCCGGCGGGTCACGTCCCTCCTGACGAACCAGAGGTCGAATTGTCTGCCATTGTCCGTTCATCCCGTCGGTTGGGCAAGTGGGGGGATTCATGCTCGAATTGATTGATCTGGAACGCGAAATCTCGAAAGAACAGTATGACCAGGTCTTCCCCGCGATGGAGGCCCAACTGGGCGAATGCCAACGCGAGGCCCGGGCTCGCGGCGTGCCCGTGGTGATCGTCTTCGAGGGCTGGGACGCGGCGGGCAAGGGGACGCTGATCAACCGCTTGGCTCTGGCCCTCGACCCACGCGGCTTCAAGGTTTGCACCATTGGGACTTCCGACGAAGGCGAACGGCTGCGCCCCTGGTTGTGGCGCTACTGGAACGAGCTGCCTGCCGCCGGTGCCATGGTCATCTTCGACCGCTCGTGGTATCGGCGTTTGCTCGAAAACCGCGTCGAAGGCGAGGCCCCAGGGCCAGACCGGCCCGAGTATGAAGACATCCAGGAGTTCGAGCGCCAGTTGACCGACTCGGGCGTGGTGCTCGTGAAGTTCTGGCTGCACATCAGCCGCAAGGAGCAGAAACGCCGGCTTCAGACGCTGGCGAAGGACCCCGACACGGCATGGCGCGTGGGCCAACGGGAACGCCGCCAGCACCGGCACTACCACGACTGGCTTGTGGCGGTCGAGGAGATGCTCCAGCGCACCAGCACTCCCTATGCCCCCTGGACCGTCGTCGAGGCCACCCAGGATCGCTTCGCGCGCGTCAAGGTCTTCGAGACGGTCTTGACCGCCTTGCGCCACGAACTCGAGCGCCGGGCCAATACGCCACCGCCCGAGAAACGCCCGATGCCCTTGCCCGACGACTCCCCAACTCGGCGCCCAACCGTGCTCGACCGCGTCGATCTGAGCCTCACCCTGCCGCGCACCACCTACGACAAGGAGCTCGGTAAACTCCAGGAACGGCTTTTCGAGCTGGAACACCGTCTCTACACCGCCAGGGTCCCGGCCGTAATCGTGTACGAAGGCTGGGATGCCGCGGGCAAGGGGGGCAACATCCGTCGTCTGGCCGCCGGACTCGATCCCCGCGGCTACGAGGTCATTTCCATTGCCGCCCCAACGGCCGAAGAACTGGCCCATCATTACCTCTGGCGGTTCTGGCGCCGTGTGCCGAAGGCGGGCCATATCGCCATCTTCGACCGCTCGTGGTACGGACGCGTGCTGGTCGAACGCGTCGAAGGCTTCTGCACCGACGACGAATGGCGTCGGGCCTACCGCGAAATCAACGAGTTCGAACGCCAATTGACCCAGTTCGGCACGGTGATGGTCAAGCTGTGGCTTCACATCGACCAAGACGAGCAACTCCGCCGCTTCGAGGCCAGGAAACAAGAAAAACGCTGGAAAATCGGCGAGGAAGACTGGCGAAACCGCGAGAAATGGCGGCAATACGAAATCGCGGTGACCGAGATGCTCGAACGCACCAGCACCACTTACGCACCATGGACGATCGTCGAGGCCAACGACAAGCTCTATGCGCGGATCAAAGCGCTTCGAACAGTGGCCGACGCCATCGAGGCGGGACTCCAGAGGTGACACCCGGCGACGCGACGAGGTTGCGCCGCCTTTCCTCTTATTGGACCGGGTGGCCCCGGGCGGTTGCCCGCCCGGGGCTCCCACAGACCCGAACGTG
>DYLT01000378.1 GCA_020721945.1 Blastopirellula marina
GGCACGCCGCTTACGGGAGAAATCGAAGTCGGATCCGGCGCGAACCACTCTTGGACCCCGGACATCGCGATCGACGATAGCGGCAACTTCAACGTGGTCTACGGCAACGCCGACACGTACGTCGCGCGTTACAACGCCTCCGGGGCGCTCCGCGAGACCGCGTTTCGCGTCAACACCGTCACCACGAACACGCAGAGGGAGCCCGCGATCGCCATCGAGCGCGACACGGGCGATTTCATCGTGGCGTGGAGGAGCTATGGTCAAGACGCGGCAGACACCTATGGCGTGTACGCGCGAAAGTACCGCGGCGCCGGCAGCGCGGTCACCGGCGAGTTCCGCGTCAACGAGACGGTCCTGTCGCACGAGAGCTACCCTGCGGTGGCCATGGACGCCGACGGCGACGCCTGGATCGTCTGGGATGCCTACGAGACGTCCCTTAACGTCGCCCACGCGATCGACAGCCGATGGGTGCCGGCCTGGGCCAACACCACGACGACCGACGTGGCGGTGGCGGGCCTGGAGGTCTCGCGCGACCTGGTGCCCGGCGAGTCGGTCGATGTGAAGGTGACGCTCCACAATCCGAGCTTCGTAAGCACCGGTGCGTTTGCCATCCGGCTCTATCTGTCGGACGACCCGGCCATCACCACGGCCGATACGCCGCTCGGGGCCGCGGCGAACGTCGCCTCGATTCTGCCGGGCGGCACGTCGGCGTCGTACTACCCGGCGGCCATTCCGGCTAGTGCCACTCGGGGGCGAAAGTACCTCGGCGTGATCGTCGATCCGTCCGGCGCCTTGGCCGAGATCGACGAGTTTGACAACACCGCATGGCAGGCGGTGGACGTGGCCGATCCCTTGCGCCACCTCGGGCTGGAGACGCAAGTCAACACCACGACGGCCAACGACCAGCGATTCCCGGCCGCCGCCATGGACGACGCCGGCCACTACGTGGTCGCCTGGTCGGGGAACGGCCCGGGCGATTCGAGCGGTGTCTTTTTCCAGCGATTCGACGCCGCGGGAGAGCCCCAGGGGGACGAGACGCGGGCCAACGCCACGACCACCGGCACGCCGAAGGACGCGGCCATCGCGGTGAACCGCGCCACCGGGGCCTTCGTCGTCGCGTGGGCCAGCGACCAGACCGGCGACTGGGACGTCTACTTCCAGCGGTTCAATGCCGCCGGATCGCCCCAAGGCGCCGAGACCCGAGCCAACACGATGATCTCCGGCACCCAAGACGAGCCCGCCGTGGCCATCGACGACGCGGGCAACTTCGTCATCGCCTGGAAGTCGGGGACCACCCCCAAGATCGTTGCCCAGCGGTTCGACAGCTCGGGCACGGCGGTCGGAAGCGTGATCCAGGTCGAGACGGCGTCGTATCCCGGTTCCTCGGCCGCCCAAGGGCACCCAGCCGTGGCCATGACCGGTTCGGGCGAGTTCGTCGTCGCCTGGGAGACCGCCTCGGAGGAGGGCGGGGCCAACTACGGCGTGTACTTCCAGCGGTTCGACGCGTCGGGCAACCGTCGCGGAACCCAAACCCGGCCGAACTTCTACGGAACCGGCGACCAGTTTGCGCCGGCGGTCGGGCTGGCCGACAACGGCGACCTGGTGATCGCCTGGTACAGCGCGGGCCAGGAACAATACGGCACCGGTCTGGCCGCCAATTACGGCGTCTACTTCCAACGCTACGACGCGAACAACTTCCTCCGGTCGGCCGACCATGCGGGGGTCTTCCGGTCGATCGACCTCCGTGCGAACGCCTACGTCGCCTCGGATCAGGACCTGCCGGTCGTGGCCGTGGCCCGCACGGGCGAGTCTCTCATCGCGTGGAACAGCCTCGATCAGGACGGTTCAGGCAACGGCGTGTACTTTCGCCGCTACGACGCCGAGGGCTCGCCGCAAGGCGGTGCGCGCCGTGCCAACACCACCACGATCAACTCGCAGCAGATGCCGGCCGTGGCGACCAACGCCCACGCGTTCGTGGTGGCCTGGGAGAGCGGCGCTCAGGACGGCGCAGGGTGGGGCATTTACCACCAGCGGTTCGACGAGGGGGGAGGGCCCCCGGGGCCCAACGTCCCGCCAGCGGTCAACGACGACCTCTACTCCACCGCGTTGGGCCAGACACTTACGGTGGCCGCGCCAGGCGTCCTGGCCAACGATCTCGACCAGGAGGGCCAGGCGCTCGTGGCGACCCTGGCCGACGGCCCGCTCCACGGCACCGTCAGCCTCGCGTCCGACGGAACCTTCACGTACACGCCCGACGCGGGCTATGGCGGCATCGACGAATTCACCTACTGGGCCAACGATGGCACGGCGAACTCGAACGTGCCGGGCGCGGTGAGGATCCGCATCGAGCCGCCCAGCCTGGTCCAAGACATCTCGCAAGACACCCAGTACGGATCCGGTGGATTCACCCAGGTCGGCAACAAGTACTTTTTCACCACGGGCGACCACCAGGCGGGATTCGCCCTGTGGGTCAGCGACGGCACCCCGGCCGGGACGATGATCGTCCGCCGGTTCGCGCCGGGGTGGTTCCCGAATTCCTTCGGGGTGCTCGATGGGAACCTGTTCTTCGCCGCCAGCGACGGGGTCTCGGGGGCCGAGCTGTGGAAGAGCGACGGCACGCCCGCCGGCACCGCGATGGTCAAGGACATCAACCTCGGCCCGAACGGTTCCCAACCTTCGCAGTTTGTCGCCATCGGCGGGACCCTGTTCTTCGCCGCGGAGCCGAGCGATTTTTTCGATGCCGAGTTGTGGAAGACCGACGGCACCGAGGCCGGCACCGTGCGGGTCAAGGACATCAACCCGAGCGGGCCATCGCAGTTGGCGCGGCTGGCGGCCCTCGGCGGCACGCTCGTGTTCACGGCGACCAATGGCACCAGCGGCTATGAGTTGTGGAAGAGCGATGGAACCGCCGCCGGCACCGCGATGGTCAAGGACATCGTGCCCGGCGCCGGCTCGTCCTGGCCCGACGAATTGACCGTCGTCGGCAACACGGTCTACTTCACGGCCACGGATGCGGCGGGCGACCGCGAGTTATGGAAGAGCGACGGCACCGAGGCCGGCACGGTACGGGTCAAGGATATCGTCCCGGGAACTGGCTGGTCGTATGTGAATCTCCTGACGAACGTCGGCGGCGTTTTGTTCTTCCGCGCCGACGACGGCGCCACCGGCACCGAGTTATGGAAGACCGATGGCACCGAGGCTGGCACCGTGCGGGTCAAGGACATCAATCCCGGTACCGCCGATTCGGTCCCCCTGTACCTCACCGCGGCCGGCAACACCCTGTTCTTCATCGCCGACGACGGCACCAGCGGCTGGGAATTGTGGAGAAGCGACGGTACCGGGGCCGGCACCGTGCTCGTGAAAGACCTCACCCCCGGGGCCGGCGGCTCGGACTACTGGGAACTCACCGCGGTCGGCAACACGCTCTTCTTCGGCGTCGACGACGGCACGAGCGGCTACGAGCTGTGGACAAGCGACGGCACCGAGGCCGGCACCGTGCGCGTGAAGGACATCTGGGCGGGTCCCGGCAGCGCGTTTCCGTCGTATCTGGCCGACGTGGGCGGTGCCTTGGGCTTCTTCGCGGTGGACAGCTTAGGCCATGCCGCGGCGTGGACGAGCGACGGCACCGAGGCCGGCACGCGATTGGTCCAGGCGATCCCCTGTAGCACCGGACCGGCCTGGCCCCGAGAGCCCACGCCGGTCGGCCGGACCGTCTTCTTCACCGCCGAGGACTCGGACGGCGACCGCGAGCTGTGGAAGACCGATTTCACGGCCGCGGGAACCGCGCGCGTCAAGGACATCACCCTCGGCGACTCCTCCGACCCGTACGACCTTGTCAGCCTGGGGGGCGTGCTCTACTTCTTCGCGACCGACCAGGTCACGGGCGACGAGCTGTGGAGAAGCGACGGCACCGAGGCCGGCACCGTGCGCGTCAAGGATATCAATCCCGGTGTCGCCGGCTCGTACCCCGAGAGCCTCACCGCGCTGGGCAGTACGCTGTTCTTCGTCGCCGACGACGGCACGAGCGGCACCGAGTTGTGGAAGACCGACGGCACCGAGGCCGGCACCGTGCGGGTCA
>DYLT01000379.1 GCA_020721945.1 Blastopirellula marina
CCTGCGGGCTCGGCCACCGCGAGCGTCCGTTTCGCGATGCGGTCCCCTTCGGGCGTCAGAAGGGCAGGCACGTCGTCCGGCCCGCAGACGGGCCGGAAAAAAACGAGCCAGTCCCCGGCCTGGGCATGGTTGCGGGCACACTCGCAACAGTGCGCCCGTCGATTCAGCAGCGATCCGGCAGATTTCCCTGGGCATCCAGCGGCAGCGGGCGCGGCTCGGTCAAGATCTCCAGGTCGTCACGGCACCGCGCTTCGTCCCAGTAGGCCGTCGAGCACTCGACCTCGGCCAGGTCGAGCGTGTCGCGGATCCACAAGAGCCGGGCGTCGGGCGGCTCGGCCAGGCCGATCGAACCGAGCGCCAGGTCGAGAATCTCGGCGTCGGTCTCGTAGTCCAACGGCAGCATGGCCGCCGAGATGTGGCCCGCCACGATCGCATTGAGCCGCATCGCCGCCATGTCGGTCTGGCGAAGGACCCGGCTCCGGCAAAACTCGGCGATTCCCAGCCCCACGGCATTGCCGTGGGTCTCGGGCGTGAGCCCTCGCACGGCAATCAGCTTGACCTTGGGCAACTCGCCGTCGATCGCCTTGTGGTCGTCGAACTTCCGGCCCACCACGTTGGTGTCCAAACCGGTCCCGCTGAGGTTCTTGCCGATGCGGTCGATCAAGAGCAGGTCGACGCGGTCGAACGGCAGCCGGGCCATCCACTGGCGGGCCAGCGTCAACAGATGCCTCTCACGCGACGCGAACTCCTCCGGACGCACGGCTTCGATCCGGGCGGTCTGGTCGTGGCCGTTCTCGACAATCGCCAGCCCGGCCAGGATGCGGCACCGGGCGATCACCTCCCCAGCCACGCTCCGAATGATCTGGCCGAAACTGTAGTCCTGGATCGCCCGATGGTACACCGTGGCCCCCGCGCACTTGCCCAGCCCGATCAGCAGCATCTTCATCAGGCCGCTCTCGAGGTCGCCCACGAACCGCGTGTGCGGCTTCACCCGATTGACCACCACGACATGGTCGGCCTCGTAGGCGTACCGGTCGAAGTGGACCGGGAACCCCTCGGCCGTCTGGCAGACGACCACGGTCTCCATGCCGGCACGGATCGGACAGCCCACCGACGTTTCGGTAATGCCGTAGGATTCGAGCACCTCGCGTTGCCCTTGGGCCGTACCACCCCCGTGGCTCCCCATGGCCGGCACGATGAACGGGCTGGCCCCCAACGCCCGAAGGTGTTCGACCACCGCTCGCAGAATCACGGCGATCTGAGCAATCCCCCGGCTCCCCCCCGTCACCGCCACGCTCTGCCCCGGCGACACGCGGCGATGAAGCTCCAGCCGCTCGAGTTGCCGCCGCACCTCGCCCGGCACGTCGTCGATCTGGGGAAAATCGAACTTCTGTCGAACACGAAAGATCCTCGGATAGCGCGCCATGGCCGTTCCTTGAGTTTCCTCGACCTCGCATCATACCGCGCGATCGAAATCAAGGCCAAGGCAGACGCGCGATCGGGCGGCACGCCCGGAACCGCGGTCCAGCGCGGCCTTGGGAAAAACCGAGCGGCCAGAAAACCACGAGGCACAAACCGCTCACCCCGCCACCCCCATTCGAGCCGAGCAACCATCCGGGCGTTGTCGCCGCGGCGCGCATCGAGGGCGACGATCCCCACCGGCGCGCCGCCGTGGATGTAGAGCGTTTGGTTCTTAAGCAGCAGGTTCGCCTGGACGCCGAAACGCAAGCGTGGCACGTCGCGGTCGTCCGCACGGCAGATCACGACCACCCGAGCGGGCGTGCCAGGTGCTTCGAAACCACGGCGACCCCATCCTCCGCAGCCGCCACGGAAGCACACCCCAGCGCCGCCAGCGGCGCAACGCTGGTCTTCATGGCTTCGCCTCCCAAATCGCTTTCCTCGTGGCGGACGCCTCAGGGTCTTTCCGGGCTTCCGCCGCGACTCTCAAGCGCTAAGCGCGAAGTCAAGCAGGATCGGCGCCGCGGGTACTCCTTGGGGTCCATGCGACACAGGGCGGCAACCCGACCCGGGCCAACAGCCATACCATCGGGCACCAGTTCGTAAAGGCCGACTGGAGCAGGTTCAGCCCGACAAGCGCCGTCAACAGCAGCCAATAGGGGTTGACGAACACCGCCAGCGCGACGCTCGCGAGAACGACGACGCCGGCAACCAATCGCAGACCGCGTTCGATGGTCATGGGAGGTTTCCTTTGGTATCTCGAGGTTCGTCTGCTCCCAATGACGCCGACGTTTCCCGAGGCTCAGATGTCCCTGCCGGCGGCAGCGGCGACGGTACGGTCCCGCACGTCGCGGCCGAATCCTCGGCCCTCGAAGTATACGGTGCCTGGCAACACCCGCCCATGCACGTGGGTACGCCCAACCACGGCAAGACCCAACGGTTCAGCACAATCCATCCGGCAAGGATGCCCAAGATCAAGGCAAGGTCTTTCATCGTAGAGAACTCCGCACGGGCTCCGGGACGCACCATCCGTCTGTCTGGTAGAGATGCGCGTGAAGGTGCGGGGTTACACGCCCGGTGGCAACGCGGCCCTCGCAACGCCTGGGCTGCTCAATGGAGTTGCGAAATCCTGGAGCGCGGCCGTCTCGGCCGCATCGGTGCGGGCAAGATGCCCGCGCTCCGGCATTTCCCAGCATCGTGCAACACCATGTAGCGATCGGCGCCGCTTTGGGCCGTCTACGCGCGCCACGAGAAGGGGCGGCGAGCTTGTCGCCACACGAGCACGGCCCCGAGGGTGCCCACGAGGCCCCAGACCGCGGCCGCGGCGGGCTCGGGAATCTGGGGCACGGGCTGTCCCTGCCGCGACTGGATTCCCCCCACATTGCTCGAATCGCCGCGGCGACCGAATCGTAAGCTAAGATTTGCCAAGGTGTTGTAACTCGTCGTCGGGCTTCAGCCTTGCCAAGGTGAGGCTTGGAGGGTGTCTAGGGAAATGTACACGTTTGCGCAAACCACGTGGTCGCCGGTGCATGTCCTGACAGCGGGCCGTTTCGCGTGGTATCCTGGCAAAGGACTGGGGCTTTCGCGCGTTGGTCAAGGAGCGTGGCGCATGCGGAGATGGCTTGGCACCGTAATGCGGGTGTGCTACTGGGTTTCGATGATGGCGGGTCTTGGCCCGGTGGCCGTGGCCCAGGACGAGCCGGCGGCTTCGGCCAAGGCCGAGGCGGCCGCAGACGAGCCACCGCCCCGCGACTTGGGGCCGCCGCTGGTCGATCATCCCGAGAACCTCAAGCGGCTGCACCCGAAGCAGCCGGTGTGGGTCGATTCGCAACAGAAAGCCGTCGTCTTCCAGGGCGAGACATGCCGGGCGAGTTATGCGCTGGAGTTCCTGGTGACCATGCCCGGCCGCGAGTACGAGGCGGTGATCGTCACGCAGGTGCGGCCGAGCATTGTGCACGCGGGGCTGATGGCCGTGGGGGCCCAACCCGGCAGCCCGGTGCAATTCCTCCCGAAGTTCGAGCCGGCCTCGGGCACGGAGATCGAGATCGAGGTTCGCTGGAAAGGCGCGCGGGGCGGGGTCGAGAAGGCCCGCGCCCAGGATTGGATTCGCGACATCAAGACCCAGAAGGCCCTCGAGCTGAACTGGGTGTTCGCGGGCAGCAAGTTCTCGGACGACGATGGCAAGCGAGTCTACCAAGCCGATTTCGGCGACTTCATCTCGGTGGCCAACGTGCCCATCGCGACGCTGGATCTGCCCATCCGCAGCCTGTCGGACCTCGACTCGCGGCAGTTCGAGGGCTTCCCCGGGCGCGTGCCACCCCAAGGGACCCCGGTCACGCTGATCCTCAACCCCAAGCTGCCGCAGCGGCCCAAGAGCCCCAAACCATGACGCACGGGCCGCGAAGATCGCCAAGGCGTCGCGGCGGTGCGGATCGGGTGGCACGCCATGCCTGTACCCTTGCTTGAGCACGTCCATCGGCAGGTCGATCCCGCCACGGCGACCCCGACGGACGAGTTGATCCACCCATGCGTGCATTTCAGCTTTTGCAGATTTCGGCGGGTAGTTTGGGGGGTTTGGAAGGTTT
>DYLT01000380.1 GCA_020721945.1 Blastopirellula marina
GTTTCTCCGCTTGGCAAACCCGAAACCCAGCGGCTCAACACTGAACATGGGCTAGTGGCGCGCTGCCGAACCGGACGCGGCGGGCCGACCCGGACCCAAAGCCGGAGGGGTCGCGGACGTTCCGGGCGAACCGCGGACGCGGTTCGTGCCGATCGTGCGGACGGTGCGGGCGGTGCCTTGGCTGCGGGCCCGTTCACGCCGCCTGTAACGGGCGTGCTGGCCGCCATTTCCCGACGCCAGCGACCCCGGCCGGTTTTGCTTAGCGCCGCCGGAAAAGCCGGTCGATGCGTCCCTTGAGTAATGGGGCGACGTGGACGCCCAGGCATGGAGGATCGTGACGTGCGTGTTGCGCCGGGATGGAGTTCGGTGTTGCCCAGCGCCCTTATGGTGCTTGCCGTGGGGATGCTGCTTCCCAACGCTCAGGGCCCCTACGGCGACGAAGCATCGTTCTTGCCGGCTTCCAGGGACGCAAAGAGGCTGGTGGCCTCGGTGGGTTCGGGCGGGCCCGGGGCTTTCGGCGTCCAGAACGAACCTTCGCTGTTGCCGCCCGAGGAAGTCACGAGGTCCAATCCGGCGGCTTGGCTTCCTGTCGAATACCGCGACGAGAAGCCGCCGTTGGCGCCGACCCCGGGGTTCGACGCCGAACCGCGGCCCTTGCCGATCGCCGTGGCCAGTCCCCCGGTGGCCAGCCAGCCGCGTTCGCAGGCGCTCGAGATGGCCGCCCGGGAGGCCGATCTGCACACGCGTCGGGCCTTCGAACTGGGAGGCCGCCGCGCGTGGTTCGCGGCTCGGGCCGAGTTCATCCTCGCGCTGCGGACCCTTACCCAGGCCCTCGATCGCCAGCGCGAGACGACCTTTCACAGCCGCGCGTTGGCGGCGGCCCTGACGGCGCTGCGCGAAGCCCAGGATTTCCTGCCCGGCCCCTCGCGTCTGGAAGCCGATCTGGATCTGGCCGGCCTGGTGGCGGGCCATCGCACGCCCGCCTTGAAACAGGCGAATCTCGATCGGCACACGCCGCTGGCCGCCTGCCAAGGGTACTTGACGTTCGCGCAAGAGCAATTGGCCGCGGCGGCCGGCGACGAGGTGGCCGGCGCGATGGCCCTGTACGGTTTGGGCAAACTGCACGCGGCCATGGCCGGTCAGCCGGGGGTGGCCGACCGCTCGGCCCCGCCCAAGGCCGTGGCATTCTACCAGGCGGCGCTGTTGGTCAACCGGCACCACTACATGGCCTCGAACGACTTGGGGGTCTTGCTGGCGCGGGCCGGGCGCTACGAAGACGCCCGCATGGCCCTCGAACACAGCGTGTCGCTGTATTCGCAGTCGGCGGGCTGGCACAACCTGGCGGTGGTGTACCAGCAACTCGGCCGGCCCGATCTGGCCGGCCAGGCCCAGCGTCATTGGGCCGCCGCGGTGCGCGCCGAGACGGCGCGGCTCGGCTTCAATCCGACGGCGCCCTTGCCGGCGGTCCAATGGGTCGATCCGAAGCGCTTCTCGCCAACGGCCGCCGTGAGCCCCCAGCGCGGGTTCTCGGCGGAGGACCGTCCCATCCTGCTCTGCCAGGCCCTCGGACCGGCCGCGCCGTGCGCCATCTGCGGCGTGGATTGCTCGACGTGTTCGTGGTGCAAGCGGTCGGGCTGGGAACGGATGCGGGCCATCGCGTGGCAGGCGTATGCCCAGGGCGAGTACGTGGGCCACGAGCGCACGGCCCACGTGCCCGAGTACCGCCTTCGCGTCGACGACCAGTTGGACATGATCTACCGCGTCACCCGCGAGGAGACGGCCCAGCCGTACCGGCTCAACGTGGGCGACGAAATCCGGGTCGAATCGTTGACCGATTCGGCCCTCAATCGGGACCTCCTGGTGCAGCCCGACGGCACGATCACCCTGCGCCTTTTGGGCCAGGTGCGGGCGACGGGCCGAACCGTGGCCCAATTGCGCGAGGATCTCGAGCGGCTGTATCTGAAGTACTACAAGGTCCCCGCCATCACGGTCACGCCGCTGCGGGTCAATACGAAGCTGGAGGATCTTCGGGCCACGGTGGACCGGCGGCAAGGCATCGGCGGGCAGAGCCAGCTCGTGCGCGTCACGCCCGAAGGGACCATCGCGCTGCCGGCGATCGGCTCGGTCCCGGCCCAGGGGCTGACGCTCGCCGAACTCCAGCAGGAACTGAACGAACGTTACCGGCAGGAAGTCGAAGGCATCGAGGTGATTCCGGTGCTGGCCCAGCGCGCCCCGCGATACGTGTACGTGCTGGGCGAGGTCCGCAACCCGGGCCGTTTCGAGATGACCGGCCCGACCACGGCGATCCAGGCCCTGAGCATGGCGGGCGGCTGGAACGTCGGGGCCCACCTCCGGCAAGTCGTGGTGTTCCGCCGGGGCGACGACTGGCGGCTCTTGGCCACCATGCTCGACCTGCGCGACGCGCTGTACGGGAAGCAACCTTGTCCGCCGGGCGAAATCTGGCTCTCGGACTCCGACGTGATCATCGTGCCGAAACACCCGATCCTCGTGGCCGACGATTTCATCAGCCTCGTGTTCACGCGCGGCATCTATGGGGTCTTACCCGCATCCTTCGCCTTCAACTTCGCGAAGTTGAGCACCCTGTAGCCCGCGCTACTCGAAGCCGCGCAGGAAGGCATCGAGCTCCGGATCGAGCCCGTCGTCGCCCGCAGGCTGAACTGGACGGCGCGCGACCGGTGGTGCGCCCGGCCTGGGTGTGTCGGCATCCGACCCGCCGTCGCGCAGGGTCTGGCGGCCAGCCTTGGGGGTATCGCCCTCGGATTGCGAGGTTGGGCCAGCCTCCGGCTCGTCTTGGCCGTTCGCGGCGGGCGACACCGCGGGCATGTCGCGCGGCGAGGACACCGCCTTGCGCTTTCGGCCGAAAGGCCACCATCCCCGCGACTTCTTGGCCGGCGCGGGTTCGACCGCTCCGCCGGCGCTGGCCGCTCCGTCGAACTCGGGTGCCGGGGCATCCGCGGCGCGCGACGAGAACGACTCCTCGGCTGGCGCGACCGATCCAGGCGGCGGGGCGTCTGAAGCCGACACCAGGCCAGGCTCTGCCTGCCCACCGAGCGTTGTCGGCCCTTCGGACGTCCAACCCGGAAATTGCGACGGCGACGACACGGGAGGCGGCATCGGTCCCTCTGGACCCGCCGGCGCGATGAACGCGAAGAAATCGCCGGGCGGCTCCGCGGCGGGCGACAAGGGACTCTCGGCCCCGGGGACCTCGCCGAACCATGGTGGCGGCTCACCCGGCGCCGCGGCCGAAGGCGGCTCGCCGGGCGGCTCGTTCGCCGCCGTGGGGACGACAGGTGGCGGCGCCACGGGCTGGCGGTCTTCGGGCAAGCTCGGCGCGACGACCGTCATTTCGCCCGCATATTCGTAATCCACGCGGAAGGTCAACGGGCCGATCGTGAACTCGTCGTTCGGGCGCAGCGCCGCCTCGGTGATCTGCTTGTCGCCGACGAAGGTGCCGTTGAGCGATCCCAGATCGCGCACCCGGACCAAGCCCTGGACCTCGAACAACTCGCAGTGCTGGCGACTGACCATCGGGTGAGCAATCGTCAGGTCGGCGTCCCGGCTGCGCCCGATAATGATGGGGAGCTTCAGGGTGACGCGTTTCTTGTTGGCCTGGCCCCCGACGATTGTCAAGCGGGCTTCCATGAGCGCGACTGCTCCGGCAGCGGTGGGAGGTGGGGAGGTGCCGAGCGCGGCGTGGTTTGGTGCACCCCCCTATCTTAACTGGAAGCGAGCATGGAGACAACGGGGTTCCCAAGGCATCCTCCCTGCGAGGGTGACGCCCTTGACGAGACCCGCTTGGCCGATTTAATTACGGGCTGCCGTTTGCCCTTGCACGCGGGGGATGACGACTTATAATTCCGGCGGTGGGTGCGGGTTGGATCGAGTCCTGACCCGCCCAACAAGCGGGTGTAGCTCAGGTGGTAGAGCACGACGTTGCCAACGTCGTTGTCGTGGGT
>DYLT01000381.1 GCA_020721945.1 Blastopirellula marina
CTGGTCCGCCGCTCCGGGAAACGTCGTGTAGCAATTCGTGTACAGCAGCTCGGAGGGCGACCTGTCGGGCCGGGGCGTGAGGATCACGCGCGACAGCGGAAAATCGCCGAATCGATCGCTCTCGGTGTAGCCGATCGAGCGCCGGCCAGCGCCCCGCATGTCGCCGAGCCACGCCATGCCCGAGGGATCCTCCGGAGCCTTGGCCGACCGCGGACCGACGAAGTAGTTCCGTGTGAAGATCATGTACTTCTTGCGCGCGGCGCAATAGCCGGCCACGATCTGCGTGTCGGAGTGTTCGACGGTGAACGGTTCGGCCAGCCGCGTCCACCGCAGCCCGTCGGACGAGACGTAGCCGAAGACCGCGGCAATGAACCCCGCGTCCTTGCGCAGCGCCCGGTGCTCCCAGCGATCGGGGTGCTTCTTAATAAAGTCGCGAAACTCGGCGACATTCACCTGCCCATCGCTTACGCCCTTGTATCGCTCGGCGGCCGGGGCGGTCGGATCGACGAACACCGACGAGGGAGCCGAAGGCACGAGGTTGTTTTGCGTGGTGCCGCCGTACTCGACCAGGCCCAAGGCCGGGCGGCGCCACGCCAGGCCGTCGTCCGACTCGAAGTAGCACGAGAACCGCTGGCCATCCTTGTCCTGGCAACCGCCCCAGGCGCGGTAGCGGTCGCCGTCGCGGAGGAACATCGACAGGCCCAGGCCCATCGCCTCCCACGGGCGCTCGGGCGGGATGATCGGCCCGCGCCGCTGGGGCTTCTCGACGACCAGCCGGATGCCGTGCGGCGCATCGTCGCCGCGCCGGAACTGGGCGTCCCACGGACCGATCGGGGCTCGGCTGGCCGTCACCCCCTCGCCGCGATCGTTCACCCAGCCGTACCCGCCGGGCCGCACATAATACCAGCTCGCAAACACCAAGCGCCGGCCGGCCAGTTCGTAGGGCTCGCCGGTCCATCGGTCGCGCGGCACGGCGTCGAAGGTGATAGGCGGTTCGGCCGCGCCGGCGGCGTGGCCGATCCCCATCGCTGCGCAAGCCGCCCCGGCCTGGATCAGAAAATCGCGCCGCCGCATGGGAGGCCCTCCGCTACTTGAGTTCCTTGATCCGCAAGTTCCGGAAGAACACCTCGGCCCCGTAGTTCCCGTGGGCGTGCAGCCCGATGCGGCCTCTGTCGTACTTCAGCCCCGGGTGCTTTTGGCCGTCGATCGGCTTGACCTCATCGAGGTTGCACTCGACGAGGACCGCGCCGTTGAGGGTCACCTTGAGGCGGCGCCCGTCGCAGACGATCTCCTCCTCGTTCCACTCGCCGGCCGGCTTGAGGTGTCCGCGCTTGGCCGGCACCACGCCGTAGAGCGACCCGTGGTACTGGTACTCCTTCAGTTCCAGTTTCTGGCCGTGTTTCCAGCAGGGGAAGTAGCGGTCGTCGAGCACTTGGATCTCGTTGCCTTCGAGGTGCGGCTGGGCACTGATCCGGTCGCGCACGCCGATGCCGTTATTTCCACCGGTGTCGAGCTTGATCTCCAGCCGGAGGACGAAGTTGGTGTACTCTTTCTCGGTGAAGATGTGTTCGTGGCCGGTGTCCTTGCAGATGAGCATTCCGTCCTTGACATAATAGCTGTCGGTGCTTCCCTTGAGTCCGACCCAGCCCTTGAGGGTCTTGCCGTCGAAGATGCTCACGAAGCCCTCCTTGGCTTCCTCGGCCGAGAGTCCCGTGGCGGGATCGGCGGCAGGTTCGGCCGCGTGGAGGGGGATCGTTGCGCAGACGACCGCGGTGACGAGGGCCCATCGCATGGTGGCTTCTCCTTGGGGTCTTGGCACGTGGGGGATGGCAAGCGCCGAGTGCGCACCCAGCATACCGCCGCGAGGGCGACAGGACAACATGGCGCGGCCTGGCGCGCTATCCCAGGCCGTGCTTGGCGAGCTTATCGCGGAAGGTCGAGGGCTTCATGCCCAGCGCGGCGGCGGCGGCGGTCTTATTGCCCGCGGCGGCCCTCAACGCATTTTCCAGAAGGCGTCGTTCGGCCTGCTCCATGATGGCCTGGAAACCGCCGTTGGCGGCCGGGGGGGTCGAGGCGATGCCCGCCGTCTCGGCCAGGAGGATCTCCCCGGTGATGCGGCCCGCGCCGACCAGGTACGCCCGCTCGAGCGTGTGGTACAACTCGCGGATGTTGCCGGGCCAGTCGTGGCGTTGGAGCACGCCGAGGGCCTCGGGCTCGATCTCGAACGGCCGGTCTTTGGCAATCCGCGCGAGGAGGTGGTCGGCCAGGGCGGGGATGTCTTCGATCCGCTCGCGCAGGGGCGGAATGGTAATGCGCAACACGTCGAGCCGGTAGTAGAGGTCCTGCCGGAACGTGCCCTCGGCGATCTTCTCGAGCAGATTGCGCTTGGTCGACGCCACGATGCGCACATCGGCCTTGATGGCCGTGGTGCCCCCGACGCGCTCGAACACCTTTTCTTCGATGGCGCGAAGGAGCTTCGACTGGTGCTCCAGCGGGATATCGTCGACGTCGTCGAGGTACAGGGTGCCGCCTTCGGCCAGGTCGAACCGTCCGGGGCGCTTCTGTTCGGCCCCGGTGAACGAGCCCTTCTCGTGCCCGTATAGCTCGCTCTCGATGAGCTGCGGGGGAAACAGGGTGCAGCCCACCTTCACCAAGGGGAACGTCTGCCGGTGCGAATAGCGGTGGATGACCGACGCCACGAGGTCCTTGCCCACGCCGGTCTCGCCGCACAAGAGGACGTTGGCGTCGGTGCGCGCGCAGATTTCGACCATCCGCTTGACCCGCGTGATCGCCTCGGTCGTCCCGACGATCGCCGCGTCGATGGCCGCTGCGGTTTGCCCCGGGGCCGGCGGCTCCCGCCCCGAGGCGTGCTTGTCGCGTTCGATGCGGGCCAGAAGCGGGAAAAGGTCCTCGTTGCGGAACGGCTTGGTCAGAAAGTCGTAGGCGCCGGCCTTGACGGCCTCAACAGCCACCGGAATGCTCCCGTAGGCCGTCATCAGGATCACGGCGATGTCGGCCGACGGGCCTTGCTTGATCCGCCGGAGCAGCTCCAGGCCGTCGATCTTGGGCATCTTCAGGTCGGTGACCACCACATCGAACCGCTCTTCCTCGAGCCAGCGCAAGGCTTCAGCCCCGTCGGTGGCGGCGACGACCTCGTGGCCCTGAGCCGTCAGATCGTCGGCCAGGGTGAGGCGTTTGATCTTCTCGTCGTCGGCAACGAGGATGCGCATGGGGAAAAAGTGGACCCGAACCCCCGGTGCGCGAGCATGCCACACTGCTTGGCGCGCCCCAGCGCGGGGTTTTCCGCCGGGAAACCGGTGCGCCCACCGATGCCGCCGGCCGTCGGAACTTCCATATTTCAAAACAGTTACGTCGCTTTGAAGATTTTACCATCGCGATAGCGCCCCATCAAGAGCCCGGCCAGAGGCCCGCTTGGCTCTCGGCCGAAGCACGACTGGCGCCACCGCGCCAAGCGGTTTGGAGGGAACTAAGACTGCCCCTGGCCATATCCCTTTGGGGGAAAGGCCGTTTCGAGCGCGACGACTACGGCGAGACCGGTTCGCCGCCGGCGCGGGTGAGCAGGGCGCGCAGTTTGGCCGCGTCGTGCGGCAACGGCAGGAATCGCACCGAACCATCGGCGAAGGTCGCGTTGAACCCGGCCTCGTACAGCCCGCCGAGCCCCTTGCTGGGGTCCTTGGAGTCGAATTGCCAGTCGTCGGGCTTGGTCCAGATCGGGGCCTGCGCGTCGCCCACCTCCAGGACCAGGATCGTGTTCGACGTGCCGTCGCGGATGTCGCGGATCTCGATCCCCTTCTTGCCCGGGAAGATCGTCTCGGGCCCAACCGGTACGACGTAGTTCGTGCGACCTTCGTTGGCCGGAAGCTTCGACTGGGGCGAGCGGTACACGGCGGGCATCTTGGCGATCAGTTGCTTGTTGTGCTCGCTGTCCCAGGGCTCGTCGAGGTGGAACTGCTC
>DYLT01000382.1 GCA_020721945.1 Blastopirellula marina
GGACCGTGGTCGAGGTGACGAAGCTCGAACACGACGACTTCATCGGCGGTCCGGCCGTGCGGATCGGGATCTTCCTGTCGATCTTCAGCGTTCACGTCAACCGCGCTCCGATGGCCAGCCGGGTGATCGCTCTGCGGTACACGCCGGGTCAGTTCCTCAACGCGATGCGGCCGGAAAGCGCCGAGAAGAACGAATCCATGTGGATCGGCTTGGAGGAAGAGGCGCCGCCGCACCGGCGGATCGTCGTCCGTCAAATCGCCGGCGCGATCGCGCGCCGGATCGTTTGCCCCTTGAGGCCCGGCGAGGTATTGGCCCAGGGCCAGCGCATCGGGATGATCAAGTTCGGCTCGCGGACCGAGTTGATCGTGCCGGACGAGCCAGGGCTGCGCATCGAGTCTCGGCCCGGCGATCCGGTGCGCGGGGGCAGCGACGTGGTAGCGCGGTACGAACCCCCGAGGACCGACGCATGAGGCCGCTGCGCGCGATTGCCGTGCTCCCGACGATGTTCACGCTGGGAAACCTGGTGTGCGGGTTCTTCGCCATCGTGGTGGCATCGCGGGTGCCGGCTCCGGCCGAGTGGCCCGTCGAGGCCGCCGCCTTGATGAAGACCATGGACGACTTGCGGCAGAGTGCATGGTTGATC
Organism: Blastopirellula marina; assembly: GCA_020721945.1. Taxonomy (GTDB): domain Bacteria; phylum Planctomycetota; class Planctomycetia; order Pirellulales; family Thermoguttaceae; genus JANLFZ01. The sequence goes on from DYLT01000382.1 coordinate 644, forward strand.
TTCATCGCCATGCTTTTCGACGCCTTGGACGGGTACGTCGCGCGGCTGTCGCGCACCAGCAGCGACTTCGGCGCCGAGTTGGATAGCCTCTGCGATGTGGTATCGTTCGGCGTGGCGCCGGCGTTCTTGCTGGTGAAGCTGTGCCCCCAGTTCGCTTACCTGCACCGCGAAGCCGTCTGGATCATTGCGGCGACCTTTGCCGCTTGCGCCGCGCTGCGGCTGGCGCGGTTCAACGTGGAGACCAGCGACGAAGACGAGCACCTGCACTTCAGCGGCCTGCCCAGCCCTGGAGCGGCCGGCACGATCGCCGGCTTCGCGTTGGTGTTTTATACCCTGGCCGACCCGGTCGAAGGCATTCCCACGTACGCGACGAAGGTCCACAGCGTGCTTCAGAGCGTTCTGCCGATGTTCGCGGTGCTCATCGCGCTGCTGATGGTGTCGCGCATTCCGTATCCCCACGTGGTCAACCAGGTGTTCCGCGGCCAGCGGAGCTTCAGCCACGTGGTGAAGCTCGTATTCGCGCTGGTGGCGGTCATGGTCATCCGCGGATACGCGCTGGCGCTGGTGTTCTCGGTGTTCGCGCTGAGCGGCCCGGTGAGGTACTTGTGGGACAAGGTCGTCCGCCATCGTGTCCAGGAGGAGCCGATCTTCTAGGTTTCGGCGGGTGGCCTTTTCGCATACGAGAGGATCCTTGATGTTCTCCGGAATCGTTGAAGCACGCGGGACGGTGGCGGACCTGATTTCCGAACCGCCTGGCTGCCGCCTGATCATTCGCCAGCCCAGCATCGTTCCCCAGATCAAGGTGGCCGACAGCGTCTCGGTCAACGGGTGCTGCCTGACGGTGATCGCCGTCGAGGGCGACACGATGGCGTTTCAGGCCGGCCCGGAGACCCTCGCCCGAACCAACCTCGGCGACCTCAAACCCGGTAGCCTGGTGAATCTCGAGCGGGCGTTGGCGGTGGGCGACCGTCTGGGGGGGCACTTCGTCAGCGGGCACATCGACGGCGTGGCCACGCTGCGATCGCGCGACGACTACGGCGACTGGTCGTTCTTCCGGTTTCGCATCGACCAACAGCTCGCCCGCCAAATGGCGTCGAAAGGTTCGGTCGCCGTCGACGGCGTGAGCCTGACCATCGTCGATAGCGAGCCGGAGCTGTTCAGCGTGGCCCTAATTCCTTACACGCTGGCCGTGACGACCCTCGGCCCGCTGAAAGTCGGAGACCGGGTGAACATCGAAACCGACCTGCTGGCGAAATACGTCGAGCGGCTCTTGGAAGCCCGCGGTTGGTAGAGGCCCGGGCCCCCCCCCCGCCGGGCCGACCCGAACGAACCACGACGCAGAACGCTTGTGCGACTTCACGGGGCAACCGACTCGTGACCCCACGCCATCGGCAAACCGTCTCCTATCTGATCGAGCGATTCCGCGACGCCGGCATCGCCCCGCGCGCCCAATGGGGGCAGTGCTTCTTGACGGACCTCAATCTGGTCGAGCTTTTGGTCAAGACCGCCGACGTGCGTTCGACCGATGTGGTCCTCGAGGTGGGGACAGGCACCGGGTCGGTCACGGCGCTGGTTGCCGCGCGCGCCGCGGCCGTCGTGACGGTCGAGGTCGATCCCGCGCTGTTTCAGCTTGCTTCCGAGGAGCTGCACGCGATGGAGCGCGTGCGCATGTTCAACGCCGACGCCCTAGCGGGCAAGAACCGGCTCAATCCCGAGGTGCTCGAAGCCGTCCAGCAGGAACTCGACGCGGCCCCGAGCCGCACGTTCAAGCTGGTGGCGAACCTCCCCTACCATGTGGCCACGCCGGTGATTACCAGTCTTCTGGCGCTGGAGCGTCCGCCGCGCACGATGACGGTCACGATCCAGAAGGAGCTGGCCGATCGCATCACGGCCCAGCCCGGCACCAAGGACTACGGTGCCTTGAGCCTTTGGGTGCAAAGCCAATGCCACGTCGACGTGGTGCGGCGCATGCCCCCATCGGTCTTCTGGCCGCGGCCCAAGGTCCATTCGGCGATGGTTCACGTGGTGCTCGACGACGCCTTGCGGGGACGCTTGGCCGACCGCGCCTTCTTCCACGACTTCGTCCGCGCGATGTTCCTCCACCGGCGGAAGTTCCTGCGATCGCAGTTAGTCTCGGCCGTCGGCGACCGGCTGGACAAATCCGACGTCGATGCCCTCCTCACCCGATTGGGGCTCGACACGGGATTGCGGGCCGAGCAGCTCGATGGGGCCACCATGCTTCGCCTTTGCGACGCGGTGCGCGCGGCAGAGCGTTGACGTGGTGCCACCTGCCTCTTAGGATGGGTTCTTGGAGGATGAGCCATGGAATTCATTGAAATGTCGGGCAGGTGTCTGCTTCGTCTGGTCCACGAGGGGGGGCCGGATCCCGAGGAGCTGACCCGGGTCGGTGTCACCAAGGACAGCATCGTGCGCGTCAACCGCCAGGGCGACATCGAACTGCGGCGCGTGGATCGCTGGGACGTGATCGGCGGACTCTTGGGCGACTTTGAGGGTCGTGTCAAGAGAGAGACGGGGTTGGACTGGGCCGAGGCCAACTCCAATATGTAGTCCGCGATTTCTGGCCGGCTTGGCTGGTCTGATTTGCTTTTCGCCAATCTGCGTGTATGGTTGCCAAGAGGAAACCCTGTTGCCCTCGGTCAACCTGAATGGATGCGAGAACGAACATGCAGAAGGCGATACTTGGAGCGATCGCGGCGATGGCGCTCGTGGTCGCCAGCGGGTGCGCGACGATGCGTGCCATTGACCAGTGGAAGTGCGATAACCTGGGGTGGTGCTGGTTTGGTGCCCGGCCGAGCGCTGCCCCACCATGTCCGGCACCGGCGGTATTTCCGCCCGCGGCGGTCGATGGCCCACCCGCGACCGCGTGTCCCCCCGGCGCCGGATGTGCCCCGGTGACGATCACCACGCCGGGCGCCACCGCCGCGCCCGTCCTGCCCGGACCGTGATCCTCGGTTGGCTGGCCGCACGATCGGTTCGAAAGCCCGCCGCCGGTCCGCCTGCACGGTATGGCACGAATGTGCCGGAAGGAGCCTTTCGTATGCGCGCGATCTGGTTGTTTTGCGCTTCGATCGCGGTGGCTCTGGCGATGGTCCCGCTTTCGGAAGCCAGAGACATTCATGTCAACAACGTCTTGGGCGACGACCGTTCCCGGGGCGAACGGCTCGACCCGGGCGAAACCGGCCCAGTCCGCACTATCGGCAGGGCCTTGTACCTCGCGCTGCCTGGCGACCGGATCCTTCTGGCCGACACGGGCAGGCCGTATTACGAGAGCATCACGCTGGCGGGCAGCCGGCACAGCGGCTC
>DYLT01000032.1 GCA_020721945.1 Blastopirellula marina
CAACGATCACCAGGCCGCCGACGACGATCACCAAACCGCCGACGACGATCAAACCGATCGCTCCGCCAAAACGGACGCCAGAATTTCCCGGCGCCGTGGCGCCGGGTGGCGTGAAGTCGGGGGCTGAGATCATGCCGGTCAGGCCCGACCTCGGTCGCAAGTCGGTGGTGCCCCAGAAACTTGTCTTGCCGTCGGGACCGTCGAAGCCGTCGAGACCAGCCGCGCCATCGGGACCCTCGGGGCGTGGTAGATCGGGGCGCGGGCCGGCGAAGTCTTTGATGTCAGCACCCCCCGCGTCCACGGGGCGCATCGTGGAGCGCGCATTGCCCGTCCTGCCGCCTTCCTCGGCCGTTTCCGAGAAGCCGCCGCGGGGCGTGCCGATCGATCGCGCCGTTGGCCCAGGCCGGCCTGCCGCCGGGAGTACGGTTCCGAATGCTGCCGGAACAGGTCGGGCAGATTGGCTCGGCAAGCCGGTTCGTTCCTTCAAACCCGAACGGTCCGGTAAATCGGAACGTCGCTGAAAGGCCGCTGCGCGGGATCGCCCCGTTCCGTGCTCGCACACCGTGTGCGAGGACTGGTTCCTGCGCACGACCGTGGGCGTGCGCCCGCAAGGCGGCCGAAGCACGGGCGGAACCTAGGGGTCGTGGGCCCCTCGATGCATGCCGGCACCGATGAACCTCTTGATGCTCACCAACACGTACGCTCCGCACGTCGGCGGCGTGGCGCGCTCGGTCGAGGCCTTCGCGAACGAATACCGGCGGCGCGGGCACCGGGTGCTTGTCGTGGCGCCCCAGTTCGAGGGCGCGCCGCCGGGCGAGAAGGATGTCATCCGCATTCCGGCCATCCAACGCTTCAACGGGAGCGACTTCTCGGTGCGGATCCCGATCCCCGGCTTGCTGTCGTCCGCGCTGGCCGAGTTCCGACCCGATCTCGTGCATTCCCACCATCCGTTTCTGCTGGGCGACACGGCGGTGCGCGTGGCGGCGGCCATGAATCGGCCGCTGGTGTTCACCCACCACACCATGTACGAGCGCTACACGCACTACGTGCCAGGCGATTCGCCGCGCATGGCTCGCTTCGTGATGCGTCTGGCCACGGGATACGCCAATCTCTGCGACCTGGTCTTCGCGCCGAGCCAGAGCGTGGCGGCCATCCTGCGGCAGCGCGGCGTGCTCACGCCGATCGAGGTGGTCCCGACGGGCGTCGACGTGGAGCGATTCGCCCAGGGCGACCGCGACGCGATGCGGTGCCAGGCCGGAATCGCCGGCGACGCATTCGTGATCGGCCACGTCGGCCGGCTCGCCCCGGAGAAAAACCTGGGACTCCTGGCAGCCGCGGTGGCGCGCGTGGTGCGCAAGTACCCGCACGTCCATTTCCTGGTGGTCGGCGCTGGTCCATCGGAGCCGGAAATCGTCGCGCGGTTCGAGCGCCTCGGACTGACGTCGCGCCTGCACCTGCTGGGGACGCGAAGCGGCCAGGATCTGATCGATGCGTACCACGCCATGGACGTGTTCGCGTTCGCTTCGCTGACCGAGACGCAGGGCATGGTGCTGACCGAGGCGATGTCGGCTGGCGTGCCGGTCGTGGCGATCGACGCGCCCGGCGCCCGGGAAGTGGTGATCGACGGCCGCAACGGCCGCCTGCTGCGCCGGCAGAACGCCTGGGAGTTCGCCCGAGCCCTCGAAGAGATCATCACGGCGCCCGGCGCGCGGCGCGCGGCGCTTCGGGAAGCGTCGCGCCAGACCGGCCGGCAGTTCTCCATGCCCCGGTGCGCCGCGAAGGCCCTCGATCACTACGCGACGGTCCTCGCGGCGGAACCCCGCGCCAAGAACTTCGAACACAGCGCCTGGGAATCGACGTTCCGCTGGATCGCCAGCGAATGGGACCTGTGGACCAACCTCCTCCGCTCGGCCACCGGGGCCCTGCGCCCGCGGGGCCGATGGCGCATTCCCGGGTGGCGTTTCGTGGGCCGGGCGTGGCAGCGGCTGGTGCGATGGTTCAGCCGTAGCGAATGGGGCATCCGCGTGCTGCGATTGCCCGTCTGCGAGAACGTCGCGGCCGAGCCGGGATTGATCCTCGTGCAGATCGACGGCCTCTCGCGGACCCAGTTCGAACGCGCTTTGGCCCGAGGCCGGCTTCCATTCCTCCGCCGTCTCTTGCGGCGCGAACACTACCAGCTCGAGTCGTTCTACTCCGGGCTGCCGTCGAGCACGCCGGGAGTCCAAGGCGAACTGTTCTACGGCGTCCGGACCGTGGTTCCGGCGTTCTCGTTCCGCGACCCCGAGGCCGGACGCATTGTCCGGATGTACGAAGCCGACGTGGCCGCCCAGGTCGAGAGGCGTCTCGAGCGGCAAGGCCGCGGGCTTCTCGAAGGCGGCAGCGTCTATGCCGACATGTACACCGGCGGCGCCGACGAGGCGCATTTCTGTGCTCCCTCGTTGGGCTGGGGACGGCTGTTGCGCGGCGTCCATCCGCTGCTGTTGGTCGTCCTGCTGGTCTGGCATCTCGGTAGCGCGCTGCGCGTGGCCGGCCTGGTCCTCCTCGAAATCCTCCTCGCGGTGACCGACTTCGCCCGCGGACTGTTGGCCGGAAGGAGCTTCACGAACGAACTGAAGTTCATTCCCTCGCGGGTCGCGGTGAGCGTTCTGTTGCGAGAACTGATCACCATCGGCGCGACCCTCGACGCGACCCGCGGGCTGCCGGTGATCCACCTGAACTTCCTCGGCTACGACGAACAGGCGCACCGACGCGGACCGAATTCGCGGTTCGCCCACTGGTCGCTGAAGGGGATCGACGGTTGTCTTCGGCGGATCTGGCGCGCCGCGCGGCGATCGAAGCGACGCGACTACCAGGTTTGGATCTACTCCGACCACGGCCAGGAGAGCACCACGTCGTACGTGCGCAAGACCGGCCGCTGGCTGGACAGCGTGGTGGCCGATCTGTGGCGAGGTCGTGCCGAGGGGGCAAGCGCGGGCGCGACGCCGTCCCAAAACGGCGAGGAGACGCGGCGTGCCGCGTGGCTAGGAGGCGGGTGGTTTCAACGCCTTCTCCCCTCGCGGAGCAACGACGCGTGGCCGGCCGGCGGTGACGAGCCCCTGGTCGCGGCGATGGGCCCTTTGGCCCATGTCTATGCGCCCCGACCGATTTCCGACGAGGAGCGGGCCGCGCTGGCCCGGCAGCTCGTGACGGAACATGCGGTCCCGGTCGTGTACGCCCTCGATGGCCAGGGGAGCGTACTGGCCTACACCACCGACGGATGCTTCCGGCTGCCTGAGCAAGCGTCCAACGTCCTCGGCGACGACCACCCCTTCTTGAAGGAAGTGGCCGGGGATCTGGTCGATCTGTGCCGGAACCGATACGCCGGCGATCTGGTGCTTTCGGGATGGAAGCGCGGCGTCGATCCGTTGACGTTCCCCCGCGAGAACGGCTCGCACGCCGGGCCGGGCGCGGAGGAGACGCGGGGATTTGCGCTGTTGCCCTTGGGCGTGTGCCTGCCGGACACGCGCGGCGGCCCGCTTCGGCCCGAGGTCTTTCGCGCCGCGGCACTCCACGTGCTGGGTCGCGCTCCGCTGAAGGCGTCGCGACGTTTGGCTCGGCCCCGGCCGGATCCCGAAACAGTTCGCGTGATGACCTACAACGTGCGCGGGTGTCTGGGCGTCGACGGCCGGCTCTCGCCCGAACGCATCGCGAGGCTCATTGCCCAGTACGAGCCGGACATCGTGGCCCTCCAGGCGTTGGATGTCGGCCAAGGTGGCTGCGAGGAGGTCGACCAGGCCCACGAGATCGCCCGCGACCTGAACCTCGAGTTCCATTGGCACCCGCCGATGGGCATTGCCGAGGAGGGGGGCGGGAACGCGATCCTGACCCCGCATCCGATGCGCGTGATCCGCGCCGATCGACTGCCGTCGTCGGCAGGACCGCCCGACGCCGCGCCGCGCGGGGCGCTTTGGGTCGAAGTCGACCTCCGCGGCCACGGCCTGCAAGTGCTCAACACCCGGCTGGGTCCCCGCCGACCGGACCGCCACGCGCAGGTCGCGGAGTTGCTCGGTCCCGGATGGCTCGGCGGGCCGCAACGCCGGGGTCCGTTGGTCTTGTGCGGCGATCTGAATGCCTCGCCGAGATCCCGGGCGTATCGCCTGGTGGCTCGGCAACTTCGCGACGTCCAGGCCGCCGTGGCAAGCCACCGGCCACGGCGGACGTTCCCGAGTCGTTACCCGGTCTCGCGGGTCGATCACGTGTTCGTCAGCGGCGGTCTGGACGTGGTTCGGACGGAGGTCCCTCGCACCGATCTGGCGCGGCGGGCCTCAGACCATCTACCTCTGGTGGTGGACCTACGTCTGCCACCCCATAGGCAGGCCCCCGAACGATCCCAGGCAACCCGATTCGTGGTACGATGATCGGGAGCCCTTCTGTCAGGTGGGTCAGAAGGAGGGAGCGTAACCCGCGGAGGAAAGGCCAATGTCTCTGGCCACAACGACTTGGGCTAGAGCTACTACTTGAAAACACCGATAATAAGTATTCCAGCCGGTCGGGGTGGTAAGAGGAGAAATTCCCATTTACATTTCGGGTGAGTTCGTATAATAGTGGAAGTATCGAGAGTTCTGCCCGCACCAACTTTGGCAGCAGCGAGGTTTGCATCTGGGCTGAGTGGGGGCAAAAGAGTAACTGATTTGGCCCAAGCGGCTGCACTAAATCCCGCCCAATAAGGGGGTGGCGACCCTAACTTCTCAAACCAACACCCCCCTGGGTGTCGGTTTTCGTCCTTTAGGGCCCCTCTGATTGCTGGCAAGGCCTTTTCACGGCCCGCGGTTCCGATTATGCTGGTGCGTTTCGTGGAACCGTGACGCCCGCAGGGTGTCTTTGTGTTAGCGGCCGATCGATGGTTGAGTCGCTCCACGACCTGTGGAGCGCGTGCACGAGGAACCAAAGCATCAACACGTAGGAAGTCCCATGATCCGTTCCCCCATGACCGAGCATCCTTCGGATGCCGTCGAGACCTACCTGACGCAGATTAATGCCATTCCCCTGTTGAGCCGGGAGGCGGAAATCGCGCTTGCCCGGCGAATCGAAAAGACTCGGAAGCTCTATCGCAACAGCTTCCTCGGCCTGGACCCGACGATCCAGGCAACCCTGGAGTTGCTTCGGGGGGTACATACCGGCCAGGTTCGTTTGCATGACGCGATCGACGTGTCGATGGGCGATATGGACGAGAAGGCTCGCGTGCGCAAGTCGCTGGCCCGGGGCCTTCGGACTCTGGAGAAGCTCCTTCGGCAGAACCATGAGGACATGGCCATCGCGCTGGACCGCTCGGTTCGCGTGCGCGAGCGCCGCGCCGCGCGGCGGCGGGTGCTGGCCCGCCGCGCGGAGGCGATCGAACTGATCGAGAAGATCCGCCCGAAGCTCCAGCCGCTTCAACCGGCCCTGGATGCGCTGCGCGCGTTGGCGCACAAGATGCGCCGGCTCCAGCGCCACCTGGCCGCACGGCCGGCCCGGGACAGCCAGCGCCGGGCGATCCGCCAGGAGCTCGACCGCCTGATGGCCGCCTCGGGCGAGAGCCCGAAATCGCTGGTCCGACGCCTCGAGGCCGTCAGCCGGTGGCAGCGACGGTACGAGCGGGCGCGGCAGGAACTGTGCAATCACAACCTCCGTCTGGTCGTCTCCATAGCCAAGCGCTACCGAAACCGCGGCTTGAGCTTCTCCGATCTCATTCAAGAGGGCAACACGGGCCTGATGCGCGCGGTGGACAAGTACGAGTACTCGCGCGGCTTCAAGTTCTGCACGTACGCCACGTGGTGGATTCGCCAGGCCATCGCCCGGGCCATTGGCGATCAGAGCCACACGATCCGCATTCCGCTCCATGTCACCGAGCGGATGGGCAAGGTCCGCAGTGCCAGCGAGCGGATCTACCAGGAGACCGAGGGCGATGCGAGCATCGAGGCGACCGCGGCCGCCGTCGGCTGGCCGGTCGAGGAGACCGGGCACGGCCTGCGCATGCAGCGCCAACCTCTGTCGCTCGACGAGCCGGTGCGAAACCGCGACGAAACGTCCTGGGGCGAGTGGCTCCGCGACCATCGCGAAGGGAGCCCCGCCGTGGCCATCGACCAGGGTCTGCTCCGCTCGCGCATCGACGAAATCCTCCAAGGCCTGAGCTGGCGTGAGCGCGAAATCATCAAGCTCCGCTACGGGCTGGGCGACGGCCACGCCTATACCCTGGAGCAGGTCAGCAAGATCTTCGCCGTCACCCGCGAGCGCATTCGCCAAATCGAAAGCCGCGCGCTCCGCAAGCTTCAGCACCCCAACGCGGCGGGTAAGCTGATGGGGTTCCTCGACGATCCCCGACTGCTCAAACGGCTCGACGGCGAAGACGCCGAGAAGACCGACGAGGCGGCCGAGGCCACCGCCGTCTAGCGCAAACCGTCTGCGCCCCAACCGCCGACGGTGCCACGCGGTTGCACTTCCGCCCGCGCGCCGCCACAATGCGGGTCGATCGGCTGTGCGAAGTGCTACGCCAGGCCGCGCGTGGCGCAGCCGATCCCTGTCGACGGAGTCGCCATCGCCGTGTGTACCTCGGTCCAACCGGTTTTGGCCCTTCTCGGGCACCCCGTCGGGGGCAACCCGGCCCAGTTCATGTTCGAGAGGGCCTTCTCGCACCATCAGCTCGACTGGCGATACCTTTCGCTGGAGGTCGTGCCCGACGACCTTCACGACGCGATCCGGGGAATGCGGGCGATGGGCTTCCGGGGCGGAAACCTGACCGATCCGCACAAGGGCCACGCGGCCGGGCTCTTCGAGCGGCTTGGATCCACGGCCGAATGGACGGGCGTGGTCAATTGCATCGTGCGCGACGATCAGGGCCTGGTGGGCGAAAATACCGAGGGCCTGGCCCTCTTGGAAGCGGTGCGCAAACGGCTCGATCCGGCCGGCCGACGCGCGGTGCTCCTGGGCGCCGGCCGGATGGCCCGCGGCATTGTCGTCGAACTAGCCCGGACCGGGATCGCCGAAATCGTCGTGGTCAGCCGGCGCGAGGACGCGGGCCATTCGGTCGTCGAACTGGCTGGCCGGTTGGGAACCCAAGCGTCTCTCGTGCTCTGGAACAACCCCTACCCGCTTTCGCCTGACGTCCACTTGCTCGTCGACGCCACGTCCGCGGGGCGCGAGGATGCTCTGGCACCGTGCCGCCTGAGCCTCGAAGGCCTCGCGCCGGAGACCGTGGTCGCGGATGTACGATTCAACCCTCCCCGGACCTGGCTGTTACACGAGGCGGCCGAGCGAGGGTGCCCGACGATCGACGGGCTGGAGATCTACGTCGAGCAGGCGGCAGCGGCCTTTCGCCTTTGGACCGGCGTCGACCCCGACCGAACGGTTCTTCGCGACGCTGTGGAGGAGTTCCTCGAACTGTGACCAACACCCCATCGCGTACCGCCCCGACGCGCCAGCGAGCACCGTGCCCTCCGTGGCCCTCGCTGGAGCTTCGGGCTTGGGCGCACTATGTCCTCATGAACCCCACGCCTCGCCATGAAACCCCCCTGGTTCCGCATCGGTGATGTCCTCATCCTCGGTTTCGTTCTGTGCATGCCGTTGGCGGCCGAGGAGTCGCTTGGCGTGCGGCTTATGCGCCCCGACTCTCTTGTAGCTTGGGATTACGGAGAACACGCGCCGGCGGGCTGGACGGTCTCCAAGGGCCAGTTGCGCGGGTCGGAGCAGTCGAGCCCGTTGCTCTCGGGGTTCAGCTTCGGCGATTTCGAGCTTCGCTTTTCCTGGTCGGTCTCGGAGCGGGGAGCGTGGCGCATCGCTCTGCCGGACGTTCCCTCAGGCGAAGGACTCGCTCTGTTGCTCCGCGAGGGCAACGGCGCCGGCGCCGTACACGAGGGGAACCGCGTCCTCGTCCCAGGCACGCGGCTGGCCGCCACGGGCAAGCAGCACGAGGCCGTCGTCCGTCGCGCCGGCGACCAATTGACGGTCGAGGTCGACGGCCAGCGTCTCAGTCACGTGACGGTGAGGGCCAATCGCCGGTTCGGCCTCGGGCTGTCCTTGGCCTCGGGCGAGGGCACGCTGGCCGACCTGCGCGCCGCCGAACCCGACGGCGAGTCGATCGGTAACGGCACGAACCTCGAGGGCTGGTGGACGCCCGGCAACCTGAGCGCTTGGGCCGTGGAAGACGGTTGCCTTGTGCTTCGCGGCATCGGCGGTAACTACCTGCGCACCAGGAAGCAGTACGGCAACTTCACGTTGTCGCTCGAATACAAGATCCGCAAGGGCGGCAACTCGGGCATCGGCATCCGCACCCCGCCGGCCGGCTGGCCGTCGGGCGACGGCATGGAGCTTCAGTTCATGGATATCCCGCTCGACCGCCCCCTGGACAAGCACGCCCAAATGGCCATCTACGGCAATGTGCCGCCGCTGGCCCGCGCCGACCGGTCCGGGCAGTGGAACCGCGTCGTGATCAAGGCCGACGGTTGGATGGTCTCGGGCTGGGTCAACGGCGAGTTGGTCCAGCATTGCAACACGCGCCATCACCCCGAACTGAAACACCGCAACTTGAGCGGTTGGATTGGAATCCAGGACCACGGGGCGCGGATCGAGGTTCGCAATCTGCGCGTCCTGGAAGCACCGGCCGGAGAGGGATTGGCCCAGTGGCGCTTGGAGCGGCCCTCGGCGACGGCGACCCTGTTGGACCGGCTGATGAATCCCGAACGGCTTTCGCGACCTGATGGAATCCGCAGCGCGTCGGTTGCCGTCCATGTGCGGGGCGAGAATCGCGGCGCGCAGGTGCTGGCCGATCTCGCCGGCCCCGGCGCCGTGGTGCGCATCGCCCGAAGCCACGACGAAGGCAAGCTGGCCTTCTATTTCGATGGCGAGGAGAGGCCGCGGTTGGAATGCGCGCCGGGCGGGCTGGCGCAGGCATTGCCTCACGTGGCCGAGGACGCCAATCCGGTGCTGACCTGTCTGGCCTATCGCAAGAGCCTTCGCATCGTGCTTCGCGGGGCCCGCCGGGGCGAGTATCGGATCGGCTACGTGACGTTTCCGCCGGGTTTGCCGGTCGAGACCTATGCGCCGCCCGAGGCCGGCGTGCCCCGAGGCTGGCTCTCGGCCGTCGCGTATCGGCGAGAGCAATTCGGCTGGGGCGTGCATCGCGAGCACGATCCCCGGCCGCGCGCCCAGGCCACCGCGAAGGCCATCGCGCCCGGCCAGCGCGAGACGTTGATCCGGCTCGACGGCTCGGGCGTGGTCCATTGGGTGAAGCTGACCGGCGACAAGCGGGTGCTCGACCGAACGGATCTTTGGCTCGAAGCAACCGTCGGCGGCGAACCGAGTCCGAGCATTTCGACCCCGGTGCGATTCTGGTTCCCGGGACTGGCCGGCCAGGGGAACTACCAGAACTTTGTCCTCGTCGACCGCGACGGCGTGACCAACACGCTGGCGATCCCGTTCGACCACGGGCTGACCTTGTCGCTGGTCAACCGCGGCACGAAGCCGATTCGCGGTGCGGGGCTGGCCGTGTCGTTCGAACGGCCAGCGGCGGCACCCGGGGTTGAGCCTGGATCCCGCGCGCGCCTGCGCGCCGTGTTCCAGCCGGCCGACCCGCAAGGCAGCGACGTGTTGGCCCGCGGCGAGGGTCCAGGACGCTGGATTGGCCTGGTCTACGAGCATCGTTCCGAAAGCCAAGCCGGAGCCAGTTCGCTGGTGCTCGATGGCAAGCCGGTTCCGGGTGGAGCCTTTGGCAGCTTCGACCGGTGGTTCGGTCCGCCGGGCGACTTCCGCAGTGCCGACGCGGGGCGCCGCGGGGCGCTTGCGTGGCGCTACTTCCTTCTCGATGCGGTGGACTTTGAAAGGTCGTTGGCCCTCCAAGTCGATACCGCTTTCTCGGGCGACCGGCTGGCGATCTTCTATCAGCCGTAGCGTCTTGACACACGGCAAAGCGGCGGCTAGGTTGCCCGGGGCCTTTCGGTCTTGCGGCGCGGCCGCGGCATGTCCTTGCCCCGTCGGCCTGAAGGAGCCCCTGATCTTCGTGGTGGTGCGGTACCAGGGCAAGGCCTTGCCCGCCCCGCCCCGACAACCGGTCCGACGGGCCATGAGGTGGTCTTGCGAGCCGGAAGAGCCGCCGGGCCGGAATCCCGGCCCTTGAAACGCAACTTTTCGTGGGGAGGTATGGCATGACGCTCGAATCGATCATTTCGCAGAAACTGGCGATCGACGGTGGCCCCAGGGCGGTCACGAACCAACTGCCCGGCTGGCCGCAATTCGACGAGAACGCGATCCGCGCGGTCGAGGCCGTGCTCCGCTCCGGCAAAGTGAACTACTGGACCGGGCCCAAGGGGATGGAGTTCGAGCGCCGCTTCGCCGAGTGGCAGGGAAGCAAGTACGCCATCAGCGTGGCGACGGGCACCGCCGCGCTGCACGTCGCGCTATCGGTTTTGGGGATCGGTCCGGGCGACGAGGTCATCGTGCCCAGTTACACCTTCATCGCCACGAGCTTCTCGGTGGTCCAGGCCGGGGCCATCCCCCGGTTCGCCGACGTGAACCTCGAAGACCACTGCATCAGCGTCGCCTCGGCCGAAAAACTCGTCACGAAACGGACTAAGGCGATCATCCCGGTCCATCTCTATGGCAACGTGTGCGACATGGACCAGATCCACGCCTTGGCCAGGCGCCACAATCTGTTCGTCATCGAAGACAATGCCGAGGCGTTCGGCGGCGCGTACAAGGGCAAGAAGACGGGCACGCTGGGGCACATGGCCGCGTGCAGCTTCTGCCAGAACAAGACCTTCACCACTGGCGGCGAAGGGGGCATGGTCACCACCGACGACGAAGAACTGGCCTGGCAGGCACGCAGCTTCCGCGACCACGGCTACGACGTGAAGGAACGACTCAATCTGCTGGCGCTGGAGCAGAAGCTGCCGTACATCCACAACCGCGTGGGCTGGAACTACCGCATGACCGAGATGCAGTCGGCCATCGGGTTGGCCGAGCTGGATCGCATGGACTCGTGGAACATGCCGCGGCGGCGCCGCAACGCCCGGATTATCATCGACGCGCTGGCCGGACTCCCCCAGATCAAGTACCTGCCCGTCGATACCCCCCAGCGCCAGAACGGCTGGTACGTCTTGGCGTTCTCGCTGGATATCGACAACATGCGATGCGACATCCAGCAGTTCGTCAAGGCGGCCGCGGCCGAAGGGTGCCCCTGCTGGAAGGTGTTCTGGCCGCAATGCCACACGGAACACGCGTTCGTCGAACGCCGGGGGTTTGGCAACTCGGGATTTCCCTTCAGCTCGAAGGAATACACCGATCCGGACAGCGCCGACTACAGCCGGGTCGAGGTGCCCAACGCCCGCTGGCACGAAACGCACACCTTCACCTGTTTCGCCTTTCCCACCTGCTCCGAGGACGATATGAAGCAGATTGCCGCGGGCCTGGTGAAGGTGATCAAGGCCTATTCCTGACCCACCGCCTCGTGCCCGGAGATTGCCCATGGCCAACCAACTCCAAATCGGCGTGATCGGGGCGGGCGGCATCGCGCGCCGCAAGACGATCCCCGGAATGCTCAAGGCGAAGAACTGCCGGCTGGTCGCCGTGATGGACACGGCGGGCGTGGAGCAGCTCGCCGTCCAATGGAAGGTGCCCGGCTACACCACCGAGGCCCAACTGCTGGCCGACCCCAACGTTCAGGCCGTCTACATCGCCTCGCCGGTCCACTGCCACGCCGAGCACGTCCGCTTGGCGGCCGAGGCCGGCAAGCACATCCTCTGCGAAAAGCCCTTGGCACGAAACCTCGCCGAAGCCCGCCAAGCCGTCGAGGCCTGCGCGCGGCACCAGGTCTTCCTCCAAGAAGGCTACATGATGAAGTTCCACGGCGCCCACGTGAAAATCAAGGAACTCGTCGATGCCGGCCGGCTGGGCAAGCTCGTGTACCTGCGCGCGCAGTTGTCGTGCTGGTATCCCAAGATCGCCGGGGCCTGGCGCCAAGACCCGGCCTTGGGCGGCGGCGGGGCCTTGATCGATATGGCCACGCACCTGTACGACCTCTTGGAGTTCTTCGCGGGCCCGATTTGCCGCATCGCCGCGCGGGTCGGTAACCTCGTGCAGGATTACCCCTCCGAGGACGCCTCCACGACCCTTGTCGAGTTCGCCAGCGGCGCGCTGGGCACCATCGACTGCTTCTTCTGCATCCCCGACGAAGCCAGCCGCACGCGGTTGGAAGTCTACGGTTCCCAGGGCGCCGTGCTCAGCGAAGGGACGATCGGCCAGAGCATGCGAGGAAAACTGGAAGGCATCGTCGGCCTGGGCCATGCCGCCTACGACGCGGCGCAAGACAAGGACGTCGCGCGCAGATTCCAGCGACTCGCCTTCAAGGCCGTCGACCCCTACACGGCCCAGTGCCAATACTTCGCCGACTGCGTGCTGGGCAACCGCCCCCCGGCCATCAACGGTCCCGCCAACGCCTTGCACATCATGGAATTGGTCGACAAAGCGTATGCTTCGAGCGCCGCGGGGCCCTGGGCCGTGGTGGGCGATGCGGTCTGAACGCACGCCAGCCCTGGCCGGCGCCACCCCGCCGGGTCACAGGGGTGGCAACGGGGTCACCTCGAACGCGCTGTGATTCGGCGAGGGCTTGGGGTTGGCGGGCAAAGCCGGCGCGGCCTTCGGCGCGGGAGCCGGCGCGGCCGGACTGCCTGGCGCGGCCTTGCCGCCGCAGTCGTCGCACAAGTACTTCACCACGCACTTATACTGCGGCACTTCGCACTCGTACTCCTTCTTGACGAGTCTCTGGACCGTTTTCGGCCGGCCACACTGCGGGGTGACATCCCTCGTGCAGCCCTCGCCGCACTGCCCGCCGCACGCCGTGTTGCCGCAGCCCTCGGCGCAATCGCGGCAGCCGCCGCCGTCGCCCAGGCGAGGCAACAGGGGGCAGAACCCTTCGTACTCGATGCACCAGCAGTGCTTCTTGATCTTCTGCGTGCCGCAGACGATCTGGCAGACTCTCGGTTGACACGCGGCGCGGCAGCCGCAGTCGGCACAACGGTCAAGGGCCCCGCAGGAGGCGGTCGCGCCGCGGTCGTTGGCCGCCGCCAACGCGGCGCACATCGTCAGGGTTGCTAAGGCCCCAAGTCCAAGTGGCGTTCTCATCAGCCAAGTCTCCTCGTGCGGCGCGCCGCGGTAAACGACGCACCGGCCATCGGGTCACGTGCTTGTTAGAAATCGAACTGCGCGCGCATCTCGAACACGTCCGTCGCCGCGTCGTACGCGGTCCCTGCGAGCGTCGCCGGACGAATGAAATCGGCGTTCGAGTGGACGTAGTTGAACATCACGCGGGAGTACGGGTTGAGGTACCAATTCACACCGATCGTGTGGTCGTCGGCCGTGCCGCCGAAGACGCTCGCTTCGATGTCGTTCAGATCGACGTTCGAGTACCGGTACGCCAGTTCCCAAGCGCCCCGGCCGGTGCGCACACAGCCGTCGCAGTCGCGCACGCGGAAGAAATTCTCGAAGGGCCGAATACGGACGAAGCGCCCCTCCGAACGCTTGTAGGGCCGGTGCTCTCCGGTGAGGAAGTAGCTGACCAACACGTACATCCCACCGAACTCGGCGTCGGCGTGGGGGGCACGGCGATGGACCATCGCGCCGATCCACTCGCCTTGCAGCGAGAACGGCCCGTAGACGAAGGCCACTTCGGGGCAAAGCTGGCTCATGTCCGCGGCGCCGGCGATGTTGCCGGTGTCGACCACGCGCGGGCCGACGCCGGTCTCGGGCCGTGCCCGGAACCGGGCCCCGGACGTGTCGAAGTCGAGATACCGGTACGCCAACCCCGTGTGCAACAGGCCTCGGCCCTCGGTTGCCTCGTCGTACCAAGGCAGCCAGGTGGCGCGGGCGGTGACGGCCCAGCCGCCGTTGTCGTCGTACTCGTAGAACAGGTTTTCATTCGGGTCGTCGCGGAAAACGCCGATGGCCCAGGTCGCCCGTTCGCTTTCCAGCATGTTCTGGGCCATCACGCCCGCGTTCCGCGCCGGAACGAAGGTCGAGACGGGCAAGGCCCGCTCCATGAACGTCGTGAACTTGCTGCTTATGAGTTCTTCCAGACTGAAGGGCTCCTTGTAGTGGCCAACCGAGAGGTTTCCCAACAGCGGCAGTTCCTTGACGCGAAGGTAGATGTCTTTGAAGTTCACTTGCTCGACGAAGCTCGGGCTCACGGTGCCCTGCGAGGTGGTCAGGTCCTCGCGCCCGGAAAAGTCGACTTCGAGCTTGTAGCTGAACACGTCGAACATCTCGCCCTTGCCCTCGAGCCGCAAGGCGCGAAAGTACACCGAATCCTGGCCGTCTCCGGCCGCCGCGCTGCCGTTGAGCACCCCCAACGCGGTGCGGCTCGTGTCGCTCTGGCCGAAGAACACCGTATCGAGGTACATACGGCCGCCGAGGACAAAGGTCGGCTTGCTCGCGGCCTTCTTCTTGTCGGCGGCGGCTTTCTCGTCGGCCTTCTTGAGGGCCTTCTCCAAATCGGCCACACGTTTGGCGAGTTCGTCCAGACCCTTGGAGTCGCCGGGGGCACCGGCCACCACGAACGGGCCCGTCGCCCCCCCGTTCGGCAACTCCGGATCCAAGACTAGCCCCTCCTGGCCGAGCGAACGACCAGCGCCGATCGCCAGAAGTGCCATCGCAACGATCGACATGCTCCAGAGACGAGTGTGTTCAGGCATCGGGCATCCCCCCGTGGACGAGGCGGGTAACCGAAAAATCGCTAAAGGGGCGATACCAAGGCGCGGTGTTTCCCGACCGTATGCTGCGCACGTGCGGCACCTTCGGCGCGGGAAGACCACGCCGGATAGCCCTCACCAGTGCAACAGGCGTCGCGTCGAGGCTTTCCGTCGCCATCGCGCAAAGCCCACCATACGGACTTCTCATCGAACCACCGGACCGGCGATCTTCTTCAGAAAGTCGCTTGGATGGGGGTTGGGCACCGGTGGGGCGCCGGCACGACCGGCATATCCAGAGGAATTGTCCCCGGTGCGCCGTCGGGCGCAGACCGAAACGCCCCGTTCGCCCGGCGCGCCGAAGAGCCGGTCCGCCCCATCACGCGGCACGCCCTCCTACGCAAGTCGCATGCGTCCCCCCTCTGGCCGCAACGGCGTTTGTCTGGTATCAAAGGGAGGGCGGATCGGCTTCGGCGCCGGTCGCCTGAACACGCTTGGGAACCTGACATGTCCGACGAACCGCTCATTGCCGTCTTTGTCGATTTCGAGAACCTTGCCATCGGAGTGCGCGACATGCGCGAGCCGCGCTGCGAGGCCTTCCAAATCGAGTTGGTGCTCAAGCGGCTCTTGGAGAAGGGGCGGATCGTCTTCAAGCGGGCCTATTGCGATTGGAGCCACTACCGCGATGCGGTCCGCGAGTTCCATGCCCATGGCGTCGAAATGATCGACATCCCCCAGAGCAAGGCCAGCGGCAAGAACAGCGCCGACATCCACATGGTCGTCGATGCCCTGGACCTCTGCTACGCCAAGTCGCACATCGATATCTTCGCCTTGCTGTCGGGCGACAGCGACTTCTCGCCCTTGGTCTCGAAACTCAAGGAGAACGACAAGCGGGTCATCGGCTGCGGCGTGAAGAGTTCGACCTCGAACCTGTTCATCGCCAACTGCGACGAGTTCATCTACTACGACGACCTGGTGCGGGCTTCCCAGAAGGCCAGGCCCCCCCAGAAGAAGGCCAAGACCGACAAGAAGCAAGAGGCCGCCGACCGGCTCGTCAAGGTACTCCAGACCCTGGAACTCGACTACGACCCGCTCTGGGGATCCATGCTCAAGCAGGCGATTCGCCGGGTGTATCCCGACTTCAACGAGGGATACTACGGCTATCGGACCTTTTCGGACCTTCTGGAAGACGTGCAGGCGATGGGCCTGATCGAGCTGGAGCACGACGACCAGCGGGGGAACTACAAGGTCGGCCTGAAGAAGGAGTGACCCCATGCCTGGCGTGGAGGACCTGCTGCGGGCGAAGCAAGCGCGGATCGACGAGCTGCACCGTCTCGTGCCGGGGCGGACGGCGCTGCTGGTCGTCGACATGCAGCGGGGATTCATCGAACCCGGCGCGGCCCTCGAAGTGCCCCCGGCCCGCGAGATCGTCCCCAACCTGGTCCGGCTGGTCGATCTCTGCCGGCACAAGCAGGTGCCGGTGGTGTTCACCGAGTTCGTGTACGCCACCACGGTACCGTGCTTGCGGGGCGACCCATTCGGCCCGGAGCACTTGCCGGCGGTTCCGGGCCAGCCCACCGGGTTCGGCCGCCCGTCCGGCAATTGCCTCGTCGGCCCGACGTTCGAGCGCGGCCCGGACTCGGCGGAGACGGTCGCCGAGCTGGCGCCCCGGCCGGACGAGTTGGTGGTGCGCGGGCACACGTACGATAAGTTCCTCGGCACGCCGCTCGATCTGGCCTTGCGGAGTCGCGACATCCGCTGGCTTGTGGTGACGGGGATTCTCACGGACGTGTGCGTCCACTGCACGCTATTGACGGCGGCCAATCTCGACTACCGGGTCACCGCCGTCACCGATGGCGTGGCAACCCTCTGGCCGGAACTTCAAGAGGCCTGCTTCGCCGTGTGGCGTCGCAAGTTCGCCCGGCTGCGAACCACGGCGCAGATCATGGAGGAGATCGGACGCTGGTGACCTCCAGCCGGCACGCCAAGCGATGGCCTGCACCCTACGACGCGACCGAACGGTCCGTTTACAAGACTTCGATCCGGTTGGTCAGTTCCCGCCCGCCCGAAAACACCATGGCGGCGTGCTGCGCTTTTTGCTTGGTGTAGAAGGTCGTGCAGCGGCCGTCGAGCAACACTCGGCTGCGGCTGACCTCGACGTGCAAGTTTCGGACTCCGCCCCCGGTCTCGATGCGTACCGCCCGCTCGATCGACGCCGCAAGCTTCTCGGCTTCAGCCAAAGTCTCCGGCAAGGGGTGCTTCCTCATCCCGCTGGTCGGAAAGACGACCGGACCGCTTAACGACAACTGGTCCATGGTTCCCTCCTCGCAAGCCGCCGAGTCCGCGATCCCTCGATCAGCGTTTGCGGAAACGACCAGAGGAACCTCCTGTTCCCGACACGCGTTCGAATTCCAAATACCAACTGCGCCGCGAATGACCTATTGGCAACATCCCGTTGCGGTGCTCCATCAGAAGATCGCGTATCTCGTGGATGGGGTTGTTCTGTCGTGCACCCTGGTACGGAGCTATCGTCAGAATGGACAGTTTAATGGAATTGACGCCCGCCCGTCAACCCCCCGAAACATAAAACCAATCGGTTTGCCAACGTAAGAAAAATCCTGAATCGAGCCC
Organism: Blastopirellula marina; assembly: GCA_020721945.1. Lineage (GTDB taxonomy): Bacteria > Planctomycetota > Planctomycetia > Pirellulales > Thermoguttaceae > JANLFZ01. The sequence goes on from DYLT01000032.1 coordinate 17,319, forward strand.
CCTCGACCGATCGGCATCTTAGGTAATATGGGCAGACTGAGATGCCAATTAAGACCGACCTAGCGCCCATGGTGAGCTGGTCGGGTGCCTTCGATCATGCACCACCCTAGTGGGGTGTCAGTCCGGAATCTTGCGGGCCGACTGAAGGTAGCCGATGACTTGGTCGGCAAGTTCCTCAGGCGAATACTCACCCCCCTGAAGAACCATCTCCGCGTGCTCGGGCGGCTCATATGGGTCGTCAATGCCGGTGAACCCCTTCAGCTCGCCCGCCCGGGCTTTCTTATAAAGCCCCTTGGGGTCTCGGGCCTCGCAGATCTCGATCGGCGTATTGACGAAGATCTCGATGAAGTCGCCCGGGGGCAAGGTGGCCCGTACCCGATCGCGGTCGGCTCGGTAGGGACTGATGAACGCCGTGATGGCGATGACGCCGGCCTCGCTGAACAATTTGGCCACGGCGCCGATGCGGCGGATGTTCTCTTCGCGGTCTTCGGCCGAAAATCCCAGTCCGAACCGCTTGGCAAAGCCTTCGCTATGACGTTGGCGCAGCATGGCGGGGCTGGCGTTGAGCCCATGCCGGATGTTGTCTCCATCAAGAACAAAGCTGTGGATCCCTCGCGAGTGAAGCCGGTGGTCGACCAGATTGGCGATGGTGCTTTTGCCGCACGCGCTAAGGCCGGTGAACCACACCACGCAGCCACGGTGGCCGTTGAGCCGCTCGCGGTCCTCTCGGGGGACGGCGTGTTCGTGCCAGTGGACTTGGACGTGGGAATCGTCTTTCATGACTAAGTTGCTCCCGCTGGTAGACTTCATCCGATATTGGATGCATGATATCGTTTCGACGTGGAGAAAGGAAAGGGGGCTTCAACTTGGGGTCGTCCCACCTCGGCAGCCCCGCTATAATGCGGTGTTTTCATTCTTCCCAGCGTTCGTGGGGCCGTTTGCAGGATCTACCATGAGTCAGACCGAAACGCTTCCTTCGGTGGGAGCCCGGCCTTCGTTGGCGAACAAGCTGATGGCCGAGACCATGTACGACAAGTGCATGGCCTTGGCGAGGAATCTGTGGTGGAGCTGGCAGCCGGAGGTGATTACCCTCTTCCGCGACCTGGACCCCATCCGATGGCGGCAACTCGATCATAATCCCATCGCCCTGTTGAGCGAGTTCACCCCCGAACGGTTGGAGATGCGGGCTGCGGAACTGGTCCTCTACAGCCGAATCAATCACGCCTATCGGCGGCTCAAGGAATACCTCTCGACGATCCCTCTTTGGGGGAGGACTTACGCGGGCGTCCTGGGGTCCAAGCCGGTCGCCTACTTCTCGCTGGAGTTCGGGGTCCACGAATCGGTGCCGATCTACTCCGGCGGCCTCGGGGTCCTTTCCGGCGACCACATCAAGAGTGCCAGCGGGTTGGGGGTGCCTTTGGTGGCGATCGGCCTGTTCTACGATCAGGGCTATTTCAAGCAGCATCTTGATCTCAATGGCTGGCAGCAGGAGGAGTATATCGACACCAAGGTTGAGAACCTTCCCATGGAGCCAGCCCGGGGCCTGGATGGCCGGCCGCTGACCGTGGAGATTCAGACTCGCACCGGCAAGTTGTATGCCAAGGTGTGGCTGATGCGCGTTGGCCGAGTGAACCTCTACCTGCTCGATTCCGACGTCGAGGGCAACAGCCCCGAGGACAGGGAACTGACCTCGCGACTGTATGGCGGCGACATCCGCACGCGCATTCGGCAAGAGACGGTGGCGGGCGTTGGGGGCGTCCGTGCGCTTCGGGCCTTGGGGATCACGCCCGGCGTGTATCACCTCAACGAAGGGCACAGCGCGTTCGCCACGCTCGAGGCCATCCGCGAACGGATGAAGGACGATGGCCTGGGCTTCGACGAAGCGCTTCGCGACGTCGCCGAGCACACCGTCTTCACCACCCATACCCCCGTGCCCGCAGGACACGACCGCTTCAACGGCGCGCTGATCGAAGAGCACCTCGGGCCGCTGCGCGACGAGCTGGGCATCTCGTTTGACCAGCTCATGGGCTTGGGGCGCGTCGAGCCGCAAAACGTCCACGAGCCGTTCTGCATGACGGTTTTGGGCCTGAAGCTGTCGCGCCGGGCCAACGCGGTGAGCAACCTCCACGGCCGGGTGACGCGGCGGATGTGGGCCCATCTTTGGCCGTGGCGGGTCGAAGACGAAGTGCCCATCGGGCACATCACCAACGGCGTTCATATCCTCAGTTGGCTCGCCTACCAGATGCTTCAGCTCTACGACCGGCATTTCCCGGTCGGCTGGCAGGACCGGATGGGCGAGCCCGAGGTCTGGCAGCGCATTCACGAGGTGGACCCTGGCGAGTTGTGGGAAACGCATCATTCGCTCAAGAACCTGCTCTTGGCGTTTGTGCGCCGGCGTGTGAGCCGGCAGTGCCGGCGCCGCGGCGAGAGTGACGACGCCGTCGAGGCCGCACGCAACATGCTCGATCCCAATGTGCTGACGATCGGGTTCGCCCGCCGCTTCGCCACCTACAAGCGGGCCGACCTGGTCCTGTACGATCTCGACCGCCTCGCCGCCATGGTGAACGACCCCGAGCGGCCGATGCAGCTCATCTACGCCGGCAAGGCCCACCCTGCCGACGAGCCCGGCAAACGGCTGATCCAGAAAATCGCCAACCTCAGGCACGACGCGCGCTTCGCCGGCAAGATCGCCTTCGTCGAGGACTACGACATCAATGTGGCCAGGCATTTCGTCCAGGGCGTCGATGTGTGGCTGAACAATCCGCGCCGGCCCTTGGAGGCGTCGGGCACGAGCGGCCAGAAGGCGGTGCTCAACGGCGCGTTGAACCTTTCGGTGCTCGACGGCTGGTGGGCGGAGGCGTACGACGGGTCGAACGGATTCGCGATCGGCAAGGGCGCAAGCCACGTCCGCGACGACGTCACCGACGCGCGCGACGCCGCCTCGCTCTACCGCGTGCTCGAAGAGCAGGTCATCCCGCTGTATTACGACCGCGACATCGACGGTCTGCCGCGCCATTGGATCAAGCGCATGATGAACTCGATCAGCTCCCTTGCCTGGCGGTTCAGCGCCGACCGCATGGTGGCCGATTACGTTCGGCAGACCTACCTTCCGGCGGCTGGCGGCACAAGCTGCGACATGCACATCCGCTGATGGCCGCGATCTACGAACACCGCCACACGGTTTGCCGCGAGGAGATCGATCCCCTAGGCCACGCCAACAACGTGGCCTATGTCGAGTGGATGCAGGCGGCCGCGCTGGCCCATTCGGCTGCCCAGGGCTGGCCCGGCGAACGGTATCGGCGCCTGGGCCAGGGCTGGGTCGTCCGTTCCCACGCGATCGAGTACCTCCAGCCCGCCTGGTGCGGCGACGAGATCGTCGTGCGAACCTGGGTCGCCACCATGAGGAAGGCCACCTCCGTGCGGCACTATGAAATCGTCCGGCCTGCCGACGGCGCGGTGCTGGCCACCGCCCAGACCCGCTGGGCGTTCGTCGATTACGCCACGGGTCAGCCCGCCCGAATCCCACGCGACATCGCCGAGGCGTTCCGCGTGGTCGATATCCGGACCCCCTAAGTCAAGGGCATCTCGCATGAAGGTTCTTGTCGTCATCGGACACCAGCACCCGGGCAGCTTCTGCCATGCGATCGCCGCGGCGGCCGTCGACGAACTTCGCGCCGCGGACCACGAGGTGGCCTACCACGACCTGTACGAGGAGCGCTTCGATCCGATCCTCCCGCACCACGAGATTCCCAAGGAGGTCCGGCCCGATCCGGCCGTCCAGCGGCACTGCGACGAGCTGCGCGCGGCCGACGGGTACGTGATCGTCCATCCGAACTGGTGGGCCATGCCGCCCGCGATGCTCAAAGGATGGATCGACCGTGTCTTTCGGCAAGGCGTCGCGTACGAATTCGGCCCCAACGGGGTGGTCGGGCACCTCAAGGGGAAGACCGCCGTGGTCTTCACCACGTCGAACACGCCGCGCGACGTGGAACTCGCGTGGTTCGGCGACCCGCTCGAGAACCTCTGGAAGACCTGCATCTTCGGCTTCTGCGGCGTCGAGAAGTTCCAACGCCGCAACTTCGAGCCGATCATCCTGAGCACCCCGTCGCAGCGGGCCGACTGGATTGCCGAGGTCCGGCAGATCGTGCGCCGGTGGTTCCCGGCCGCCGAGTCCGGCCGCGTGCCGGCAGGCCCTAACCCATGACGATCTTCCGCGTGGCCTGGTCGAAACGGGCGCCTTTGCCCTCGCGATGCGACAGAATGCCCATGTTCAACGGAGCCTGCACCCGCACCGCGATGTCGATCGGGCTGTAGGGCCGCTGCCGGGTCTTGACGCACTCGAAGAAGTTCTCCCAGAGTTTCGCGGTGCTGCCCGCGCCATTCCAGGGGATGACCGTCTCCTTGGCGTCCTTGACGACCGGCACGATGCGGATCCCCGCGCCGGGGTGCTCGATGTCGCCGCACACGACCGCCCCTCGGTGCCCCGCAGGATCGTCTGGATTTCCGTGAAGTTCGACAGCGAGTTCATCCTCACCGCGCTCGGCCCGCCCGCGTAATCCCAATACAGGCGCCACTGGTAGAAGCGCGAGACGCTATACGGCACGCGCGGCGCGTCGCCCAGGAACTGGTCCCCGTCGAGGTCGGGACCGGGCTTGGCATTGGGGTCGGGAATGGGCGCGCTCGCCCCAGTCGCCGCGGTGGAAGTCGCCCGGTTGCACGTGGACGATCTTGCCCACGATGCCCTGCGTCAACTGCTCGCGGGCCTTGGCTCAAGCCCGAGGGGGCCGCGGCGTCGCTTCCGGCCCCGTGGGGGGCCATGCTCTTTTCGCTCGTACTGAACCGTTTTCCTGAGGCCAAGTATTGTCTGCCGGCACGCCTTTGCGAAAGGTAGCGGTGGGCTCGGCTGGCGCAACGATTCGCCCCCTGGCGCAGGAACTGCGGAACGCCTGGTCCGTCCCGTCGGCCTCATTCGTCCGCGCCGGCCGGTGCGTTCTTCTGTTTCTCGATGTAAGCCCGGTCTTCTGCGGAGAGCTTCTCGAGCGGAACCTGGATTCGTTTGCCGTCCTTACGCCTGAGCGTCACCTGGTCGCCTTCACAGCGCACCAGAGCGGCCTGCACCTCGAACAGGCCGCTCGAGTCGCGCCAGGTGCGCGTGCGGGCTGGGCCGACCTTGGATGGCGGGGTTGCCGCTTGGACGGGTTTCTCTTGCGCCGAGGCCTTTTCCTCTGCCAGCCGCCGTTGGATGGCGGCGATGGCGTTCTGAGCCGGCTTGGCCTCGAAGCCCGAGAGCTTCGCGGCATAGGCTTTCAGCGCTTGGAGGGCCTTTGGGCCCCCGATCTCGGCCAGCACCTGGCAGGCTTCGTTGCGCGCCCAGGTATCGCGGTCCTTCAGACAACCGATGGCTGCCGTCTCGGCGACGGGGCCCATCGCCTTGAGCGCTTTGGCGGCCTCGCCTCGGTTGCGGTACATCTGGGCAGCGACGGCCTCGGCCGCCTGCTCGGTCTTGAGCTTGCCGAGGGCCTCGATGGCGGCCGTCCGAACCCAGAAGTTCTCGGAAGCCGAGGCCTGGATCAGTGCGGACTCGGCTTCCGGAGTGACCCAGACGACCATCGCCTTGGCCGCGGCGCCTTGAACCCAGCGATCCGGATGGCTCAACAACGGCGCCAGCGCCGTGGCGACCTCAAAGGCCTTTTCATCGGCCTCGGCCTTCTGAAGCCGGTCGGCGGCCGCGCGCATGCGTCTGGTGTCGCCCGACTTCAAGTCGGCCAGCAGCTTCGCGCACTCGCCGGGTGCGAACGGCTGCGGGGCCTTGGCCTTGGCCGCGGCCTCGGCCAACCTGGCCCGGGCTTCTTCGGCACGCTTCTTGTGTTCGGCCAGTTCGTCGGGCGTCAAAAGGCGGTAGGTCAGCGTAACGGGCACGCGCACCGTCACGTTCGGCTCGTTGACCTGGATGTCGTACTTCATCGAGAGGGTGCGGATCACGCCTTCCTTGGTGTCGAACTGGAACTCGCCCGACCCGCTCATGTTGAACCGGACCACCCCTCCTGCCTCGACCCCGGTTTGAAGCTGGTAGCTCTTGGTGACGCGGACGGCGTCGCCCGTGGTTCCCGCGATCGTGTACACCGTGCGTTCCGATCCGCCGCGCTGCGATGTGGGCGGCGTCGCGCCCGGCGGGGCGAACATCATCGGGGGGAACGGGCCGTCGGACGACTTGCGCTCCTGCACCACGATATCTCGCTGCTTGACCCACGTGGCCTCCGCCTGGGCGGGCAGGTACTCGATCACGAGCAACTCCGCATCACCGAGCAGGTAGGGCAGGTGGTCCAAGTCGCGGGCGACCAGCATCTCGCCCTGGCGGTTGATCGTCACGCCCTCGGGACCGAATGGTCCGAACCTCGGTCCGCGCGGAAACCGCGGTCCACGCAGCGGAAACGGCGGCATCCCCCGGGGAAAACCGCCGGGCGCCGGGGCCCGACCCGGCTTGAGTTTCGTGTGCGTCGCCAGCATGCCCGAGTGCGCGAGCGTCATCTGTTGTTCGTTGGCCGACCGGACCGAGTAGGTGAACACTCCCTCCCGGGTTTCTTCCTCGTCGCCCCGATCGGCCAGGATCTTGACCTCGTACGCGTACGCGCGCCCAGCTTGGAAGTTGTAACGCAACCGCGGCGCGCTTTGGGCGGCCGCCCAGCTTGCTGCCAACGCCAAGACCCCGAACGCCCCGGCCGCCCGAATCAGCCAATGCCGACGTGAAGACCCCATGACTCGACCCTCCCCTTTCGACTGGAATGGGACGCGCGGGCCGCGCCGCGCAGACGCCGGGTGCGCAGGCCGAGGCCAGCCACGAAGAAGTGTCCTCCGAACGACTGCCAACCTAGTACGGTCCGCTCCGGCCGTCAATCCACTCGGGGCGATCCTCTTGCGTTGGGAAGCCCCCTCGCCGCGTCACGCCAGCGGCTCGCCCTGGGTGATCCCCGTGACATGCGCCCGCGGAGTAGTAGAAGGGTGGGTGCTCCGCACCC
>DYLT01000383.1 GCA_020721945.1 Blastopirellula marina
CCAAATCCCCCTGTTCAAGATGACGATTGTCGGTCCGCTGCCGCGGGGTTCCAGCCGGCATGACGATAGTAAGAACCCCGTGAACAATCACAGTAAGAGGAAGACCAAAAGGGAAGGAGCGTCGACATGCGTCGCGTCGCCTTGACGGCCGCGTTGTTGGGGATCGTTCTGGCTCTGGCCTGGCGTCTTCTCGGGTCGACCCAAGTCGGTGACTCGCCCGCCGCGGTGTCCGGGCCCGCGACGATCGACGCCTCGAAGTATGCCACGCTCCAGGAGGCGTTCGACGCTGTGCCGGAGGCGGGCGGATGGGTGAAGCTGCCGCCCGGCGAGTTCCGCATTCAGAAGCCGCTGGTGCTGTCGCGTGCCAATACGCGGGTCGAGGGGAGCGGCGCCGCCACGCGGATCGTCCACTGCGGTGCCGCGGGCGAGCCCACGTTGGTCGTGCGGCCCGCCCAGTTCCCCGAGGACCGCAAGGCCCGCATCTGGCGCGTGCAACTGGCCGACTTCCGCCTCCAAGGCGATCCTGCGGCGGTCGACGCCCAACGCGGCAACCCCGCCAGTGGCGATGGCCTCCTGGCCGAGAACGTCGACGAGCTTTACGTCCACGGGCTTTCGATCGACCACCACGGCGCCAGCGGCATCCACCTGGTGAACTGCACCGAGGACCCCCGCATTGCCGATTCGATCATCACCTACAACACGAAGGCCGGCCTGTGGATCGACGGCGGGCACGACATCGTCGTCAGCGCCAACCACTTCGAGGAAAACGGCGACGCCGTGCGCTGCCTCGACAGCTTCAACCTCACGATGACCGGCAACAACCTCGACGACCATCTCGGCAACGGCGTGGTCATCGAGAACACCTACGGCTCGGTGGTCTCGGGCAATATGATCGAGGAGTGCCAGGGCGCCGCCGTGGTCCTCGACCGCGACTGCTACGGCATCACGATCTCGGCCAACGTCATCGCCGACGACTTCGGCGGCGGCGTCGACCTGCGCGACGCCTGGGGATGCACCGTCTCGGCCAACACCTTCACGATCACCGCCGTCCGCTCGATCCGCGTGGGCCCCGACAGCGGCCGGATCGTGATCACGGGCAACAACTTCTCCGACAGCCACATCGGCGGAAAGCGCAAACGCGAGGGCAAACCGAACGAGGCCACGGGCATCGTGCTCGAGGGGACGACCGACGTGGCCATCTCGGCGAACGTCTTCGCCGGACTGGCCGGCCCGGCCATTCAGGCCGACGCGAAGTGCCGCCGCATCGCCGTCACGGGCAATGTGATGACCGATCTGCACCGCGCCGCCGAAGGCAAACCGAAGTCTCCGGACATCGACCTCGGCAAGTCGAGCGAAACCGTCGTCGAGCACAATCTGGGCGATTGATGGGCGCGCCCGCGGCATCCACGGGCTTCCTCCCGGCAAGCCGGATGGGCCCATGCCGCCCGTGGTCCCCTGCCGGCCCGATCGCGCCGAGGTGTGCGCCCGTTCAACCCGCGTTGCGCTGGCTGGCCAGGTGCTTGACCAATTCGCCGACCACGGCCTTGGCATCGCCGAAGAGCATGAAGGTCTTGTCCTGGAAGTACAACTCGTTGTCGATCCCGGCAAAGCCGGGGTTCTTGCTCCGCTTGATGGCGAAGACGGTTCGGGCCTTGTCCGCGTCGATGATCGGCATGCCGTAGATGGGCGTCGTCTTGTCGTAGCGTGCGGCCGGGTTGACCACGTCGTTGGCGCCGATGACCAGCGCCACGTCGCACTGCGGCATGTCGCGGTTGATCTCGTCCATCTCGACCAGGTCGGCATAGGGGATGTCGGCCTCGGCCAAGAGCACGTTCATATGGCCCGGCATGCGGCCCGCGACCGGGTGGATGGCGAACTTCACCGTTATGCCCCGTTTCTGAAGCTCCTGGTACAACTCGCGCACCCGGTGCTGGGCCTGGGCCACGGCCATGCCGTAGCCGGGCACGATCACGACGAAGCTGGCTTGTTCGAGCACCTGGGCCGCGCCCTCGATCGTCTCGGCCTTGTAGACCCGATCGTCCTTGCCGGCCGCCGCGGGCTGCACCTTGCCAAAGGCGCCGAACAGCACGTTGGTGAACGACCGGTTCATGGCCCGGCACATGATGATCGAGAGAATCAGGCCGCTGGATCCGTCCAGCGCCCCGGCCGTGATGAGCAGCTTGTTGTCGAGCACGAACCCCATCGCCACGGCCGACAGGCCGGCATACGAATTGAGGATCGAGATCACCGTGGGCATGTCGGCGCCGCCGATGGGAATGACCAAGAGCACCCCGAAGGCCAGCGCGAGCACCACGACCAGCGGGAAGGCGACGGCCGCGAACGCCCCGGTCGGCCAGACGATCAGGCCGACGCCCAACAGCACTGCCAGGGCCAACAGCCCGATGTTGCTGACGTTCTGATAGGGGTAGGTCACGGGGCGTTGCGGGATCCACCTGAGTTCCTGGAGTTTGCCCGCCGCCATGAGGCTGCCGGTCAGGGTGATGAATCCCAAAAGTACCTCGGCCACGATCGCACCCATGCGGAAGGCGGTCAACTGGCCAGGGTCTTCGGCAAGCCAGAGGTAGTACTTGGCCGTACCCACCAGTCCGGCCGCCAACCCGCCAAAGGCGTGCGACAAGGCGGTGCGTTGGGGGACCGCGGTCAGGGGAACACGCGATAGCGGCACCCCCACCACAATCCCCGCCACCACGGCCGCGACAATCCAACCGTGGTGGACGATCTGCGGCTGAAACCAGGTGGCGGCCACGGCCAACAGCATCGCGGCGACCCCCGCCCGGACGCCCCGGCGAGCCGTGCGCGGGTCGTTCATCCAGTGCAGCGAAAAGACGAACAGGGCCGTGGCCACCAGATAGGCCGACTGGACCACGACGTTCGTGGCGGGGCTCATGGCTTGGGCTCCTGGCGCGTCTGCTTGAACATGCGCAACATGCGGTCGGTAATCAAGAAGCCGCTGACGATGTTCGTCGTCGCCGCGAACACGGCCACGGCGCCCAGCAGACGGATGCCCCACGGGTAATCGGGGCCGGCCACGAGAATCGCGCCGACCACGGCGATGGCCGAGATCGCGTTGGTCAACGACATCAGCGGCGTGTGGAGCAGGCGGGAAACCCGCATGATCACGCCCAAACCCACAAACGTCGCCAGCAAGAGCACAAAGACCAGCGCCCACGAATCGGACGCCGCGTGGGCAGCGGTCGCAGGCACGGTCGGGCCCCCAGACGCCACGTCATCCGCCAGGGAGCCGGCCAAGACATTGCCGCGCGCGGCAAGCCCGGCCAGCGCCATCCAGAAGAACCTCAATACCCATCGTTGCCACATCCCCAAACTCCTTGGCGATAACGCCGGTTGCACGAAGCAATAGTACGGTACTGGGCAATTGCGCCAGCGCGCTGGGGCAGGCTCACGCATCCCCCATCGACGCTGCCAATAGGACCGCTCCGGCCACGGGATCGCGCACGATGGTCACTCGATTGGGTGTAGCGTTATCACACCCCAGAAGCGATACGACCGCGTCGCGAAACTCCTTGTTCCCCACCAACTCGCCGCCCGAGACCGCCAGCGCATAGGGTTCGGAAATCCCTAGTTTGTCGATCACCGATCGGACCAATCCAGCCAGGTCGGCCGCCCCCTGATCGACAATCGACCGTGCCTGGAAGTCGTGGGCGGCCGACTCGAATACGACCTCGGCGAGGGAAGCGATTGTCCTACGGTCGTTGGCCATGCGATACACGGCGGGAATCAAGTCCATCGGCTTGGCTATCCCGAGGCGGACCATGAAGGCATCGACCAGCGCGGTCGCCGGGCCGCGCCGGTCCACGGCCAGCGCCGCGGCCCGCAGCCCGGCCAGCGCCATGGCGTAGGCGCCGCCTTCGTCGCCTAGCAGGTAGCCCCACCCCCCAGCCCGTGCCGTGGC
>DYLT01000033.1 GCA_020721945.1 Blastopirellula marina
CTCGGTGTCGCCGGGGTAAAGTTCCACGCCGCGGCACGCCTCGGCCAGCAGGTGCGTCGTGAAGCCGAGTCGGGCGGCGTCGAGCGCCGTGAACTTCACGCAGTAGTCGGTGGCCAGGCCGCAAACATAGACCTCGGCCACGCCGCGCGCCGTGAGGAACTCGGCCAGTCCGGTCGCCCGGCGCCGGCCGTTGTCGAAAAAGCCGCTATAGCTGTCGATCCGCGGATCCGTGCCTTTGGGGAACACCCGCGCGATGCGCGACCGGTCCAGCGCGGGATGGAATTGGGCGCCCGGCGTCTCCTGAACGCAATGCACCGGCCAAAGGACCTGGCGAATGCCGTCGAGTTCCACCGACTCGCCCGGCTGCCTGCCCGGGTGATTGGCGGCAAAGCTGAGGTGGTCGGCCGGATGCCAGTCCTGGGTGGCCACCACCAGGTCGAACCGGGCTTGAAGTCGGTTGGCCAGGGGAACGACTTCGTCTCCGCCGGGCACGGGCAGGGCCCCGCCGGGACAGAAATCGTTCTGAAGATCGACGAGAATCAGGGCCTTCATGGGGTGGCGCCGGGAAAACAAGAGCCCACGGGCCGAGACCCGCGGGCTCGTTGGCGTTTCCGCAGAGCATCCTCTGGCCGGCGGCCCCTAGACCAGGCCCTTGCGCACGGCCCACACGGCGGCCTGTGTGCGGTCGTTGACGGCGATCTTGCGGAGGATGTTCTGCACGTGTTCCTTGACCGTCTCGACGCTGATCTCCAGCGAGCGGCCGATCTCCTTGTTGCTCAACCCCAGCGCGACGTGGCGCAGCACCTGGGTCTCGCGTTGTGTCAACGGCACGTCGTCGTCGTCGATGACCTGGCGGACTTTCATCGTGCCCGCCACGCGCCGCAACTCGCCGGCGCGCGAGGGCGATTCGCCCGCCGCCGCGGCCCGGATCGTCTCGATCAGGGCATCCCGAGTCGCGCCCTTGAGCACAAAGTCACTGGCGCCCAAGGCCACGGCCCGGGCCACATACGTGGGGTTATCGTAGGTGGAGAGCATGACCACCTTGGCGGTGGGCGCCTTTTGGCGGAGCTTCTCGAGGGTGGACAGGCCATCGCCATCGGGCATGCGGATGTCGAGGAGGACAACGTCGGGCTTGATTTGCTCGGCCAGCCTCACGGTCTCTTTGCCCGTGGCCGCTTGGCCCACGACTTCAATCTCGGACCCCTGAAGTAGGGTGACCAGGCCGGTCCGAATGACCTCGTGGTCGTCGGCGATCAGTAATCGGATGCTCATGCAGAACTCCCGGAAACGACAGTGACAATTGCGGAAATCGCGCCACGACGTAACACCGAAAACGATCTCGCTAAATGGTAGTACATAAAACGAAATATAGGTATCCCCCAGGAGAATTAGTCAGCCCCCCCGATCCAGCGGAATGGGTCGCCTTGCCCGACCTCAGGCTTCCCGCTGGGGTCGCCCAACTTGAACACAACGCCCAGCATCCACCATGCAACCGTTATGCTGGACACTTGGTGTCAAGGAATCGTTACGCCGATCCCCCCAAAAGGCTGATATCGGTTAAGGTTCGGCGGCTGCGTCCGGGCGGGGCATCTTTTGACGCTCCCCCAGACGTGACGTAGATATTTTTCGACAGCCCATGATGCCGCACCTCTTTCGTGGTGTTCTATGACCAAAGGTTCGCTGCTATTGGTCGACGACGACCGCCAAGTGCTTCATGCCATGGCCGACTGGCTGCGCGAGCAGGGCTACCAGTTGGATACCGCCACCAGCCGGCAGGAAGCCTTGACCGCCGTGGACCGGAAGAGTTACGACGTGGTGCTGGCCGACATCCGCCTGCGCGATGGCGACGGCTTCGACATCCTGGCCCACTGCCGCCAGCACCATCCGACCGTGGCGGTGATCATGATTACGGGATACGGCACGGTCGACTCGGCGGTCGAGGCGATCCGCGCTGGGGCGTTCGACTTCCTCACCAAGCCGCTGATCGACGAAGAGCTGGACATGGCCATCCAGCGGGCCCTCAACCAGCGCCAAGTCATCGAGGAGAACAGGAACCTCAAGGCCCAACTCGACTTGCGGTTCGGACTGGAGAACATCGTCGGCCACGACCACCGCATGTTGCGCATCTACGACATGATTCAAAGCGTGGCCGACACCAAGGCCACGGTGCTGATCACCGGCGAGAGCGGCACGGGCAAGTCGCTCATCGCCCGGGCCATCCACCGCGCCAGCTCGCGACGCGCCAAGCCCTTTGTCGAGGTCGCCTGCGGGGCCCTGCCCGAAACCCTCCTCGAAAGCGAGTTGTTCGGACACGTTGCCGGCGCCTTTACCGGGGCAATGAACGAGAAGATCGGCAAGTTCATGCTCGCCAACGAGGGGACGATCTTCCTCGACGAGATCGGCACGGCCAGCCCCGGAATGCAAGTCAAGCTGCTCCGGATCCTCCAGGACTTCGAGTTCGAGCAGGTCGGCGGGACGAAGACGTTCACGGTCGATGCCCGGGTGATCCTCGCCACCAACGAGGACCTGGCCCGGGCGGTGGCCGAAGGACGCTTCCGCCAGGACCTTTATTACCGGATCAACGTCATCAACATCGAGATTCCTCCGTTGCGCGAGCGCATCTCCGACATCCCGCTGTTGTGCCAGCATTTTCTCGAACGGGTGGTGCGCGAGTCGGGCAAGAAGGTCGATGGGTTCTCGGAACAGGCGATGGCCGCGCTGCGCGCGTACCGCTGGCCGGGAAACGTGCGCGAGCTGCAAAACGTCATCGAGCGCGCCGTGCTGTTGGGCAAAGGTCGGGTGATCGGCCCGGACGACCTGCCCCCCAGCGTCTTTGCCGCCGGCCCCGTGGCCATCGAGCCGCTCGGATCCCGCACGCTCAAACAGGCCCTGGCCAACCCCGAGCGCCAGATTATTCTCGACGTACTCGAGGCCAACCACTGGAACCGCCAGGCGACGGCTGCCGCGCTGGGCATCAACCGCACGACGCTTTACAAGAAGATGAAGCGTCTGGGACTCGACGAGCCTCGGCATCTGCCCGCCCGATGACACGCCAACCGGCCAGGGAGTCCGTGCCCCGGACGAGTCGTAACGGCCGGCGACATTGCGACGTTTCGCCATGCGGGGCATAATGAGGTTTGGGCGTTCCTCGGACTCTGCGCGGCAGCGATCATGGGCGTGTGGTGCCGATGCGATTCGTGCAACGCGGCGTTTGACGTCGCGGCGAGGTACGCCGGCTGCCGGATCAAGTGTCCCCAGTGCGGCGGCGTCATTGCCGTGCCGGCCGGCCCGGCCGCGGGTACCCACGCGGCGTCGAGCGATCCGCCGGCGCGTGCGCCAGCCCTTGGCAGGGGGCCTTGGCGCCGCCGGTTCTGGGTGGCGGCGGTCGTCCTGCTGGCCACGACGATCGCCGTGGCAGCCCACCTGGCGTGGCCAGCGCGAGAGCCATCGCCCGAGCCGCCGGTCGATCCCGCCGCCGAGGCCCCAAGACCCGAGCCCCTCCCTGCCAGCGCGGGCCCGAGCTTTCTCACGGCCGCTCAAGCCCGGGCGAACCTCGCTCCTTGGTCCCAGGATGTCGACGCGGCGCGGCAGCAAGCCGCGGCCGAGGGCAAGAGCCTGGCCATCGTGTTCTTGGGATCCGACCGCTTCTCGGTGCGCTGGCTTCAGGAGGTGCTCGGCCGGCCGGAGTTTGCCAAGGCGATTGGCGACCGATACGTCCCGGTGCTGATCGATTTTCCTCGGGAGCGTGAAGCCCGGGCCAGGGTGCGCGACCCCGAGCGGAATCTGGCCGTCAAGCGCCACTATCAGGTGCGGCGCCTGCCGCGCATGGTGCTGGCCGACGCCCGAGGTCTGCCCTTCGGATGGATCGACTACGCCGAGGGGGGCATCGAGACGTTCGCCAAGCGATTGGCGCGGGCCGAGGCCAACCGCGCCGAACGCGACCGGCTGTTCCGCCAGATCGAATCGGCCGAGGGCGAGGCGAAGCTGGGCGCGATCGAGAAGGCGCTGGCCTTGCTGGGCGAGTTGGATCTGGTACCTCAGTACAAGGCCGTGCTTCAGGAGTGGCTGGCGATGGTCCGCCAGTACGATCCCCGCAACGAGCACGGAGCCCACGAGGCCGTGTTCCACGCGGTATGGATGGTCTCGTTGGTCGAGATGCAGCTCGATCGGCCGAACCGTCAGGAGATCGACCGCCGCGTCGCCGAGTTGGATGAATGGCTGCGCACGCACCCGTTGAGGAATCCCGACCGGGCCGCGTCGCTGCACTACTACGCGGCCGGGGCGCTATCGGTCTCGGGCCAACTCGATGCCGCGCTGAAACAGGCCGAGGCCGGATTGGCCTGCCGGCCGCGCAATCCGATTCTCCGCGAACAACTGGCGATGGCGGTGGCGGCCATCCGCGGGGTGGGGACGGGGACCGGATTCGCCGTCGCGCCCGGCGGGTTGGTCCTGACGAACCACCACGTGATCCAGGGGGCGAAGTCGATTCGGGTCCGCCTCTCGGGCCGAGGCGACGTGTGGCCTGCCCAGATCGTTGCCCAGGACGCCCGGCAAGACATCGCCCTGCTGAAGGTCGAGCTGCCGCCAGGGATCGCGTTGGCGCCCATTCCGCTGGCGGAGTCGCGCGCGCGGCGCGGGGCCCGCGTGCTGGCGATCGGTTTTCCGCCGGCCAACTCGTGGAGCGATGCCGCGCTGAAACTGACCCAGGGCATCATCAGCGCCACGCCCGACGAGACTCCCGAGGGCATGTTCGTGCTCGACTGTCGCATCAATCCGGGCAACAGCGGCGGTCCGCTGTGCGACGTGTACGGCAACGCGGTCGGCATGGTGGCCGCGAAGAGCTACGGGGGCGTCGGGGTCGACAGCTACGGCATGGCGTTACCGTCGGACGTGTTGCGCCGATTCCTCGCCAAACACCTGCCCCCGGAGCTGTCGCTGGCGTTGCCCCGCAAGGCCGAGCGGCCGCTGGATTGGGAAGAGATCGCCCCCCAGGTCAGCCCGTCGGTGATGATGGTGCTTCGCGGCCCGTAGCGCGGTCCGCGACCCGACCTCGTTCGGTCTTTGGAGGCCATTCGGTCTGGGCGAGGGCTATCCGGCTCGCATGTGCAAGTGGGGCAACTCCTCGGTTTCGTCGTACTCGCGGCGCAGTTTGATCGTGGCGCCCGGGGGCAGACGACGTTCCTGAACAATCCCGCGGGTGGTGGTCGAGAGGAACTGGTAGAACTGGGCGGCCAGCCCCTCGGTGAATTCGTCCTTCAGCCGCGCGAGGATCTCGTTCCAGGTGAGGTTGCTGCGGTAGATGACGCGGTAGGCGTCTTTCAAACGCCGGATCTCGGCGCCGCTGTAGCCGGCCCGGCGCAATCCGATCTGGTTCAATCCCACCACGTAGCTGCTGAGGCCATCGACCGTAACGAACGGGGGCACGTCTTTGGTCAAGTGCGACTGTCCGCCCACCATCGCCAGCGAGCCGATGCGGCAGAACTGGTGCGCGGCGGCGGCGCCCGACACGTACGCCCGGTCGCCGACGGTCACATGTCCGGCCAGCATCGAGTTGTTGGCGAAGATCGTGTTGTTTCCCACGCGGCAGTCGTGGGCGATGTGGACGTTGACCATCAGCAGGTTGTTGTCGCCAACGATCGTGGCGTCTTCCTCGTCCAGGGCGCGGTGGATGGTGACGTTCTCGCGGATCGTATTGCCCGCGCCGAGGATCACTTTGCCGGGCCGCTCGGGCACATGGACGTGCTGAGGCAGCCCGCCCACGACAGCCCCCTCGAAAAGGTGGTTACTCGGCCCGAGCACTGTGCCGCTTTTCACCACCACTCGGCTTTCCAGCCGGCACCCGGGACCGATCGTCGTTTCCGGTTCCACGACGCAGAAGGGGCCAATCTCCACGTCGTCGGCGATTTGGGCCATCGGGCTGACAATGGCCGTGGGATGAATCCGTTGGGTATTTCTCGTG
This sequence comes from Blastopirellula marina, assembly GCA_020721945.1. Lineage (GTDB taxonomy): Bacteria > Planctomycetota > Planctomycetia > Pirellulales > Thermoguttaceae > JANLFZ01. Next base: position 5,960 of record DYLT01000033.1, read on the forward strand.
AAGGCGTAATCCGACCTGGAGGCTCGATGCACTGCTGCACCCCCCTGAATGACGATGACACGCGTCGAACGAGGCAGACGCCGAGGGTCTGCCCGGCTGAACCCACCATAGCCACGCGCGGCAATTCTTATCGGTCAGCGAAGCAAAGCCAATTCAGAGCGACGTGCCGGTTTTGCGTATTTTCTGGACTGGGACGATCTTGCGCCAGTGCCTCTTCCGGAGGAGCAAGCCTCCCGTTCACCTCGGGATCGTGCATGCCGATGGTAACCAACAGCGGCAGGTTCAAGCGTCCCAGCATGGGCACCGGAAAAAGACGGCCGCGCGGCGAGCATCCGCTCTGGGGAGGGGGGGTGGCAGTGTCCCACGGGCGCGGGCATCGCTCGCTAAGTTATCCGGAGCAGCGGCTCGTCGCCTCCTTCTCTTCGATGGCCTTGCGAATCGCCAAGGCTAATTCCACTTCGTGGCAAGGCTTGGTGAAGAAGCGATACACGCCGACCTCGTTGATCGCCCGGATCGCGGTCGCGGCCGTGGCGTGCCCGGTGAGCACAATCCGGACGACCTGCGGGCACTCGCGCGCGACCCAGGCCAGCAGTTCGGTTCCCGACATGCCGGGCATGTTCTCGTCGGCGACGATCACGTCGACGGTGCGGGTCTTGAGCACCCACATGGCTTCGTCTCCGGACCGCGCGGTCAAAAGCCGGAACGGTTGGTGGCGCAGCACGCGGGCAAGTCCGTGGAGCAGGTTTTCGTCGTCGTCGACCAAGAGCACCGTGGTATTCATCCTGGCAGCTCCTGTGGTGTGGTGTGGCTGGTGGCCAACGTGTCGGCCCCGCGGTCGAGCGGCAGGCGCACCGTGAAGACCGTTCCCTTGCCAGGCTCGCTTCGGAAGGTAATCGTGCCTTGGTATTTCTGGACGACGAGCGAGCGCGCCAGGGCCAGGCCTTGACCGGTCCCCCGGCCGACTTCCTTCGTGGTAAAGAACGGGGTGAAGATGTGCGGTTGGATTTCCTCGGGGATCCCGATGCCGGTGTCCTCGACCTCGAGCACGGCGTGATCGCCATCGCGGCGCGTGCGAACCACGATCTTGCCCCGCTCGCGCAGCCCTTGGCGCACTGCCTCGGCCACGGCATGGGCGGCATTGACCACGAGGTTCAGCAGCACCTGGTTGATGTCGCCGAGCCTCGCGCGCACCGGCGGCAGATCGGCGGCCAAGTCGGTCTCCAGATCGGCGACGTACTTCCACTCGTTGCGCGAGACGGTCAGGGTGCTCTCGACCGCGCGATGCAGGTCCGTCGCGGCGCCGTCGCGTGCGCCGGGGTGCGAGAACTCCTTCATCGCGCGCACGATCTCGGCAACGCGCGCCACGCCCTCGATCGATTGGGCGATGGCCCGCGGCCCTTCCTCGAGGAAATACCCAAGGTCGGCCTGGCGCAGGGCTTCGTCGATTTCCACCAGTTCGCCACCGGCGCGACCCGCCTGCCGGTGCGCGGCCGCCAGCGAGCCGACCTTCTCGAGGGCCACGGCGACGTTCTTGAGTTCCTCGTCGAGGAATCGCAGATTGTCGCCGATGAACTGGATGGGCGTGTTGATCTCGTGGGCGATTCCGGCGGCGAGGTGGCCGATGGCCTCCAGGCGCTGGGCTTGCGAGAGTTCCTGCTCCATGCGTTTCCGCTCCGACAGGTCGACCTCGACTTGTGCCACGAGCCACCGGCCGTCCGCGTCCTGGTAGGGAATGGTGGTGACCTGCACGGGCCGGCCGCCTTCGGCATGGAGAGCCCTCTCGGAGACGATCGGCTTTTTGCCGGCCAGGGCCTTGAGGATGTCGTCGTCCTCGCACGTCCTGGAACCCCCGCAGTAGGCTCGGCAGCCGTCTTGCCGTGACGGGCCGCAGTGGCGTTGGCGGGCCGGATCGACATACAGCGCGTTGCAGTCGGTGTCGAAAATGCGCAAGCCGGTCCGGGTCACGGCGAGCACCTGCTCGATTTGACGCTGGAGCGACCTCGCCTTGGCCTCGGACAGGTTGCGATGAAGCACGTGTCCGAGCGTGCGCCCCACCTCTTCGACCAGGGCGAGTTCCTCGTCCAAGAACGGCTTTTCCGGCGCAGCCGGATTATCGTCGAGGTAGCAGACATCGACCGCGCCGGCCAGATTGCCGCCGACGAAGACCGGCGCGCTGAGGCGCTGGAGCGTCTCGCGGTATCCGGGCGTGCTCCAGCGCTGCCCGTTCAGGGTGATCTGGGCGCCCGCGGCCTCGGGGCGACGCAGTGCCGACGGGAGGATTTCGACCACGCGCTGGAGCGCCGACAGGTCGTCGGCGGGCGTTTCTTCGAGCACCTCGGAGATCGCGCGCAGGCATCGCATCTCCTGGACGCGATTGTTCAGTTCGGCGGTCCGCTGGGCCACGAGCCGCTCGAGGTCGTCGCGGTGCTGGCGCAGGGTTTCTTCGGTCTTCTGGCGTTCGAGATGCAGCCAGACGCCTTGCATCAAGAGCGTGAGCTGGCGCACGTCGGACTGGGTATAGTCGTCGGCCTTGTTGGCCACGGCAGCCACGAGCACGACCTTCTGCTTGTGGAGGACCGGGAGGCACAAGTAGCGTGTGATGGCCACGTGGCCCAGCGGCGTTCCGTGCTTCCGGCAGTCCGACGCCGCGTAATCGTTCGTGAGGAACGGCTGGCGCTGCCGCACGGCCTCCGCGAGAAGGCCACCCGATTGCAGCGGGAACTCGATCGGCTGCTGCTCCATACGGCACGCGGCCTGGACGGCTTGCGACCAGGAGTGGATCGTCATCTTGGTTTCGTCGTCGTTGACCAGGGCCACGTAGCCGAGCTGGCTGCCGGTCAGGCGGATCCCCGCCTCCATGCCAAACGCGACGACCTCGCGGAACGAGGCGTCGGCCATCTGGCTGAGCCGAAAGAGGGCTTCGAGCCGAGCCTCGTCGCAGTGCTGCGCGGCCTCGGGCCCCCGATCGGCCGCCGTCTCGTCCCAAACCAAACGGGTGCGTGGATGGACGGTTTCGTCCATGGCGAAAACGGAGTCACGAATCCTGGAGATTGAAAAGGTCAGAAAGGCTGTTGGGGAAATCCTCGGGCGGTCCCGCGTCGATCGGGGAGACCGCGGCCACCGGAGAGGCCGGCGGCGGGACCGGCGGCGGCGCCAGGGGCTTCGGGGCCGAACTCGGCGTCGCCTCGGCGAGCACGCCCGAGGTCGCGTCGACCGGCACGAAGATGCGGATCGGCCCCGCAATGCCCACGCTCGTCGCGTACCCGCGCAGGCGAGCCCGAACCCAGGCCGTCACCTCTTGTCCCTTGGCGCACAAGAGCGTGCCGCCCAGGGAGCACACGTCATCGGCCAGAACCGCGCCGACGGGCACATGGTCGACGCGGACCTGGCGGATCACGTAGGCTTGCGGAATGCCCAGCAGCCCGCGCAGCGCATCGAGCACGATCGGGTCGTACCACCCCTCGCGGTCGTTCATTTCGGCCATGGCAAGATCCTCGGGCAACCCGTCGGACACGAGCGCGTCCCAATCGAGCGCCACCTTGAGAATCCGGCTTCCCAAGGGGATCGCGTCGCCGGACCGGGGGTCGGGCGGGAAACCCTCGCCGTCGAACCGCTTGTTCTGATACGCAACGATCTGGGCCACTTCCTCCAGGCGCGGAATCTTCGCGAGCAATTGGGCGCCGGCCGCGGGATGCGCCTGGTACGCTTGGGCCTCCTTGGGCGACAGCGGCTGGTGCTGAGCGATCTTCGACAGCGTCTCTGCGGGAATCGAGACGCACCCGATCTGCGAGAGCATCGCCGCGATCTCGATCGCCCAGGTCCGCTCCGCCCGCACCGCTTGGCACAGCCGAGCGACCAGCGGCCTCACGCGGGCCGTGCGCCCGAACGCTTGCGGGTTGGCAAGGCTCAGCACGTCGGTCAGCACCTTCACGCTGCCGCTGAGCGTCTTCGACAGCAAGTCCCGTTCCGCCGTGATCAGCCGGTGCTGCTCGATGCCGGCCTCGAGGGCGCGGGCGAAGACGTCGGGGGGGCAGGGCTTGGTGAGAAACCGGAAGATGTGTCCCTCGTTGACCGCGTCGATGGCGGTCTTCTGGTCGGCGTTACCGGTCAGCATGATGCGCACCGCGTCGGGCGCGTGCTGCCGGACCTGGGCGAGCAACTGGACGCCGTTCATGCCGGGCATGCGCATATCGGCCACGACGACGGCGAACGGGCCGTGCGAGACCACGGCATCGAGGGCCTCTTCGGGCCCCAGGGCAATCTCCAGGTGGAACCGCTTGCGCAAGGCCCGCTGGTACGCCTGGAGCACGTTCGGGTCGTCGTCCACGCATAGGATGCGGTCGTTCATCGACAGGCTCCTTGCTGCATGGGTTCGTCCAGGGTCGTCCGCCAGGCGTCGAGCCGGCCGTCGAGGCCCAGTCGCGCGAGATAGGCGCGGTCCAAACCCGTCGCTACGGCGCCTGGCCCCCCCACGCGTTCCTGATCGAACGCATCGGCGACGTGGACGGCGGTCAGCGGCGAGAACCCGGTTTGGGTTGACCGGCCGGGCGCGTGGTGCAGCGCGATCGCCTCGGTGATGCGGTCGGGAAACCCCCAGAGGGTCAAGAGGTAGGCGCCGATGTCGGCGTGGGTGGTGCCGAGGATGCTTTGTTCGAGGTCGGGCAAGGGGGCCCGGCCAGCCTGCCAGTCGCGCAGGCTCGTTTCGAAGCATTCCGGGGCGCGCGCGGCCAAGAGGTGGAGGCCCACATCGTGCAACATCCCCGCCCAGCAGGCGTCGTGCGCGACCGAGGGGTCGTCGCTTTCCATCGTGGCGATGCGCTGGGCCGAGGCGGCCACGGCCAGCGCGTGGTCCGTCAGAAGCCCCAACACCGCGTGGGTCGCAAGCCCCGAGTCGAACGGCTCGAAAACCGGCGTCGAAAGCACCATCGCCCGAAGCGTGTCCAGGTCGAACAAGCCGGTCGCGGCCTTCGGCGACGCCACGCGCCGCGGGGCGCCGAAGAAGCTGGTATGGATCAACTGCCCGATCTTGGCCGACATGCCCACGTCGGCGGCAATGATCGCGCCCATCCGGTCGACCGAGGCGTCGGGCGAGGCGGCCTCGGCGGCCAGCTCGGCGTGGCGGGCCGGCAGGCTCGGGACCGAGGCGATCTGCCCCACCATGAGCCGGTGCCGCGCGTCGGCCAGCGCGTCGCGGTACGCGCCAGCGCGCGCCAGCGTCGCCATGAGCACCTCGGGGTTGCAGGGCTTCGTGAGGAACTGGTGGGCCGTCGCCACGGTGCTCAGCACCGTCGCGCGGTCGCACTGCCCCGACAGCACGATCCGGATCGTGGCGGGGCTCGCGCGGGCGATTTCGCGCAATAGCGCCGCCCCATCCATGGTCGGCATGCGCATGTCGGTGACCACGAGGTCGAACGGCGTCGCGATGCAGCGGGCCAGGGCCTCGGCGCCGCTTTCGACGAACTCCATTTCCCACCGGCTCCGCAGGCCGCGAAGCATCCGGCGCAGGCCGTCGAGAATCTTCCGCTCGTCGTCGACGAACAAGAGCCGCTTCATGCGTCGTCTCCCGGCAGGCTCCAGAAATCGGCAAGCGGCCCGTCGAACCGCGTCCGGATCGCACGCACGGCGGGCAGCGCGCGCACGAACGCCCGGTGCACCGCCGGATCGAAGTGCGAGGCCGATTCGGCTTCGAGCAGCCCCAGGGCCTTGTCCTCGGGAAGGGGACCCTTGTAGGGTCGCTGGCTGATCAGGGCGTCGAACACGTCGCATAGGGCGACGATCCGCGAGGCCAGGGGGATCTGCGTGCCCGAAAGCCCCAGCGGGTACCCTTGCCCGTTGTACCGCTCGTGGTGGGTCAGCGCGATCGACGCGGCCATTTCCACGACGGGATCGTACGGATCCTCCCGGCCGAGCAGACCAGGACAATCCGCCGAGAGCATCGCCACGACCGGCGACTGGTTGGTCAGGATCTGGTGCCCGATCACGCAGTGCCGCTGCATGACGGCGCGTTCGCCGGGGGTCAGGGGGCCGGGCTTGCGCAGGATGGCGTCGGGGATGCCGATCTTCCCGATGTCGTGCAGCGGGGCCGCCAGGAGGATCGCCTCGACAAACGGCGGGGCCAGACCGAGTTCTGATGCCACCGCCCGGCTGTAGTACGCCACGCGCACCACGTGGTTGCCCGTGGTCTCGTCGCGGCACTCCGCCGCGGCCGCCAGGCGGCAGATGTCGGCCAGGCGGCGCTGCGCCGCGGCCGCGTCCTGCTGGCGACGTTCCTCGCGCAGACGGTTCAACTGGGCCTTCATCTCGTCCTGCCGGTCCTTCCCTTCCAGGGCGCTTTGCAGGCGCGCGGCCAATTCGCCGCGGTCGACCGGCTTGTTGAACAGGTCCGAGGCGCCCAGTTCGAGGGCCTTCCGCTTGAGGTCGTGGTCGGCCAACCCGGTGAGCACGACGACCGGCAGGTCGCGCGTGTCGTCCGACTGGCGGATGCGGCAAAGCAGATCGAGGCCCGACATGCCGGGCATCTTCACGTCGGTCACGACCGCGTCGAACTCCGACCGGCAAAGCAGGTCCCAGGCAGCGTCGGCTCGGTCCGCGCAGGTCGTCTCCCAGTCATGGCGCGTTGGCCGAAGGGCGCGCTCGAGGGCGTCCAGCACGGACTTCTCGTCGTCGACCAGCAGCAGCTTCTTGGTCATGGCAACTTCTCCCCGGGCGCCTCTCCGGGATCGCTTCGGAGCGGCAAGCGGATGACGAAGGTCGTCCCCTCGCCGACCTTCGACTCGAAGTGGATGGTGCCGCGGTGCCGCTCGGTGACGACGGCATGGGCGATGGCCAGTCCCTGGCCGGTGCCGCGCCCGACCGGTTTGGTGGTGAAGAACGGGTCGAACACGCGGGAGCGGATTTCCTCGGGGATGCCCGTGCCCGTGTCCGCCACGCGGACTTCGACCCCATCGCCGTCGCGCCGCGTCGAAATGGTGATCTTGCCTTTCTGGCCGGGACCATCGCGCACCGTATCGCCGATCGCGTGCGCCGCGTTGATGATCAGGTTCAAGATCACCTGGTTGATGTCGCCGGGGTGGCACGTGACCAGGGGCAATTCGGGGTCGAAGTCGGTTTCGAGATCGGCGACGTACTTCCATTCGTTCCGTGCCACGGTGACGGTGCTTTCGATCGCGCGGTTCAGATCGATCGCCTGCTGCCGTTCGCCATCGGGGTGCGAAAACTCCTTCATCGAGCGGACGATCGTGGTGACGCGCTCGACCCCTTCGAGCGACTGGGCGATCGCCTTCGGAATCTCCTCGACGAGGTAGGCGATGTCGGCCTGGGCGGCGCTGGTGCGGATGGCATCGAGCAGTTGGGCGGGCGGCGGGCTGGCCCCTGGCGACGAGTCCGCGGCGCGGCATGCCTCGAGCACGGGCACGATCTCGCCGAAGGCTTCCTGGAGGAACCGGGTGTTGTCGCCGATGAACTGGGTGGGCGTGTTGATTTCGTGGGCGATTCCCGCGGCAAGCTGGCCGATCGACTCGAGCTTCTGGGCCCGCCGCAACTGAGTCTCGAGCTTGCGGCGCTCGGTGATGTCGCGGAAGGTAATCACGCGCCCGAGGACCTTCTCGCCGTCGCGGATCGGACGCGACGTGAATTCGATGGGAAAACTGCGCCCATCCTTGCGACGGAAGAACTGCCCTTCGACCGCCGACATGCCTGGCGCGTCCGGGGCATCGAACACCGGGCAGGTCCCCTTGCGGCACGGGCTGCCGTCGGTAAGCGACGGGTGGATCGTGTCGTGGCACTCCTTGCCGAGCAGGTCCTTCACGCTGTAGCCCAACAGCGCGGCGGCCGCCGGGTTGACGAACGTGATTCGCCCGTCCTCGCCCAGCCCCAGGATCCCCTCGCCGGCCGTGTTGAGCACCATTTCGGTCTCCAGGTGCAGCCGCTTGATCTCGCCCAGGTGCGTTTCTTGCTCGCGGAGCCGCCGATCGCGCTCCTCGAGCGCGACGGCCAGCGCCTGCGATTGCGACGCGCCAAGCATTTCGCGCTCGGCCAGCAAATGCTGGATGCGCGTGGCCAAGTGGCGGTTTTCGTCGCGGGCGCGGTCCCAGGCGGCAAGCACGGCGGCGAAGACGACCTCGCGCTCGTCCACCTGCGACAGCGAGGAAATACCGCCAGGAACGAGGCATCCCACGACGCGCTGGTCCCACGGCTTTGCCAGCCGGATGACCACCGCGGCAAACGGCGACCCGCTGTCGCCGAGCACGAAGCGGCAGGCGTTGGCGTCGCGGAGCCGCCGGGCCGCGTCGCGCGCCGCGGTAGCCAACGCCACCGGCGCCTCGGTCTGGCCCTGCCCCCGGCACAACAGCCTCCCCTCGAGGTCGGCCAGGAACACCAGGCAAGACTCGGGCGGCAAGGGGCTCGGGGCCTCGAGCGACGGGCCCTCGGTGCCGACCATTGCGAGCAGACCGGCGATGTCGTCCACGAATTCCTGCATGAGAGGCCTTTCACATGCTGAATAGCGTGGCGTTGTTCGCCAGTTCGCGATTGAGGTCCTCGTCGAGCACCTTCAGGTCCTGCTGGCTCAGCGAGAGGGCCGTGAACGTGGCCCGGCACACCTTGACCAGCTTGACGCCGACCGACGCAACGCCCTTGACCGTGCAGAGCAGATTGGCGACTTCGACGCATCGGATCACATCGGCGCTTTCGCCCGAATAGGCCATCGCCGCGTGGTGGTGACGCGCGGCGCCGCGCACGGCCTCGGGAAACCCCCAGGAGGCGGCGAGGCGCTCGCCAAGCATCATGTGGTCGAACCCGAAGACCTCCCGCTCGACCGCCCCAAGCGTGCGCGTCCCGTCCAGGCCGGCCACCACGCGACGGAAGGCCTCGTGAAAATGCTGGTCTTCCAACACAATGCCCACGTCGTGGAGCAAGCCGGCCAGAAACGCATCTTCGAACTCCGCAAAGCGCCGGCGCATGGCGATCAGCCGCGCGCCGATCCCGACCGAAACCAGGTGGCGCCAGAGCTCGCGGCGGCGGTACGGGCCGATGCGCTCGTCCTTGCGGAACATATCGCTGACGCACGCCGTCATCGCCAGATTGCGAATCTGCTTCGTGCCCAAGTACGAGATCGCCTGCTGGAGGTTCGTCACCCGAGTGCGCAGCGCATACGCCGCCGAGTTGACGCAGCGCAGCACCCGGGCGCTCAGCGCCGGGTCGTTTTCCATGACGGCCTTGAGCTCGGCCGCCGAGACGCTTTCGTCCCGGGCCACCTGCATGACGCGCAGGGCGATTTGCGGCAAGGTGGAAATATCGTCAATGCGCTTCATGGCCGCATCGAGCGCGGGAGCGGCCTCGCTCGGCGGACTGTGTACGACGGTCATTGGATGACTTGCCCTCCGTCCTTTGGGTCCGCGATGCGCGTGAAGAACCGAGCTTCTGAGTAAAGAGTAGGCCACAAGCGCATGGGCACGCGGCGTGGGTACGCCACCTGGCCGACCCATTGGGGGGAAAAACGCGAGGCCTGGAACCAACGGCGGACGCGTAACCCCACAGACCGCGGGAGCGCGATTCGGCTTGCCAGGAACTTCGGAAGTCGCGGAATGCGCGGCAGGCCTCGGATTCGCCGCGACTGGCCCGGCGCGATGCTCGATCGGTTACCGGCGTCGGCGCGAACGCCGCCGCTTTGCCTCCTTCGCCGGAGCGCCGTCAGGTTTGATCAGCCGCGCGAGGATGGGGTTGTCGCGCGGCTTGTCCGCCAGAGGCGGACTTTCGGGACTCGAGGCCGTCTTGGGCAAGTACTTGCGCTCGGCGATGCTCCAGAGACTCGACGCGATGAAGTACAGGCACAGCCCGCTGGCCACCTTGTAGAACAGCACACCCATGAAAACCATCATGTACTGCATGATCTTCATGTTCAGCGCGGCCTGCTCGTCGGCCGGCGGCGGCATGAACTTCTTCTGTTGCCACAAGAAGAGCACGACCGTAATGATTGGCAGGAGGTTGAAGTACGGCCCGAGGCCGAAGAAACCGATGCCTCGGGTGACAAAGCCCGGCATGAAGCCGCTCCAATCGAGGAGCATATCGGGCGCGGCGAGGTTCGAGGCCCAGCGAATGCTCTGGCTCACCAGCGCCGCGCCGCGCAGTTCGACATCGACCATCAGGGCCCGGTACAAGCCCACGAAGATCGGCAACTGAAGGAAGACGATCAGGCAGCCACCCCAAGGGTTGTAGTTGTACTTGGCGAACAGCTCGCGCTGGGCGCGGCCCATGGCTTGGAGGTCGTTCTTGTATTTCTCCTTCAGCCGCTTCAGCTCGGGCTGGATTTCCTGCATCTTCTGGGCGCCGATGGCCTGCTTCTTGCTCAGCGGGAACATGCAGCCGCGCACGACCACCGTGAGCATGATGATCGCCAGCCCGTAGTTGAAGACCAGGTAGTCGTGGAAGAAGTGAAGCAGCCACAGCATTGGCTTGGCCGACCACCAGAAATAGCCGTAGTAGAGAATTCCCTTGAGCCCGTACGCATCGAGCAGATCGGGCTTCTTCGGACCGGCGAACACCTGGAAGCTGTCGACCCAGGTCGCCTGGGGCTTGACGTCGCGCGCGACGCTCGAGAGCCGAAAGCTCGTGTTGGTCTTCGTCGGCACGTCCTTGGGTGCCTCGCCCACGGCCATGGGCTGCCACTCGGCGAACCGGCATTGCCCCGCAGCCTGGCGCTGGGGAATCATCACCGCCGAAAAGTACTGGGCATCGACCCCCACGAACGCCAGGTCGCCTTTCTGGTCGTCGGTCCGAATGGGTTTGCGCCATTCGCCGTGGGCGATTTCCACGGCGGAGTAGACGTTCGGCTCGGGCGGTCCGAACGAAGCGATCACGTCGCGCAGGCCCACGCCCTTGAACCAGTAGTGGCTCACCTTCGAGGCGTACCACCACCCCTCGGTGGGCAGCCCCGTCGGACCATCGAGCTGATAAGCGACCTTGCGGGCCTCGCCGCCGGTGTTGCGGATGGCGACCTCGAAGGTCAGGTGATAGGCAGGATAGTTGGGATCGGCCTGGTCTTGCTCGGGCACTTTGGCCAGGCGGAACACCTTGTCGATTTCAAGGCCCCATGTCGGCAGCCGGCGGCGGAGCGTGACCTGCTCCTCGTCGTGAGCAACGATCTTCCAATTGCCCGAACGCAGATCGAGCCCTTCGATCTCCTGGTTCAGCGCGGGCGGCCGAGCCTGTTCTTGGTTGGGATCCAGCGGTGGAGCTTCGAGCTTCAGGTCGTCGATTTGCCGCAGGGTGAGCAAGAACGACAGGGGGTCGCCCGCCTCCGGACGAATCACCTCGAGCGGCCGGCGGCTCAGCGTGGCGGCCACGGGCTCGGGCCTGCCTTCCAAGGTCAGCGCGATGGTCTGGCCGGGCCGAGTCTTGGCCAAGGCGCCCTTAAGGGTCTCCCAGCCGGTGACGCGCACGTCATCGACCGCGGTGATCACGTCGCCAGGGCGCAGCCCGGCGGCCGCGGCAGGCGTCCCGGAACCGACGACCTGCACCGGGCACCCCGTGCCGCGAACGTTCTCATCGACGACGATCTGGCCCAGGTAGCCGCTGCGGTCCTCCACGTCACGGAAACGCTCGCCACCGAGTTCGACCCGGGCGACCGCCGCGCCCCGGGCAGTCACCGTCACCAACATGCGGTACGGGCTGGACGGATCGAGCGAACCCAGCGTCACGTAGGCGTCGGGATGTTTGGGTTCTTTGACGACCAAAAGCTTCTCGGCCGGTTTCGGGGCCTCGGCCGGCTTGTCGGCCGCCCCCGGGGGAACCTTGGCCGGCTGGCCCTCGTCGTTGGCCCCTCCGACGCCTTGGGCCACCGGGACCGGCGCCTCGGCCGCTGGCTGTCGCTTGGGGGCGTTGCGCGCCATCCAGAACGAGTGCCCGACAAGAACGGCGATCGACAAGAGGATGAAGAGGAAATACCGTCCCCACATCCCCTGCATCGAGTTCTGCTCCATGACGCGACCACCTCACAACGGCGTAAGACCCGGCCGAACGCTCTGACGCACCCGCCCATGTGGGGGATACCGGCAAGCTGGCTCCGTCAAATCTAGCTCTTTTCATTCTCCCGGTTGGGGAGAATCTTGCAATGCCAGAAGCCATGGCGGCGGAATCGTGGCGACCAAGGTGTCGAAGGGGGGAGAACGACCCAGGATGCGGGATGGCGTCCGTCCGACCTGGCGGCTGTCATCCTGCGTCCCTTATCCTGGCGTTACCGTCCGTCGCGAAGTCGGTCGCCGAGGTAGTTGTCGAGGTCGGGGATGGCGTAGATCTTGCGGATGGTCTCTTCGACGGGGTATTCGACGCGGCGGAAACGGACGAGGTCGTCTTCCAGGATCACATAGCACGCCCGAGGGTCGCCGTCGCGCGGCTGCCCGACGGAGCCGACATTGATCATCACCTTGGCATCGCCCAGGCGGTACTCGTAGTTGATTTCTTCGGGACTAAGAAACCGGAAATCCTCGGTGAAGACGCCCGGCACATGAGTATGTCCCTGAAAGGCGTACTTCTCGATCAGCGCGAAGATTTTCTCCATCTTGCGCCGGTTGTAGATATCCTCGGGGAAGACGTATTCGTTGAGCGGGTTTCGGGCCGACCCATGGACGAATAGGAACTTCCCTTCGAGATGGTTGCGTGGCAATTCGCCCAAGAAATCCCAGCGGCGATTGCCGGCGGGCGAGTTGCTGTTCTCGAGCTGCTCGCGGGTCCAGAAGATGGCACGCTCGGCCCCGGTATTGAAACCCTCGGGGTCGAACAGAGCCCCCTGGTCGTGGTTGCCCAGCAGACAGACCTTGCACTTCATGACAAGGTCGATACACTCGCGGGGGTTCGGGCCGTAGCCGACCACGTCGCCCAGACAGTACACTTCCTCGACACCCTGCGCCCGAAGGTCGGCCAGCACCGCCGTGAGGCTTTCCAGGTTGCTATGGATGTCGCTGATCAGCGCGCGTTTCACGTCGGAACACTTTCATGCGCCCGTGGCGAACCCCGGGCCGGAGGTGCAGGAAATGGCCAGCACGCCTCAAGTCACCGCACAGTGTATTGTTACGCACCAGTGGGGTCAAGTCGAGGGGGCGTGCGGCAGATCGCCTTGCGCCGTCGTGGGTTACGGGGAGACGACAGCGCGCGGACACCCTTCTGGACATCCGTGCCAACCGGGTCCCGGCCGGCACCCCTCTTTCAGCCTGGTCCATCATGAAACTCCTGGCCCTCGAGACCAGCGGCACTGCCGGCAGCGTGGCCGTCCTTTGCGATGGCAACCTGTTGGCCCAATCAAGTTTAGCTCCCGGATCGGGTAGCGCCCAGTCGCTGGCCCCGGCCATCGCGTCCATCCTCCAGACCGTGGGATGGCGCCCAGCCGAGGTGCGTCTGGTCGCCGTCACCCAAGGTCCGGGATCGTTCACCGGGCTGCGCATCGGGGTGACGACCGCCAAGGCATTCGCCTACGCCGTCGGGGCCGAGGTCCTGGGAATCGACACGCTTGCAGTGATCGCCCATCAGGCCCCCAGCGAGGTGCAACGCGTCGCGGTCGCCATCGACGCGCAACGGGGCGACGTGGTCGCGGCCGTGTATGTCCGCGATGCGTCGGGATGGTGTGTTCCCCAATCGCCCGCCCGCTTGCTGGCGATCGACCAGTGGCTCGCCACGCTTGCGCCCGAGGTGCCGATCAGCGGCCCGGTGGTCCGAAAGCTGGCCGGCCGTCTGCCGTCGGGGGTAACCGCGCTGGACGAGTCGCTCTGGCAGCCCCAGGCGTCGACCGTGGGTCGGCTTGCCGCGCGGGAGTATGCGGTCGGACGGCGCGTCGACTTGTGGTCCTTGGCGCCCTGGTACTCGCGCCGTAGCGCGGCCGAGGAGCGGTGGGAAGGACGCGCGGCGCCCTGAGCGGGCCTTGCCGACAAGCCCGTCGCGCCTTTCAGATCCGCCCAAACTGCTTGTCGAGTTCTTCGCGGCGGAGCACCAAGGCCGCGGGACGGCCGTGGGGGCAGTGATGGGCGTCGTCGATCAGGTGGCGCTGGGCCAAGAGCGACTCGATCTCCTCGGGCGTGAGGCGGTCGCCCGCCTTGATCGCCGCCTTGCAGGCGATCGTGTGGAGAAGATCGTCGAGCACATCGCGGCGATCGGGCAGCCTGTCCCCGGCGAGCAGTCGGTTGAGCACCTCGTGCAACAACTCGGCCGGGTTGAGGTTGGCCAGCATCGCCGGGTAGCTCGAGACCAGCACCGTATCGCCGCCAAAGGGCTCGACCCTCATGCCCAGTTGCGCGAGAAGGTCCTTGTGTTCCAGGGCCGCGGCGGCCTCGGCCGGAGCAAGATCGACGGGCTCGGGGACCAACAGGTTTTGCGACTCGACCGGCCCGGCCAGCACCCGAGCGCGCAGTTGCTCGTAGAGGATCCGCTCGTGCAACGCGTGTTGGTCGATGACCATCACGCCGTCGTCGCTCTCGGCCACGAGGTAGCGGTCGTGCACCTGGAGGGCCCGAACAGGCCGGGGCGCAGCGCCGATCCCCAGCGACCCACCCGGCCCAGGGACCGGCCCCATCGCGCGCGAGGGCGCTTCGGCGGCTGGCGCTTGGGGCGAGGCGTCCTCGGGCATAGGTTCGTCGTCTTCCGCGCCGCCGACCGGCGCCCACGTCCGTTCAAGGCGCGTCAACTCCAACTCGCCGGTGGGCAAGGCGAAGGGCGCGCCGGACGGGCCGTTCTCGCCGCGCGAGCCCGCGGGCGCGCCCCACGTCGCGACCTTCCCCTTGGCCCAATCCACAAGCTGCCGGCGCAGCCGAGCCGCGTGTTCGTCGTCGTGGGCCGACGTGGGGTCGATGTCGTCGGCCGCGGGCCATCGGGCCGTTTGGCGGGGCGGTTCCACCCGCGCCGTCAGATCCGTGCTCAAAAACTTCGTGCGAAGCGCCGAGAGCAGTTGGCTATAAAGCCGGCTCGCGTCCTGGAACCGCACTTCGAGTTTCGTGGGATGGACGTTCACATCGACCAGTTCGGGTGGCATCTCGAGGAAGAGAAAGGCGATCGGGTAGCGGCCCGTCATCAACAGTCCCCGGTAGGCCTCGCCCAAGGCATGCTGGAGCGAACGGTCTCGAATCGAACGCCCATTGAGAAACAGGTACTGCATGCGATTGTTGCTGCGGCTTTGGCTTGGGTGGGCGACGTAGCCGGAAAGCCGCACCGGGCCGTCGATGCTCTCGACCCAGAACAGGCTTTCGGCCAACGGCCGGCCGAAAACCCGGCCGATCCGCTCGAGCCCCTGCGCCGCGGCGGGAAGTTCAAAGACCGGCCGGTCGTTATGCCGCAGCGTGCAGTGAACGCCGGGCAGGGCCAGGGCCACCCGGAGGAATGCCTCGCTGGTGTGCCCCAACTCGGTCTGCGCCGAGCGGAGGAACTTCCGGCGAACCGGCGTGTTGAAGAACAGGTTCCGAACCTCGACGGTCGTGCCGACCGGGCACCCGCAGGGCACCACGGCCGAAACCTCGCCGCCGGCCACCTCGAGCTGCGCGCCACTTTCGGCGTCGCCCGTGCGGCTGCGCAGGGTCAGTCGGCTGACCTCGGCAATCGACGCCAGGGCCTCGCCGCGGAACCCCAGCGTGCGCACGCAAAACAGGTCGTCGGCCGAAGCGATCTTGCTGGTCGCGTGGCTGGCGACGGCCAAAGGAAGCTCCTCGGCCGAGATGCCGCAGCCGTTGTCGACCACGCGAACCCATTCCATGCCGCCGGCCTCGACCGCCACGTCGATGCGCGTGGCCCCCGCGTCGGCCGCGTTTTCCATCAGTTCCTTGACGACGCTCGCCGGCCGCTCGACAACCTCCCCCGCCGCAATCTTGTTGATAAGACTCTGGGGAAGACGATGGATGGCGGGCATAGGGGGGTGCGAACGTGGAAAACCGGGGACAACGGGCCGTGCTGGCTACAGGGCGAGCAATCGCTCCAATTCCGAAAGGATGGCAAGGGCCGCCTGCGACTTCGGGGCCGGATGGTCGCTTGTCTCGATCACGCGCCGTCGTAGACGCTCCAGGGCGCCGCGGGCCTCGGCGTCGGTTGCGCTCTCCTGAAACGCCTTCAAAAACTCCCTCCAGAAGACGGTCTTAATGCCGCACAGTGGCACGCCATTGAGTTTCAACATGTACTCGTCCATCAGTCCGGTCCGCGCCAAGCGGCCAAAGTTGCCCCCAGTATCATCGGCGAGCCGCTGATCACGTTGCCGAGCACCCACGGCACCACGGCGATGAGGTCCTGCTTGGCGCACGCGGCCGGAGTGACCTGGAAGCGCAAGCTGGGTTCCGCTTCCTTTGCCAGCAAGGACCAGCCCTTCAACTCGATCCCCATAAGCGTCTCGTCGCCCGCGACCCGCTTGAGGCGGACATCCGGAAACGTCTGAGGTTGCCGCACGAAACTGAACAAGGCGTAGCGCCCCTCTGGGTCCCATGTGGTGCGGATCAGATTGAGGGTGCGCACCACTTGTTCTTCAAGGGTTGCGCCCAGGACCGTGTTCAGCGTGTGCAGATCGGTCGCCATGACCCCTGCGATGTGGGTTTCGGTGCGGAAGTACACCGGGAGCGTGGCGAGCGCTTCGCGCACGTTCCGGTAGAGTGCGTAGTGTTCCCACGACGGTTCTGGCAGTTCCCTGACCGGCGGCGCCGGACGGCTTTCGGCGGTCATGCGTTGGCCAACCTTTCCACCGCGGCTTGATAGAACTCCGGCACGACCTCCGCGGCGCAGTATTTTCGCCGGAAGTGGTAGCAGACCACGGCGCCAGGACACAGCCCACCAAAGGGTTCCCAGACCACATCCCCCTCATCGGTCGATGCGCGGACCATCAACTCGATGAATCGCAGCGGCTTCTGGCTGCCGTGGAGGCTCCGGAACTTGTACTTCATGCCGTTCCGCATGCCTTGGATGCGCTCCTGGCCGCCGACTTGGGGCTCGCGCCAGACGTTCGTCACGCCGACGTCGCAACGGAACTTGGCGCGCATCGTCTCCCATTCCGCCGCCGTGATGGGGCGATGGCCGTCAACGCTGAAATACGGTCGTCCCTCGGGTTTGCCGCAACGGTTTGCGTACTCGGCGAGCTTCACAAATGCCTCGACGGGCGGGTAGTACCAAAGGTGATCGGCCGTAAGGTACTTGCGCGTGGCCGCGTTCAAGACGCCGCACGCCTCGTTCGCCAAGCGGAGCGGGAGCCCGGTTCGCTGCCACTCGGATCTCAGCCACTCTTGCATCGAGAGCAGCCGCTCGCCCGACCGGAAACGCGGGCTCTTGACGTAATGGACGCAGACCTCGGTCACCACGGGAAACTTGCGCAGCGTCTGCGTGTTGGCGTTGCCGGCGACGTGGCTCATCCCCTTGTCCCAGAAGTTACAGCACCGGTACTCCCATCCCTCCTGGACGAGCAAGGGGTGAACGGTCGCCCAACCCAACTCCGTGCCCCAGAACCAGAGCGTGGTCTGGGCCGTCGCGCGAGCCGACCAGGCCCTGACGTGAGGCTCATACCAGCGGACCAAGTCGTCCGGTCTGTGTTCATCGCCGGGAAAACCGCTCACCCCATAGGGGCCATCCGAAATGACGCACGTCGGCGTCGGCCAGGTCGCGTAGAAGTCTTCGACGCGGCCGAAGTGAATCGCCACGTCCTCCCGGCGGAACACATCGCCGGGCCGCGGTAGGCCCTTGGGTGCTCCCCGTGAGACCGAGAACAGCCGACGCTGCCGCGGATCCTGTCGCCGGCTTTCCACCGCCATACCCGCAACTCCCGCGTTACAGCTGATACTCCTTCAACTTCCGGTACAGTGTCCGCTCGCCAATGCCCAGCATCTTCGCCGCCTCTTCGCGGTTCCCGCCGGTCATCTTGAGCGTCTCGGCAATGAAGAGCTTCTCCAGTTCGTCGAGGGGCTTGCCGACCAGCGCCGCCAGCGAGCAAGGGGCCTGGTCGGCCGGGGCCGACTCGCTGCGGTCGGCCATCTCGTCGGGCAGGTCGTCGAGATCCAACAGGCCGTCGTAGTCGACCACGATCATGCTCTCGATCACGTTGCGGAGTTGTCGCACGTTTCCCGGCCAGTCGAACGACAAGAGCCGCCGCCTGGCCGAGGGCGAGACGCCGCGGATCGTCTTACCGTGCTTCTTCGCCAAGAGCTTGATGAAGTGGTCGATCAGCGCGGGCACGTCCTGGCTTCGTTCGCGCAGGCTCGGCAGGCGGATCGTTACCACCTTCAG
>DYLT01000384.1:0-1545 GCA_020721945.1 Blastopirellula marina
CCTTGAGCTTCAGCGTGCGAAAGCCGCGCGCAGCGGCGCGTTCGGCCTGCTCGGGGGCTACCTGACCGACCGGTTCGGCCGCGTCCATACCGACTTGCGCGTGTCGGTGACCGACCGGTGCAATATCCGCTGCTTCTATTGCATGCCGGCCTCGGGCGTCGCGTTCCGCCCGCACGCGGCCATCCTCACCTTCGAGGAGATCGCGCGGCTGGTGCGCGTGGCGGCCAGCCTGGGAATCCGCAAAGTCCGGCTGACCGGCGGCGAACCCCTGGTGCGCAAGGGAATCTGCGACCTCGTGCGCATGCTGGCCCAAACGCCCGGCATCGACGACGTGGCCATGACCACCAACGGCATCCTGCTGCCCAAGTACGCGGGCGGCCTCAAGGCTGCCGGGTTGCGGCGGCTGAACATCAGCCTCGATACCCTCGACCGCACGCGATTCCTGGAAATCAGCCAGCGCGACGAACTCGATCGCGTGCTCGAGGGCATCGAGACGGCGCGGCGCGTCGGGTTCGAACAGATCAAGCTCAACGCCGTGGCCGTGCGCGGACGCACCGAGGCCGACGCCGTCGCGCTGGTCCGCTACGCGCGCCAACGCAACTTGCCGCTGCGGTTCATCGAAGTCATGCCGCTGGATGGCGACGGGCGATGGACCCGGGCGATGGTACTCTCGGGGCCCGAGATCCTCGAACTCCTGTCGCGCGAGCTGGGCCCGCTGGAGCCGGTCGATGCCCCAGGGTCGCGGGCACCGGCCACCGAGTACCGCTTCCTCGACGGCGGGCCTCCCATCGGAATCGTCAGCACGCTGAGCGCCCCCTTCTGCGACCGGTGCGGCCGGTTGCGCCTGACCAGCGAAGGCAAGGTGCGTAATTGTCTGTTTTCGCACGACGACTGGGACGCCCGGGCTGTGCTGCGCGGCGGCGGCACCGACGACGACCTCGCCCGGATCCTTCGCGAGGCCGTTGCCGGCAAGAAAGAGCGACATGGAACCGACGCGGGACACGTCGCCCCCACCCAGCACGCCATGCACGAGATTGGTGGATAGGACCATCACAACCATGCCTGAATCCGTTCCCGACGCCCAGCCCTGGTACCGCGACGGATTGCGCTTCGAATGCACCGGATGCGGCGATTGCTGTACCGGAACGCCCGGCTTCGTCTGGGTCGGCCCCGAGGAAATCCAGGCCCTGGCCAGCGCCCTGGGCCTAGCCGTCGAGGATTTCCAGACGCACTACGTGCGCCAGACCGACGGGCGCAAGAGCCTGGTCGAACATGCCAACGGCGATTGCGTCTTCTTCGATGCCGCCACGCGCCGGTGTACGGTGTACGACGCCCGGCCCCTCCAGTGCCGCACCTGGCCGTTCTGGCAATCGAACCTGCGCACCCGGAACATCTGGCGGGCGATCTCGCGGATCTGTCCCGGATGCGACCGCGGACGGCTCTATTCGAGCGACGAAATCCGCGCCTGCGCCGCACGGGTCGACGTGTAAGCCTCCAGCCCGTAGGGTGGGTGCTTTGCACCCACGCGCAAAACGCGTTGCGCCC
>DYLT01000384.1:1645-3901 GCA_020721945.1 Blastopirellula marina
GCCTCCAGCCCGTAGGGTGGGTGCTTTGCACCCACGCGCAAAACGCGTTGCGCCCCGTAACGTGCAGGGTAGATGATCCGTCCCCACGCGCGCCACGAATCGCGCTTGAACCGCGAGGTTTCTCGCGTGGGTGCGAAGTAGCCACCCTACCGACTCGCGTGGGTGCAAAGCACCCACCCTACGAGGTACTGTGGCCCCAGAATTGGGGGAACGGCCAAACGTGCATTGACAGGGCAAGGCCGCTTCAGGTACAAGAGCCCACCTTTTCCTCGACCTCTTGTTTCGATCGGCCTGTCCGGGCCGCCGCGCTTGTGGCCGTGCGCGACCGGTCGGCCGGTAATCCCATGACCTGGATGGGATGGGCCGGGCCCACCCTGACCGTATGTCCACCGCCCCCCCGAACGTCGATTCCGCGCCGGCGCCTCCGGGCCCGACGGATCGGCGCGCGCGGTTTGGCGCGCTGGCGGGATGGGCCGCGGCCCATTGGTTCGTGTTGCTCTTGGGGCTCTTGTCCTGTGTGGCCGTGGTCGGGGGGGCGATGACGTATCGGATCGTCACGGCTTTGCCCGAGTCGCCGCCCCAGGTCGATGTGGTTGCCGAGGCCCTCGAGGCCTTGAAGCGCGGCGAGTACGCGCTGGCGCGCGAGTGGGCAGACCGACTGGGGCAGGCCGAGCCCGAGGCGGTGGACCCGGGCGGCCGCGCCTACGTCCTCGGCGTGTTGGCTGCCCGCGATGCCCTCGAGGCCGACGACCGGAACCAACGGAGATTGTCGCTCGAGGCGACCCGCCTTCTCGAAGAAGCCCGTATCCGCGGCTTTCCCCAGGGGGAGCAATCGCGGGGGCTATTGCTTCTGGGGCGGTGTCTGTTTCGGGCAGGGGAGTACCAGGCCGCAAGGACGCTGTTGGCCGAGGCCTTGGACGGCAATCCCGACGAGGCGGTCGAGATTCGGTTCCTCCTGGCGACCGCCTGTCTCGAAGGCGTTCCTGTCCGAATGGCCGAGGCCATCGAGCATAACGAGCTTATTCTCTCCTCGAATGCGTTGACCCCCGACCAGCGCGATCGGGCTTTGATCCAGCGTGCCGAGATTCACCTTCGGGCCGACCACCTGACGGCGTGCCTCGACGCGCTGGGTCAGGTGCCGGAGGCGTCGCCGCGCCGGGCCGAGGCGGAGGTGCTCCGGGCGAGGGTGTGGCTGGCCGAGGCCACGAAGTTGCGCGAGCAGTCGGCCTCCCAAGACCAGGTTCACCAGAAGCTCGACGCCGCGGCGAGCCTTCTCCGGAGGATTGCCGACAAGGGACTTCCGGCCCATGCCCCGGTCCGGCACGCCGAATACCTGATCGGCGTCTGCCTTCAGGAACGCGGCGATCCGAAGGGAGCGATGGCGCAATTCGAGCGCGCGGCGATGCTGTTTCCGGGCACGGCCGAGGGACTGGCCGCCGCCTTTCGGCGCGCCGACCTGGCGCGCGACGCCGGGCGCGATGCCGAGGCGGTCGATGGGTACGTGCAGGTACTCACGGCGATCGGCCCAGCCGACGAGTACCCCATCACCTGGCTCCGTCCGCCGGAACTGCGGCGCCGCGTTCTGGATGCGTTCCAGCATTACCTCGAACGGCGCAACTATGATCTCTGCCTGCGCCTTGCCGAGACCTATGAGACGCTGTTCTCGAAGGAGCGGCAACGGTTCGCCCTGGCCGAGGTGCATCGCGCGCGGGGCCGCGACCTGTTGAGTCAGGCCGCGGGCCTGCCGGGAGACAAGGCCGAAGCCATGGCGCGGTCCGGGCGCAACGACCTGCGCCGGGCTGGGGAGCTGTTTGCCGAGGCCGCCAGGCTGCAATTCGCCACGCGGCAGTATCCCGACGATCTGTGGGAGGCGGCCACGAGCTTCTTGGAGGGCCGGGGGTACGACGACGCGGTGCGCCTGTTCCGCGAGTACCTCGCCAACGAGGTCCGGCGACGCCAGACCGAGGCGATGGTCGGTCTGGCCGAGGCGCTTGTGTCGCTCGATCGGATCGATGAGGCCATCCAGACCTTGCGGCAATGCGTCGCGCTGTATCCGCGGGATTCCGGTTCGTTTCGGGCCCGGCTGCTGGCCGCGGCCGCGCTGGCGGAACAGGGCGACGGCGCGGCCGCCGAACGGATGCTTCACGAGAACCTCGATGGGCAATCGCTCACGCCAGCCAGCAAGGAGTGGCGCGATTCGCTGTTCGCGCTGGGCCGGCTGCTCCACGCGCAAGGGAAGTACGACGAGGCGGCGCG
>DYLT01000385.1 GCA_020721945.1 Blastopirellula marina
AGGCGACCAGACAGTGGAAGCCTCTCGCCTCGTCGGCCAGCCGTTCCCAATCGCCCAGGATGCGCAGGTCGAGTTGCGTACGGCAGATGGGGTAGAACGGCGTGTCGAAAATCTCGGCCGCGAAGCCCAGCCATCGTTTGCCGGCGAAGTCGGGGTCCAATACGGTAATCGTCTGTCCGCGGCGCATCTCGACTTTCGTGGCCGCGCCGAAGTCCGACTCGTAGTGGGTCAGCACGCGCACCGGTTCGAGCCGCGAGCCATCCATCCGGCGCGGCGCGGTACAGTGCGAGACGGTCAGCACGCCATCGTGGGGCATCGACGGATTGCAGAGGAACACCGGTTTGCCCGAAATCGCGTGCAAGAGCAAGCCCGCGGGAATCGCCACGAAGTCGGACTCGCAGAAGGCCGGGCAGCCCTCGTCGTTCAGCAGCGTCAGGGGCAGACAGGCCGTGGTCTCCGAGACCGGCATGATGGTGTTCATGCACTGATTGATGGTGATGGCGTCGGCGTCTGCCTCGGCCACCAGCTCGCGGAAGACCTCGGTCAGAACGAAGGCCTTCTCGTAGAACGCGCGGGTCGTTTCGAGGCTGACTCCCTCGGACCGCAGGTACGCCTCGGCCTCCTGCTTAGCCCGCCGGACGAGCGATTCGTCCTGCCGCGCCTTGAGGATGCGTTGGCCCAGTTCGGCGTAACGGACCGGCGCGATCTCGAACTTCCACACGGCCTGGGCGCGTCCGGGAGCCTCCTTGCCGTCGGCGCCCCAGCCGCCGGCGCCGCCGACGGCCACGATCCGCCGGCCGAGCGTGTTCTTCAGCCCCGCAAGCGCCCGCAGGCGCCACAGCAGCTCGCCGTGGTCGTCGACAACGATGTCGCGCACGTCCATCCCAGGCTGGCCGAACGTGTCGCGCGTCTTTCGCAGAAAGTGCGCGTGCGCCCCGATGTACATATAGTACAGCGGCCCCGAGCGGTGGCGCACGAACATCAAGTTCCATTTGTCGGGCCGGGCGAGGGCCTCGAGCACCGGCCGGTTCCGCCGCGCGGCATACATCACGAGGGTGTCGTAATCGCCCTGGGCCATGGCCGTCGCCTGCTCGACGGTCCGCACGGTCAAGAGCGGCCGGACTTCCAGCGGGAAATCGGCGCCGGCGGCCATCGCGCCCAAGTCGCGGCGGATGTGCTCCTCCTCGGCGCGCAACTCCTCTTCGGTCTGAATCGCCCCGGTCACGCGCCAGCTCGTGGCCGGCTTGCGCTCGTAGATGTCGCAATTGAAGACCGGTTGGACGACCAGGGGTTTGCGTGCGCGCGTCCTGCGGGGCCGGTCGCCCGTGCCCGCCAGCGCCGTTCCCGCAAGCACCGGCAAGCCGGCGCTTGCCGCCACGCCCGTGGCCGCGAGAAACTCGCGCCGCGACAAGCCGCCCATGGGGTACTCCGCATGGTCGCCAGGGCAGCAACCGCCCTCGAACACACCGGTCGGCCTGGGATGGGATTTCGCCATGACGCACCTCGCGAGGGGGAACAGCGCTGTCGCGCCTGGAGTCTAATGGCCCGCCGGCGCACCCGCAAGAGGGCGGCAGCCCCAGGACGGGTTTGGCCTCGGGGGGCTATGCGTCGGAGCCGACCTGGGCCATGACGTCTTCGGGGATATTGAAATTCGACGAGACGTTTTGCACATCGTCGTGGTCGTCGAGGCGGTTCATCAACTTGAGCACTTTTCGGGCCACATCGGCGTCGGTGACATCGACCGTGTTCTTCGGCACGCGGCTGACTTCGCGCACCTCGACCGCAATGCCGGCCGCCTCCAACGCGTCGGAAACGGCTTGGTAGGCTTCGGGCGTGCAGGTGACCTCGAACTTCTCGCCGACGCGATTGACGTCGTCGGCGCCGGCGTCCAATGCCACCTCCATCAGGCGATCCTCGTCGACCTTGTCGGCGGGGACGAGAAACATACCCTTCTTCTCGAACATCCACGCCACGCAGCCCGCGCTACCCAGTTTGCCGTCGGAGATCTCGAAGATCTTGCGGATCTCGGAGGCGGTGCGGTTGCGGTTGTCGGTCAAGACATCGCAGAGCACGGCCACGCCGCCGGCCGCGTAGCCCTCGTAGAGGACTTCCTCGAGGTTGCCGCCATCGAGTTCGCCGGTGCCACGCTTGATCGCCCGCTGAATGTTCTCCTTGGGCATGCTGACCGCCTTGGCGGCGTCGATGGCCAGGCGCAGGCGGTTGTTGTGGTCGGGATCGCCACCGCCCAGCTTGGCGGCCACGATGATCGCCTTGGAGAGCTTGCTCCAAAGCTTGCCGCGTTTTGCGTCGATAAGGGCCTTCTTGTGCTTGATGCCGGCCCAGTGGGAATGTCCTGCCATAGGTGAATCTCACGTAACAACGGGAAGTGGGAATGGTCTGGCCGCCGCGTGGTGTGTCACGTCGGGAGCCGGAACTTCTTCTCGATCGGCCCCGCCTTTTCGGGTTCGCCCGCCTTCCGGTGCGCCTCGGCCGCGCGTCGCCACGCCTCCTTGGCCTTCTCGGCCTGGCCCGCCTTCTGGTACGCATCGCCGAGGTGGTCGAGGACGGTCGGATCGGGCTCCTGGGCCGCGGCCTTCTGGAGTTCGGCGATGGCCTCGGCCGTGCGGCCGAGCCGGTAGAGTACCCAGCCCAGGCTGTCGCGGTACGCGGCGTTGTCCGGCTCGCTTTCCAGGGCCTTGCGGATCATCGCCTCGGCCCGGTGCAGCCTCCGGCCCGCGTCGGCCCACAAGTAGCCCAGATCGTTCAACGCCGACGGATCGTCGGGGAATTCGTCGAGCACCTGTTCGAGCCACTCCTCGGCGGCGGGCAGGTCCCCACGGATCACGGCGAGGTTCGACAGCGCCAAGCGAGCATCGCGCAGGACCTGCCGCACCTCGGCCCAGCGATACTCGTCGCCGTACTTGGCCACCAGATCGCGGTACGCCTGGTCGGCCTCTTCGTAGCGCTTGGCATGATACAAGACCCAGGCGATACGGCTTTGGAATCGCGGCAGTTCGGGCAGCGGCGGGTCGTCCTTCCTCGCCTTGGCGGCGTGGGCCGCGTCGCGCTGCTGCGCTAACGTCGCGGCGCGGCGCGCCGCATCCAGTGCCTCGTCCGTCTTGCCGTCCATCTCCAAGGCGCCGGCCAAGTAGAACAGAAACTGGTGGCGGTTCTCCGGTTCGGACTGGACCCCGGTCCCGCGGCGAAACACCTCGACCGACCGGCCATACTGCTCCTTCACGAGCAGGCCCAATCCCCAGGTCAGCAACAGCTCGCTGGTCTCGCCAGGTTTGGCTTGGATGGCCAGGTCGAAGCACTCCGCCGCGGCCTCCCACTGCTTGGCGTCTAGTGCCAGCATGGCAACGGCCAAGCGTGCTTCGTAGGCCGGAGCCTTCGCATCCAGGCGCGCCTGGCGGCGCGCGAGGTCGATCAGGGTTCGCACCAACGGCGTATCGGCGGCCAGGGCGTCGGACTTCTCGGCCAGAGGGCCGAGCGATCCGACCTTGAGCACCGCCTCGCCCAGCACGCCGAAGCTGGCGCCGGCAATGCCCAGCAGCACGCCCATGGCCAGCAGGTCATTGAAGGTGTTGACGAAGAAGAAGCCGAAGAGCATGGCCACGGCGATCAGCGCCATCTCCACCAGCGTGGCGTTCTTGCGCCCGATGTACTGCGCCAGGATGCCGAGCGGAAAGCGCATCAGCGCGCCGGCGAAGATGGGAATCGACAGCATCAGCCCCTTTTGCGCGGCGCTGAGCTGGAAGGTTTCGCTGATGAAGGGCGCCATCGCGCCGTTCAAGTCCCCGCGCGCGATCGAGTTCGTCGACGTCCTGCCGCGCACCGAGACCGGCAAGCTGCAGCGGTTCAAACTGCGCTCAACCTAGTCCAACTCCCGAGGAGTCG
>DYLT01000386.1 GCA_020721945.1 Blastopirellula marina
ATGTCGGGCATTTCGCCGGCCATGGGTACCAGGTAATCGGCCAGCGTGCCGTTGCGTAACTGGCCCTCTTCGCTATAAAGGCAATGCTCGGTCATCGCACCACCGATGCCTTGCACAATGCCGCCGCGGATTTGTTCGTCGACCAGTTGCGGGTTGATCACGGTGCCGCAATCTTCCACGCACCAGTGCTTGAGCAGCTTGACGAAGCCGGTGTCGGGATCGACCTCGACCAGCGAGAGGGCGTCGAGCCAAGCCTTGCCCGGTCCCTCGCGGCGCAGCGCGATCGGCTCCATCCAGTATTGGCCCTTGCCCGTCGTGAACGCGCGCGAGAACGCCACCCACCCGTCGGACCCGCGCGACACACCCGAGGGCTTCGCTGGCGACGAGTCGATCGCCTCGCCCAGCGGCCGGTTTCCCACGACCACCACGACCCGGGTGCCAGGTTCGGTGCGAACCTTGCCCGAGAGCACATAGTGCGTTTCGGGCAGAGTCGCCAGCGGATGGGTGGTCGAGACCGCCAGCGTCTCTCCCTTCTCGCCCCGAATCTCGACGCACTTCGGAGCATGGGGATCGCCTTCGCGCCCGGGCATCGGCACGATGGGCGGACGCCACGCCCAAGAACGCCCCCAGGCGCTCTTGCGCGCCTCGATCGCCGTGGCCCAGTCGTGGCAGCAGACCCAGATCCGCAGGAAATTCCCTCCGTTTCGGGCAACGCGGCCGAAAATCTCCTCCGAGCGGCGCCCATTGGCGTATTGCGCGTCGCCCACGAAGGCGTGGTTGTGGCCGATCGCGAAGTACGGCGTGCCATCGTCGAAGGCGAAGAAGCGCGGGTCTTGCCGGCTGGCACGCAGAAAGCCGCGCCGGGCCGAGGGCCCCACCTCGAACCGGACCGCGTTCGATTCGACCGTGCCCAGCGCGTCGCGGCACCGCGCGACCGCGCTGTACCACCCGCCTTCGGCCGCGGCGAAGCGGGCCTTCCATCCCGGCATCCCGACGGGGTAGAACCAGTCGCGGCGTTCGCCCGGCGGACCTCCGTCGCGCCGATACTCCTGCCCGAAGAAGGCGGGCAACACGACCTTCGCCCCACTGGGAGCCGTCATGTGGAGGGTCAGATCGACCTCCTCGGGATCGAAGGGGTTGCGGTACGCGCGGGCCACGCGCACGCGGAACTCGACCTTCTCGTATCGGCCGGCCTTCGGAGTGAGCACCTCCAAAGAGAGCCTTTCATCGGCCAGCGACGAGCGGCCCAGACCACCCCCCATCACGGCGACAACGAATACCAGGGCGCAGCGCATGGCCTAGCCTCGACCGTCGGTCCAGGGGTAGCGTGATCTGCTTCGGGCGTTACGGTCGCACGCTCGGTTTGTCTGCGGTGGGGAAGTCGGCGGGTACGGGCTGCGTAACCTTGCCGGTGGCGGCCCACTCGGCGCCGCGCTGGAACGTGGCGATGAAGGCCACACTCTTCAGCTCCTTGGCGGAGTGGCCCAAGGCCTCGAAGAACACGCGGCCCTTGCCGTAGGTCACCGTAAACAGCACCGGCTCGTGTTCGCCGGAACCGCCCTTGTCTTTCGGTGCGAAGGCGGTGGCCAGCACCGTCAGGTTCTTGCCCGGTCCGCGAAGCCAGCCATACAGCTCGTCCTCGCACTGCATAAAGGCCGGGGGCAGGCCTTGGGTGATCGGGTGATTCGGCTCGCGCACGACGATCTGGAACGTCTGCGCTGGGCCGTGGTGCCCGGCACGCACGCGGATCTTCTGCTCCTTGCCGTCGACGACCACGGTCTTTTCGGGCCCGTCGCCGGAGTCCATCACCCGCACGAACTTGCCGTCGCGCCACCACAGGTGCGGCCCGTGCTTCTCGCTGCGGCCGCCCCATCCCCCCAGTCCGATGATCTCGTTATACTCCTGCCAGTTGGGGAACGAAGCACAGGCGAAGTGGTAAACCACCACCCCGCCACCGTTCTTGACGTACTCGACGAACGCCCGCTGGGTCGACTTGGGCCAATCGTCGCCCTGGTAATTGAGCACCACGAGCCGATACTTGGCGAACTCGGGCTGGAAGCCGCTCATGTCGGCCTTGCGCGGCGGCGAGGTGGCCACGTCGACCGAGAACAGCCCGGTCTCTTCGAGCAGCTTCTTGAGCACGGGGGTCGTCGCTTTCCAGTTGTGGCCGTTCTGCCCATCCACGATCAGGGCCTTATACGGCGCGGCGACGGCCACGGCTGCCACGAGGGCCCAGCATCCCAGAGCGATCATCCACGACCTGCGCGTCATCGGCGTTCCTCCCAACATGTGCGGGGTTTCGACACAAGGACCTTGGCGACGTGCCCAGTGTAACACGTCGGCACGGCTGGGAACACCAGCCCCAGCGAAAGACGAGGTTCCTCGGACGGCCGGCCCGTGTGCCCCGTCATGCGTTTTTTTGCGCGTGGGTGCGGAGCACCCATGCTACGGCCGTTCCGGGTGTGCTGCCCAACCCGCAAACCGGCTAGCACGCCCCGGCCAGCGCGGTCTTTTTTCGTTCGGCGATCACCTCGCGCTCGATGCTCGGGGGCAGGCGTTTGTACCGGGCGAACTCGAGGGTAAACGTGCCCTGGCCCTGGGTCATGCTCCGCAGGTCGGTCGAATAGCCGAACGTCTCGGCCAGCGGCACCTCGCCTTCAATCTGCGCGACCGGGCCATGGATTTCGGTCCCCATGACGATACCGCGCCGCCCCGTCAGATCGCCCACGACGGCCCCCTGGAACTGGCTCGGGCACTCGATTTCGATCTTCATCACGGGTTCGAGGAGCACGGGCCGGGTCTTGGGGAAGGTCTCGCGCATGGCGGTTTGGGCGCAGATCTGGAAGGCCAGATCCGAGCTGTCGACCTCGTGGTACGAGCCGTCTTCGAGGGTCACCTTAAGTCCCACCACGGGGTAACCGGCCACGGGGCCTTTGGCAATGGCCTTTCGAAACCCTTTCTCGATGGCGGGAATGAACTCGCGCGGGACGCGTCCGCCGACGACCTTCTCTTCGAAGACGAACGACTCGCCGGTCTCTTCGGCCAGCGGTTCGAGGCGGCCGATGATGTGGGCGTACTGGCCTGCCCCGCCGGTCTGCTTGCGGTGGCGTGTGTTGAAGGAAGCGGCCTGGGTCGGCGCCTCGCGGTAGTTCACCCGGGGCGCGCTGACCTTCACCTCGACGTGGAACTCGCGGCGGATGCGCTCCACGTACACCTCGAGATGGAGTTCGCCCATGCCGGCGACGATCGTCTCGCCCGTCTCCTCATCCGTGCTCACGTGGAGTGTCGGGTCTTCGCGGCGGTATCGCTGGAGGGCCTTGGCCAAACGATCGGCGCCCTCGCGGTCGGCCGGCTCGACGGCTATTCGGATGACGGGTTCGGGTACGAACATTCTTTGGAGCGTTGCATAGGGGTACTCCGAGGCGTAGGTGTCGCCGCTGGCGCAGTCGAGGCCCAACACGGCCACGATGTCGCCCGCCTCGGCCGCCTCGATCTCTTCGCGCTGGTCGGCGTGCATGCGCACGATGCGGCTGAACCGCTCGCGGCGGCCCGTGCGCTGGTTGTAGGCCATCGCTCCCTTGGCGAACCGCCCCTGGTAGATCCGCAGGTAGGTCAGCGCGCCATACGGGTCCTCGGCGATCTTGAAGGCCATGGCCACGCCCGTCTCGCGCTTGCTGTATGGATCTTCGTCGACGTTCCTACGAATGGACTCGCAGGGCGGGCAGCTGCGGTCGAAGAGGCAGCAGATCACGATCCCCAGGTAAACCACCAGATAGACCACGCAGAAGATGATGTAGGGGATCATCATCTCCGAGGTGTACTTGTCCAGTTCAACGGTGTTGCCGGTGATGACGATGCTCTCGACTCTGGCCTTGGTGGCGGGGGATT
>DYLT01000387.1 GCA_020721945.1 Blastopirellula marina
ACGAGCGCCGCCGCGCCCAGGATCCCCATCAATTTCCGCAACTCTTCGAAAAAACATGAAATCTGCTTCGTTTCATTTCACCACCCTGGGGCCGCGACTGCGAAGGCGTTGCCAACCGGGGGTCCGTCGGCGTCCAAGGCCGCCGGGGTCAAGAGCCGCAGCGCGTTCATCCGGGCCGCGCTGGTCGAGAAGCTCCGCGCGATCGGGGGCCTGGACGCCGGGGCCGTCGCGACGGCGCAGGAAGGGGAGGGCGCGTGATGGCGACCCAGTTCCACGAGACCCGGATGGGCCACCGGTTCTCCGACCTCTCCGATTGCGGAATCGCAGGATTGCAGGCACGTCATGTCGGATGCTATCTTCCGTTCGCCTGCAACGGGGGCCACCCGGTGCTCGATGGAACCGTCACCCCCGCGGATGAACACCCCACGAACGCCGTTGATGTCTTCGTGCGCATGGTCGTGGCCGTCCGCAGGGGCATCCGCATGCAGCCGCGCAGCGCCAACGACAAGGAGTACTTCGCGCAGGACTGGTTCGCAAGCCGGCTCGATGAGGCGGGGATGACCTACCAACTCCAAGGCCGGAACAGCTACCCTGACTACTGGGTGACGGGCGACGCGGGCACCGAAGGCTTCGAGGTGAAGTCCCTCGCCTTCGAGGGCAGGCCCGCGCGCAAGGACATCGACTTCAACAGCACCATCCCCTCGGGCATGAAGGCCCGAACCAACATATTCCTCGTCTTCTTCCTCTACACGGGTTCCGGGGCGGACCCCAGGACCGTTCACACGATGTCCGTGGCCCACGGCGACCTGATCAACGCCGACCACGCTCTGGCGGACGATCACCTCAACGTGGCGGTCCACGACTTCGGGTCGTATGGCGACGGGTTCATCAGGAACCGAAAAATGTACGTCTTCCCGCACCCGATCACGATCGACCCGACCGGGCTCGGCCGCTGCCGCCTCCTGTTGCCCGAGGCGTGGGCAGTGCAGGACGACCGGTTGGTCCAGGTTGGAGTCATCGAGAGGACCTTCTGCCCGCAGATCGTCGACTCGTACACGATCAAGCTGCGCGGCCGCGGGCAGGCGGACGTCACGAAGATCCCCTCGCCGGAGGCAGGAGTGGTGCGACGGTTCGTAGTCTTCGAGGCTCGCGAGGATCTGTAGGCGACGTCGACCCCAGCAGATCGAGTTGCACGACCTGGGGCGCGGGCTCGGGTGCGAGCGGCGGCAACGACTCCTCGACGATCTGGGCGGCCCACGTCGCGTCGATCATCTCTTCCAGCCGGTCGGCGGCCGTCTCGTAATCGGCGATCAGTTCCTCCTCGTCCCGTTCGGCGGACAACTCCACAAGCAGCTGACTGGAGAAGATGACGCGAACGTCGTTGCGTGACAGGGCTCGGCCGCGCTTGTTGAAGCGCCGCACCTTCTCGCCGGCAGCACGGTTCGCGGCGTCCACGGCAGTGTCCACGTCGACCCGGCACCGTGCGTCCCGGCTGCGCTTCCGGCAGACCAGCAGCACATCGATATCGATCGGCTCCTTCGCCTGGGCCTTCGGCGCCGCAACTGACATCTCGGCCTTCACGGGCTGGCTCTGCACGAACGAGAACCCTGCCCGCACCCCCGCGCTCGCCACGGACGACCAGCCTTCCGGCCGGGAGTGGTGGTAGCTGAACACGAGCAACCCTTCGTCCTTCAGCACGCGGTGGCACTCCGCGAACACGGCCGCAAGCTTGTCCGCGAAGGCCGTCGCACGGATGTCCTGAACCTCCTCAGGGTTCCGCGTGGTCGCGTTGGCCGCCCCGGCCAGGTCGAGCGTCTGCCAGACGTGGAAGAAGTCCGCCAGTTCCGAGTAGTGGACGTTGTCGAAGAAAGGCGGGTCCGTGACGACCAGGTCCACAGACCGATCGACCATCTCCGTGCGGGCCGAGGACCCGCAGGTCACAAAGATCCGTCGCCCGGGGCCACGCGGGTCACGACAGGTAGCCTGAATGTCCGCGCCCATCCGCCCGCTGAGGCCGAAGACCTTCTGCCCGCCGCGCCCGGAGCCGTTCACGCGGATCTCGAACGGTGCGTCGCGGTACTCCAAGGCGCGCAGCAGGCGGGACCGGAACAGCGTCGAGAACGCCCCTGAGCTGCGCGGCGTGCCCCAAAGGTTCGCCTCGATAGGCGTCCGCTCGGGCTTGAGGATGTGGTGCGCGAACATGTGCCGAACAGCGCCGGTGCCCTCGCCCTTGTAGGACGCGAACATGTTGTTGAACTCCAAGGTTCCGGAGAACAGCAGCAGGAGCGCGTCGCGGCTCGGGCCTTCGGGCAGCGCCAGGATCGCCTGTCGAAGGCGGGCCAGCCCCAGGAGCTGGCGGGCGTTGAACAACTCGTGCCAGCAACGGTAGCCATAGTTCAGGATCTGCTTCGTGTTGTGACCGGGCTGGATGGGCACTGCGGGAACGGGGAGGTCTTCTTCCTTGAGGCGTTGCTCGGCCTCATGGTACTGCCGGACGTCCTCGGCCGTCGCGCGCAAGTACTCTTTCGTCCCGTCCTGGCGCAGTACGAGCTTCGCGTAGAGGCGGTGCCTTGGCGGACCGCCTCCAGCCCGCGCGCCCTGGGCGATCGGGAACTCCTCCCGGCAGTGCGGGCATACCACCGTGGTGTGGCGGGCTGGCCCGGTCCGAGGCGAGAAAGTCTTTCCGCACTCCGGACACGTCGCGGAGGGCGCGCTCGCGAGCCCGGCGAAGACTGCGCCGCACTCCGGACACAGGATCTGGACGGCCGGGTTCTTCGACGCGTCGGCGTGCCGCGCGAACTCGTAGGTGGTGAACAGATCGACCGTGCTGCGGCAGGCGGGGCACGGGAGCACCTTCACCCAGAATAGGTACAAGACGTCGCACGGATCGCCGTTCCCGTCCACGCTCCGATACAGCGCTCGCAGTTCTTCGCCCACTGAGGCGTCCACCTTCGCATAGGCGTCCAGGAGGTCGCGTCGGTCCAGAGGGCCAAGGGCAGTGCGGACCGCTGCGCAGGCGACCGGGTTGATGTCGCGGCCGACGGCCGTCGCACCCAGTTTGTGCGCCTCGCCCACCGTCGTGCCACTGCCCATGAACGGATCGAAGACCACGAGGTCGGGGAAGCGGACCTTGCTGTAAAAGAGGTCCATGACTTGCGCCCCGACCGGCACGGCCGAGCCGATGATCGCGGCGCGGAAGACCGACCCGAGACGCTGCGCCCACCACTTGTGGACGTGGTAGACTGGACGATAGACTTCCTTGCGCCAGCTCTCCACCTCCGCCACGGCGCTGACGTCCTCGAACGGGAAAGCGTCCTCGATCGCGGTGCGCTCGGGAATGGACGGGTAGGGCATTGCGGTCTCGGCCAATGCGGATGAAGCCACCTGCCGGAGCGCCCTGGCGACCCGGGCCGGCTCGCGCTCGACGATGCTTCGGAGGGTCAGCGGTAGACGGCCCGCGAGAAGAAGGAGTTCCTCGGATGGGCACCCGAGGACCTTCGCCAGCCCGTTGATCAAGGGTTCGGACGGCGGCACCTTCCCGGCTTCGACGCGCGAGAGGTATGCGACATCGACCCCGGCAGCCTGGGCCGTAGCGCGAAGGGACAGGTTCGACTCGACACGGCGCTGACGGATGTAGTCTCCAAAGGTCATGGTCCAAGTCTGGTGGATGTTGATAGAAAAGTCAACACCCTGCCCCGCACCAGATAGCCCGCCATTGTAACGGGCCGGTCGCGCGGCACCGGGTCATCAGGTCCTGGTTGGATGCATTCCAAGCAACAAGCGGAAGCCCCCGTACCAGTCGGGGGGGCCGCTGGCCGAAGAAGACGAGGTCCTCGAAGGGGCGCGGTTCTACGAGGCGCTGATCCG
>DYLT01000388.1 GCA_020721945.1 Blastopirellula marina
CCGCGGCACCGCCTTCGGCCGGCGCCGAGGTCTGCCCGTCTTGCGACGGAGCGTTCTGCCAGAACAGCAAGAGGGAAAGGCCGATCGCGCCCAGCGCGATGCACGCCAGCGCCAGATGCCGTGAGTGTCGCATGGGGAGGGCCCTCGGGCTAGAACCATCGGAACCACATCTTGCGGCCCCAGGCGATCACGTCATGGAGCCAGACATAGCCGATCGAACGGCGGCCGCAGTCGATCTTCGCCGTGACCGCGGCGCCTTGGCGCACATGTTCGGGACGCAGTTCGCTCTTGTCCAAATCGACCTTGACCCGCACCGTGTTCCCCGCTTCGCCCCGAACCTCGGCGTAAAGGTGGATCTGGCGGACCTTGCCCGTGTGCTTGCGCCCCGGATCGGTCGCCAGGATGTAGGTCACGTCGAGCTGGTCGTTCCAATCTTCGCCCGACAGTTCGCGCAACGTGGCCCGCAGCTCGGCATCGGGCACTTGGGCCACCTGCCGGTCGGCCTCGGCCGCCACCTGTTCATCGGCGGCGTCGGACACCTTCTCGCGCAGACGCTGGAAAACGACCTCGCGCAGCCGGGTTCGCAGGCACTCGTACAGGGCGTTCTGCGCCCGCGCGATGTGCCCCATGCGGTCCTCGGGCACGTGAAGCTCCAGTTCCCAGGCCTGGGCAAGATCGGCCACCTCGAGGATCCGCTGCCCTTGGCGCACGAAGCGGTTCTCGAGCAGCCGCTTCACATCCCAGGTGGTCACCACGCCGTCGATCGGGCTCTTGATCGTCAACTCGGCGATCTGTTGCCGGAGCACCGCCTGCTCGCTTTGGAGGGCGCTGATTTTCTCGCGCAGCTCGGCCAGGTGGCCGGTCAGCCGCCCCCGTTCTTCCGGCGTGAGCGACCGGTTCGACATGAGGTTGGCTTGGGTCGACAAGAAGTCTTTCTGGGCCGTCAACAGGTCGCCTTCGACTCGGTAGAACGCCTGCTGGAGCGGGTGATTGCGCAACTGGACCAGGACCTGGCCCGCCTGGACCGCCTGGCCGTGTTCGACGAAGACCTTGCCCTGGTCGACGGTGCCGTCGACGCCGGCGTAGACGTCGCGTTTGACCACGGGTTCGAGCGTGCCCTCGCTCCGCAGCGCGAAATCGTAGGGCACCAGGACCGCGGCGAGCAGCAACCCGACCGCAAGCCCCGCCGCGAGGAGCACCTTGGGCAGGTTGCGGGCGCGCACGACCCAGCGGGCCTTGCCCAGGGTCCGCCACAGAGGCATCAAGAACAGGCTTTCGTGCTCCAGCGCGTTGGCCATGGCCACCGCGCTGTGCTGGCAGACCACGTCGACGCGGTGCCTCATGCGGTCGGGCACGCGCGCGTCCTCGATCAGCTCGACGATCAACGCCCCGACCGGCTCGGGACTCTCGGCAGGCTCGTCGGGACGGTCGCGTTCTTTTTCTTCGGGCTCGGGCCGGGCCAGCGGCAAGACCGCCACCGTCTTCGAGTGCGACTCGTCGACGTACTCCTGCATCGCATCCTCGACCTGCGGCGCCATGTTGCTCGTGTCGCCGGTGTACCAGACCGGCTCGCCACCGGCCACCACGACCGACGCCACCCGGTTCAACAGGCGAATCGTGTTCGACCGCTTGTCGAAAAGGTCTTGCCCGCTGACCGCTTCGACCACGCACCGGTCGCCTTTGCGCACGGCCACGCTGACGCGGTCGCACTCGATCAGGCGCCGTCCCTCGTTGGCGATCGTATAGGCGGTCTCGCGGGGATCGAGGCTGGCATGAACCAGGCGCGTGAATTCCTCCAACTGCGTCCACAAGAGCTGGCGGTCGGAAAAATGGCGCAGGTCGCGGCTCTTGAGGTAGTCGCCGGCCAACTCGCACATCTGCAGGAGAAACCGCAAGTAGCCCTTCTGCGTGCTGGGTCCGGCCTCGGCGCGCTGAAAAATCTCGACGACGCCTTTGACCTCCAACTCGGTCTTCAGCGGGCCGAGCACCAGCAGACAGTCGGTCGGGTTGGCTCCGCCGTCCTCGTCGCCCGACCCGGACTGCGGCGGCACCAACAGCCCCTCGCCGCTGCGGATGACCTTTTGGAGCAGCCGGGCGTGCTTCGTCATCTGCTCCTGATCCTGGACCGGCAGACGCGCTTCCTGGAGATTGACCTGGTACTGAAGCATCAGCCGGTTCTGGTCCTCCAGCGTCCACACCACGCCGCCAATGGCCGCCAGCGCCGTCACGACCCGCGGCAGCATCTCGCCGTAGAACTCTTGCGGGTCGATCTCAGTCCGTGAGAGCTGGGCGATCTCGGCGACCAGCGCCTTGATTTGCTGCTTGGTCTGCTCGATGAGTTGCGCGTCGTACGATTGGTCGCTCATGAGACCGATATTCCCCGGAGATTCCACCACCCCGGACCCGCTGCCGCCGGACTGCGAAAAGTGGCCAACGATGGCCGGAGTGCGCGGCATCCCTACCATCCTGTCTACCCCGTTTCTATCCCACGCTCAAGGGTAGAACAGACTTGTTTGCGCGGCGAGGGCAACCGTCTTACGCGCCGCGTGGTCGTCGGGTCGCCCCTCCTTGTGCTATCGTCTATGCCGTGCGATGGGTTCGTAACGCGGATGCGGATTCTGCCGCGATCCCGCCACCCTGGGGATCTTCGCCGCCAGGCCCGCAAGGAACCGAAAAACGAGCCAACCCTCAGCCCGCGGACCGTTACGGCTCACCCAGACTGCCTCCCCTGCAAAATCTCATTGATATTCCCAGCCCTCCATGTCCAGCCCCTCAGACCCACCCCCACCGCTTGCGCAAGAACCACTCGGCGGTCAGAAGGGACACGAGAATCAAGAAGAACGGCCATTTATCCCATAGCGTTTCCTTGGCTTCGATGGGCACTTCGAGCGTCTGCACGTTCTGGGCCAGGCGCCGCAAGAGGCTGCCTAGTTGTTCGGGCGCCAGCGATTCGCCCCCGGTCATCACGGCCAGATTGTCGAGGGTTCCCGATTCCGCGGCCGCATTGTCGAGTTCCAGGTCTTGCTGGAACACCGTGAACCGGGCGCGGGTCGAGCCGATAAGTTGGCCCCCCTGGGAGGCGGCCACGCGGATGGTGTAGTCGCCGGGGACCTGGGTCTCGCGGAAACTGGCCATCGCGGACGCGTCGCCGCGAATCACGTCCAGCGTCTGGGTCGCGCCGTTGGGCCCTTCGACCTCGACCTGATAGACCGCGTCCTTGATCGCCTCGCCCGTGGGCGACTGGGCGCCGACCGTCAGCTCGACGCGCTGTCCCGGGGCGAAGCGCCGTTGGGCGAGTCGGATCCAGACGTTTCCTTCGGAGGCTTCGTCTTTCCTGGCCAGCCAGAGGACGATCTGCCGCCAGAACCGCCGGTGCTCTTGCTCGAAGCCTCGCATCCACCATCGCCAGGTCGAGTCGGCGCCGAACGCCATGACACGGCCCTCGCCGAAGTCGTGCGAGACCAACAAGGGGAGTCCTTCGTCGGTGACGGCGAGGATGCGGGCGGTGGGCTTTTCGGCAAGCCGGTTGGCTCCGTCGAGCGGGGGCAACTGGGCCCACTTCGCCGCGCTTTCTTGCGGCGTCGGGGCCAGACGCAGGCTGAAATGAAGTTGCCCCAGCGGCGTGGGCCGCATGCGCACCGGCTTCATCACGTGAAGGTCCGGCGGGAACAGCGTGTCCCTCTGCTGGCGCTCGTATCGGTTCATCTGGACGGGGAGCACATCGGCCAAAGGCGTTTCGGCGTAGCCGCCCGGACCGAACGAGCGCCCTCCGCCCAGCATGATGAGCCCCGCCCCCTGCGCGACGCG
>DYLT01000034.1 GCA_020721945.1 Blastopirellula marina
ACACGATATCGGCTCTCGATCGCGCTGCTCACGTGCCTCGTCTCGCTCGCTCTTGGCGAAAGGGCTTGCGGCGAGGTGATGAAGACCTTCCATGTTTCGCCAGACGGCGACGATAGCAACCCGGGTACACAGTCCCGGCCCTTTGCAACGATCGCGAGGGCTCGGGACGCCGTTCGCGAAACTAACCGCAAGATGAGCGGCGACATCGTTGTCCTGCTGCAGGGCGGTATCTACACGATCACCGAACCGATCGTCTTTGACCATCGCGATTCGGGAACGGGCGGCCACAAGATTGTGTACGCCTGCGCTGCCGGCCAGAAGGCGATTGTCAGCGGCGGCCGAAGGATAACGGGCTGGCAACCGGATACCGATGGCCGCTGGAAGGCCAAGACCAATCTGGATAACTTCCGGCAGCTTTACGTCAACGGCAAGCGGGCCGTTCGTGCTCGGGGAGGTGCGCTGCCGGGTGCTGAGCTCCACGGCACGGACGGCTACAAGACAACGGCCGTCGAAATGGCCGATTGGAAGAATCAGGAGGATATCGAGTTTTGCTACTTCGTCGTATGGTGCCACACGCGGTGCAAGGTCGCGAGCATCCAGCGCGACGGAGACCGCGCGATCGTGACCATGCTGCAACCGCACTTCACCCATGCCCGCGAGAAAGAGGGCGTTCACGTGGAGTTGCCAAGCTACATCGAAAACGCGCTGGAGCTTCTGGACGAGCCCGGCGAATGGTACTTGGACCGATCGGCCGATACGGTCTACTACCTCCCCAAACCGGGCCAGGACATGGCGACGGCCGAAGTCGTGGCGCCGGCGGTCGAGAAGCTCGTTGAGCTGCGAGGCACTTTGGACAAGCCGGTCGAGAACATCCATTTCGTGGGAATCATGTTTGCTGACGCCGATTGGCTCCTCCCCAGTCGAATCGGTCTGGTCGACGTACAGGCCAACTTCGTGATCGACTGGGAAAGGCCCATGAAACGAGCCGGCGGCTATACTGTGGTCCACAACGAACACGTAAGAAGCCCGGCCAATGTTGTCTGTCGTGCCGTGAAGGGCGTCCGATTCGAGCGTTGCGAGTTCACGCGGCTCGGCGGAGCGGGGATCGACATCGAGTTCGGCTCGCAGAGCAACGCAATCTCCGGCTGCCACTTCCACGATATCTCGGGCAGTGCGGTGCAGATCGGCGGCGTGACGCGCAACGACCATCATCCCGACGACCCACGAATGATTGTCAAGAACAACACGGTCGCCAACAATCACATCCACGATTGCTGCGTCGAGTACAGGGGTGGTGTCGGCGTCTTCGTCGGGTACACGGATGGCACCACCGTTGCGCATAACGAAATACACGATCTGCCCTACTCCGGCATTTCGGTCGGTTGGGGATGGGGGGAAGAGGATGCGGGCGGCGGAGCCGAAAACTACTACATGCCGTTCAAGTACGAAACACCCACGCCCTCCAGTAATAACCGTATTGAATGCAATCACATCCATCACGTGATGCGATTTCTTGGTGACGGCGGCGGAATCTACACGCTGGGCAACATGCCCGGCACAGTCATCCGCGGTAACCACATTCACGACAACCCGGGCGCGCCAGGAGGGATCTACCTGGATGAAGGAAGCGGGTTCATCGAGGTCACGGACAACGTGGTCTACAACGTGCGTACGCCCATGAACTACAACAACCGCAGTCAGAACCGGATTGCCACCTGCAACGAGCACGATAACTTTTTCGGCATTCGTCCAGGCGGACCTCCGCGGGGGGTGGGCAAGGTCGGCAGGGCACTGGCGTGTGACGGAACCGGCGTGTTCCATTCCGTGCCGCACTCCGACAAGCTCGAGCCGAAGCACCTGACCGTCGAGGCATGGATTCAGCTCGACGCGTACCCCGGCGGGGACGATCCGCGGCGCTGGATCGTCAACAAGAATACGCATGAGTTCACCGAGTCGCATTATGCCCTGGTCATCGATGGCAAGAAGGTTGGAGCCCTTCTGAATATCGGCGGCGGTCAGGAGAACTACCATGAGGCATACAGCGACGATATCCTGGAACTGAACCGTTGGCATCACTTGGCGATGACCTACGACGGATCGGTTCTCAAGGTCTATGTCGATGGCCGCGAAGAGGCGGCCAAGAAGATCGACAAGGAGCGCACGCCCGGCGGCACGCCGCTCGACATCGGCCGGCGCCAGGATGGCTACATCTACTTCCAGGGCCTGATCGACGAAGTACGGCTCTACGACCGGGCCCTGTCGGCCGAGGAGGTCAAGAAGAACGCCGCCGCCACCGGCTCGGCTGACTCCCGGAACAAGGTCGTTGCCCCAGGCTTGGTCGGGCATTGGGGCTTTGAAGACACGCCCGCCATACCACCGGAAATCGAGAAGGTCGTCGCCAACGCCGGGCCCTTACCGAAGTACCATGACCTTCTCAATAGGCCGGAAGCGAGAAAGGGTATGTGATGAGAAACACGACGGCGGGTAGCGTAACACTGTTTGCACTGCTCTTGCTCAACGGTACGCTCCTTGCTTCGGAGCAGGAGAAAACCCTGGGCGGAGTGTCTTACGGAACGGGCGACTGGCCGGAGAACGGCTTGGGCAATCATCGGGCCGTCGTCGACGTCGCTGCCGCTGCCGCGGATGCCGTGAGGGCCAGAATTCCGTGGCGTCGGCACGATGCCGAATTCCGTGGGAAGGCTGTGCTGGTCTACGACCTGGCCACGGGAGCAAAGATCGAGAACGTCTTCGCGTGCAACATCACGCGTGAATGCGGGGATGTGGTGTTTCAGCCGCGGACAGTGCCCGGCCAATACGCCATTTACTACATGCCCTACCAGCAGCCTGCCACGACCAGCGGCGAGTGGAACGGCTCCTACCTCGCCCCTCGCCTCGTCGCAGAGCCCGGATGGCTCGTGCGGCACGGTCTCAGCGACGCCACGTGGCCACAAGCCATCCGCTTTGTCGGCTCGCCCCGGGAAAGTGAAGGCGGTGCCATTGGCAGCTCGTTCGAGATCATCGCCGGCAGCGCAGTCGCGTTTGCCCAGAACGACTACGCGATGACCTACGAGGTTCGTTTTGCCGATCATCGGGGACCCTGTGTCGAGCCGACGCTTTTGTTGCAGAGCGACGGCCGCGGCTACCGTGCGCTTGTCTACGACTACGGCAGCCAGCTTGTGATGGGCATCACCCGGCAGGACTCGAACCAGAGCGACGTCGGCGAGCAGCTTGTGAAGGCCAACTGGGACACACCGTGGCCGGTGAACATGGACCGCCCGCTGATCGCCACCGTGACGGTGAAGGCGCTGCCGGACCGGACGGTGGTCACCTCGCAGGTGAAGGGCACCGGTGACGACGGCCAGGCGTACACCTTGCCCCTGCTGAAGGCCGAGGACACATCCCCGCGGAGACTGACCGGCGGCGGTGCGCCGACGTTCCGGATCTACCCGGGCGACAACAACGCCGGGACCTGGGTGCGCAACCTCGTGATCCGCAACAGTGCAGGCCAAGTCGTGTTCGACTCGAGCATAGCCCGGCGCGGCAGGGGCGTGGAGAACACCGCCACGGTTCCCCAAGCCGTGCTGGATGCCA
Organism: Blastopirellula marina; assembly: GCA_020721945.1. Lineage (GTDB taxonomy): Bacteria > Planctomycetota > Planctomycetia > Pirellulales > Thermoguttaceae > JANLFZ01. Next base: position 3,592 of record DYLT01000034.1, read on the forward strand.
TGCCTCAGGCCAGGCTGGTGCGGATGGAGTCGCGGCGGCGGGGCGGCGAGCGGCCGGACATGGATTCGTTCTATCCGATGGAGGTCATCGCGTCGGAGGCAGAGCTGTCCGCTCTGCTGGCCAAGAACGCGGGGCCAGTCCTGCTCTTTCCCGAAGACCGCAGCCGGCCAGTCGTAATGCCGGACTTCCTCCCACAGAAATGGGCACTGGACGGCCCTCAGAGCCGCTTCCGCGGGGAGTGCCAACCGGGCGAATACTATTGTTGGCAGATCGGGGTCTACGCTGCCCGGGAAGATGTGGGGCGCCTATCGCTCGAGTACTCGGATGTACGGGACGCCGTCGGGAAGGTCGTGATTCGCGGCAAGGACGTCACCTGCTTCAACCTGGAAGGGACGAACAACCGAGGCGAGCGGTTCACCAAGGAATTCAAACTCGGCAAGGGAATGGTGCGGCCGCTATGGATCGGAATGATGGTCCCCGGCGACGCCAGAGGCGAGCTGCAGGGCGAGGTCGAGGTGAAGGTCAACAACCATCCGGCACAGACGGTCCGCCTAGTGCTGAAGGTTGATGGTCCGGTGATCCCCAACCACGGCGATGACGAGCCGTGGCGGCACTCCCGGCTGCGGTGGCTGAACTCGACGCTGGGACTGGACGACAACATTGTGCCGTTACCTTTTACTCCCGTGAAGCGACGGGGGGCGACGGTCGAGATCCTGAATCGCGCGATCGACGTGAACGAGTTGGGCCTCCCAGATAGGATCGTCAGTAACGGGACGGACGTCCTGGCCTCGCCGATTTGCATCGAAATCCTGGCCGCCGACGGTCGGCCGCTCGCCTTGGCGGCGGTCAAGAGGGCTTTGGAGCTAGAGAACCCGTCGCGCGTGAGCGAGGTGGCGCAAGCGACCTGCGGTGCGCTCAGCGTGACGGTGCGCAGTGAGCTGTGGTTCGATGGGGCGATCAACTACGAACTGAGCCTCCGCGGCGAGAAGGACGCCACCCTCAAGGATGTAGCCCTCGTCATCCCGATACGAAAGAAGCTGGCAAAGTACTTCGTCGGCTTTTCCAACCGGGGCGATCGCCGCCCGGCGGCGTGGCAATGGAAGTGGGATCGCCGCTACGAGGACAACGCGGCCTGGTGCGGCGACGTCGAGGCCGGCCTGGGCATCAAGCTGCTCGGCGAGCATGACTACTGGGACCTGTCGGGCCTGCGCTGGGACGAGCACCGGCAGTGGATCAACGATGGGAAGGGAGGAGCGCGTCTCGTCGAGGATGGCGACGCGGTCGTGCTACGCGTATTCACCGGGCAGACGAGCCTTCGGGCCGGTGCTCCGACGAGGCTCAGATTCCGGCTGTACGTGACTCCTTTCAAGCCGCTGCGCAACGACCACTGGGACCTGCGGTTCTTCGGCAACATCGCCCACTACCATCACAGCACCCGGGAGAACCCCTATATCAATTACCCGTTTATGACCGTGGGCCTGATGAAGCGGGCCTTTGAAGACATCAAGGCCAAAGGCCAGCGCGGCATGACGATCTACTACACGCTGCGGGAACTGTCCAACATCGCGCCCGAACTGTTCGCGTTCCGCAGTCTGGGCGACGAGATCATCAAGAGTTCCGGGGCGTTTGTCTACAGCACCAGCGGCTGGCGCATCGCGGGCGAAGGGGGCGGCCATCCCTGGCTGCGCGAGCACCTCGTGTCGGGCTACTCGCCGAGCTGGCAACAGACGGTGCCCAGCGGCGAGATCGACGCCGCGGTGGCGACCAATGGCGACGGGCGCCTGGTGAACTACTATATCGAGGGGCTCGCCTATTTGCAGCGAAAGATCGGCTTCGTCGGCGTGTACCTGGACGGCATTGGCTTCGATCGCATCGCCATGCTGCGGCTGGCCCGAACGCTCACCGCCGGGGGATCAGACTACTACCTCCCGTTCCACTCGGGCGACAACTTCAAGAACCCTTGGAGCGAGCACCACGCGGCGCCGGTGGCGCAGTACATGGAGCATCTTCCGTACGTGACCCAGTTGATGTTCGGCGAGGTGTTCTGGTTCGACGGTCCGGAGGGCTATTGGATGACGAACCTGGCCGGGCTTCCGTTCGGCATCGACAACCAGTTCTACCCGGTGCCCGGCCCCGACTACCCGTTCCGATCAATGCTGTACGTATCATCGCCGAATGTCGGCCCGTCCGCAGCAGACATCCGCGCCCTGTGGGACCGCTGGGGCATCAACAAGCAGACGAGAACGCTCGGGTACTGGGACGCCAACTGCCCGGTGAAGACGAACGCCCGGAACGTTTTCGCGAGCGTCTATGCTAACGAGGGCAAGGCTCTGGTCTGCGTCGGGAGTTGGGCGCAGGAGGCGACACCGGTCAGGCTGTCCGTGGACTGGCAGGCTCTCGGCATGGACCCGGCGAAGGTGAGGGTCTCCCTCCCGGACATCGGTAGCGTCCAGAAGCCGCAGGAGAAGGTAGACCTCTCGCAGCCGATCACCGTCGATCCCGGGAAGGGCCTCGTCGTCGGCATCGAGTCCAGATAGGCCGGGCAAGACGGGCGCCTTTTTCCTGACGGGAGCGGGTGGAAGGGGGGCAGGCGCGCTTTCGGCCAATAAGCGCGCCTGTCCCCCTTACCCCCCCGCAAATCCTAGCACCGGCCTAGCACCGAGGGGCTTCCCTACCTTTGGGGCAACAGAAAAGCCCGCCGTAACCTCTTGCTACGGCGGGCTTTAGCATGTCGGGGCGACAGGATTCGAACCTGCGACCTTCTGAACCCCATTCAGACGCGCTAATCCAGACTGCGCCACGCCCCGAACACCATCCAGCCGCCTCCTCGGCCTCCAGGCGGGAACGGCCCGCCAAGACGGTTTCATACGTCGCATTTTACCGGCGGCGCCTGGAGCATGTCAACTCGCCCTGAGGGCCTGCAAAACGACCCATGGACCGCAAACGCTACCGCCGGGATCCCCCAGAGGGCGGCATCTAAGGTCGGAACCATGCGAGAGCCAGAGCGATGCGCTTCCTCGCTTCCTCGGTATTCGCCCAATGGTCGTTTCGCGGGTCCGACACTCTGTCGGTAGTACGTCACGCGGGGGGATTGTTGCCAAGCGTGTACTTTGTGCCGCAGGCCACGGTGCGGCAGTCTGTTGGCCCGATAAGGGGGACTCCCCACGGACTTTCGAGAATCCACGGCACGCAAGTGGGCGTTATGGCGTCTTGAGGCGCTGGGCGCGTTCCTCGGGCGTGCCCACCAGGTCTTCGACGTACTCGGCCAGCACGTAGATTTCGACGCGCGAATTTTCGGCCTGGCTTTCGGCGTCGGCACGGATGGTTTTGGGTTCGAACGGGCCGGCCTGGCTCAGGCGGATTCTCTCGGGTTCGATGCCTTGGCTTTCGAGGTACTTGCGCACGGCCAGGCACCGCGCGTAGGAGAGGTGCCAGGTGTCCTGGAACGGGCTTCCCGCTGGCAGCGGTCGTCGGGTGGCGTGCCCGCGCAGCTCGATTTTGTTACGCTTGCCGGCCAGAAGCGGGGCGAGGGTTTTCAGGCGCGCTTTCGCGGCATCGCTCAATTCGGCCGACTGTTCGTCGAAGAGGACCACGGTGCCAACCATGCGGCGATCGCCATCGTGGACCGCCAAGAGGCTGGGCTTGTTGGCTTTCGGGCCTTTGGTGGCGTCGGCGGCGGCGGGTTTGGCGTTGCCTTGGGGTGGGCTTGGTCTGGACCTGGGAATTCCGAGGTCGATCCGGGGGATTCCCTGGATATCGCCCAGTTTGCCGGCGCCTTCGGGCCCCTCGGCTCCGGGCCCGCCCGGGCCGGGACTGCCCGGTCCGCCAGGCGGCGGCGGGCCGTCCTGGGTACCGCGCTTCGAGGCGGACGGATAATTGAAGTAATGGGCCACGGCCTGTTTGACCTGTTTGCTTTGGGCCGTGATCCACATGACCAGGAAGAAGGCCATCATTGCCGTGACGAAGTCGGCGTAGGCCACTTTCCATGCTCCACCGCCCTTGCCTGCCATGCCTGATGCGTCCTTTCGAAACGCCGGTTATGCCGACTCGGCCTCGGCGAACAGTTCGTCGAGGCGCTTGCGCGTGGGCCGGACCTCGCTTCCCACGCCCCGCCGGGCCTGCTCCAACGCCACCTTCGGAGGCAAGTCGTTGACAAACCCCTGAATGACCACGGCGATGGTGCGGAAGTAGGCCAACTCCGCCGCCCCGAGGAATTCCATGCGCACCGCCAGGGGCGCGAAGAACCCGTAGGACAAGAGGATTCCCAAGAACGTGCCCACCAGCGCGGCGCCGACCTTGTGCCCGATTTCCTCGACCGGACCGTCGATCGATCCCATGGTGATCACAATCCCGAGGACCGCGGCCACGATGCCGAATCCAGGCAGCCCGTCGGCCGTCTTGGTCAACACGCCGAGGGGGGCATGGTGTTCTTCTTCGATCACCTTGATCTCGGCCTCCAACAAGCCGGGGAGCTGTTCGGGCTTGGCGGTGCCTTCGAGGACCGGCGTCAGCGCCCCGCAAATGAACTCGGTCACGTGGTGGTTCTTGGCGATGCGGGGATACTTCTGGAAGATCGCGCTTTCCTCGGGGCTGGAGATGTGCGACTCCAGCGACACGATGCCCTCGCGCCGGGCCAGGCGCAAGAGGTCGTAGAGGCACTTGAACAAGTCCTCGTATCCCTGCCGGTTGTACGGCGACCCTTTGACGCTCTGAAGCACCCCGCGCACCAGGTCGACGAGCACCTTCTTGGGCGACATCACGATCAGCGCGCCGAGGGCCGCGCCGCCGATGGTCACCAACTCGGACGGATGGATCAGCGCGCCCACATGGCCGCCCGCCCAGGTAAAACCCGCCAGCACCGCTCCCAGCACCACGATGCAACCGACAATGACGATCATAGCAGCCTTGCGCGACCTCCTTGAATCCCACGGATTTGCGCCCTGAAGTATGTAGCACATAGACGCCCTTGCGGGAGCAACTTCGGGTGCCGAACGTGCGCCGAACGTGAGGGAACGGACGGAAATGCCGCCTGTAGGGCGCGGCCCGAGGGCTTTCGTTGCGGCGATGTTCTGCCGAGCGCCGGCGCGGCGCGCTGACGTACAATTGCCGGAAAGGCGCCTTGGCCCTTTCTTCTTGGCCATCGCGGGCGGGCACGCGCCAGAGCGAGTCGTTCGACGCGCGGCCCGGCGCTGGACACCACCGAACTTGTTGGCGATGGGTACGCTGGAACACGTTTCGACATCTCTGTTCACTGTGAGCCTGGGACTGGCCATGTTCGCGGCCGCCGGGGTGCTCGTCGGCCTGCGCCGGCGGATCGACCGCCGGCAGCCCTGGCCGTGGCTGGCCGCGTTCGCCGCAGCCCAAGGCACTGGCCTGTGGTTGGCGCCCTGGGCCGAAGCCTGGCATTCCAGCGCGCTGGGATGCGCCCAGGCGGCCGCCACCCTGGCCTCGTGGGTTGCGCTGGTCGAGTTCGGTCGTCGCGGCCTGCGGGCAAGACGTGTTTCGGGGATCGGCTGGTGGCTTCACCCCGTGTTGCTGACCGCGATGATCCTGGCGGCCTGTCTGGCCGGCTGGGATGCCGTGGACCGCGTCGGCCGCTGGGCGGTCGGCCTGCCGGGAATGCTGCTGGCGGCACCGGTCGTCTGGCGCGTGGCGTGGTCGGGCCGAGGCGAGCGGCCCGGCGCGCGGCTTGGCCGTGTTGCGGCTGCGGTTGCCCTGTCGGTTCTCGTCGTTCTGGGGTGGACCGCGGCGCCGCGCTTGGGTCAAGACGTGTTGGCGGCACAGGCAATCGTCGCCGGCGAAACCGCCAGTGCCCAGGACCCCTGGGTAGCCGACGGGGAGACGGGCGGCGTGGTTGCCGTCGCGCGGGGCACGCCGGCCTGGGAGCACATCACCTCGCGGCGCCTGCGCTGGGGCATTCCCTTGCTGTTGGCAGCCGGGGCGGGTGCCGCCGTCGCTTTGGCCGCTTGCCATCAGGCTTCGCGCCGCCCCTGAGGCGGCCGTCGCGTCTTGCTGGCTTCCTTCATGCCGAAGATAATGGTCCAGTTGAGGTTTGCCGCCTCCGGGAGCCCTGTGGGGTTGGGGTGTGGCCAGCACCAGGCGTGTAGGTCGATGATCGAGACAGCCGTTTTCCGCCGTGGTTTTCTTGCCAAGCCCTGGATCGTCGTGGGCGGATCGCTCGCCCTGGCCGCCGTGCTTCTGGCGCTGAGGTTCCGGCCGGTTCCGAATCCGGTCGAGGGCCGCTCGCTGGTGTTGTACTGCGCCGCGGGACTCCGCGCGCCCATCGTGGAGATCGGCGAGGCGTACCAGCGCGAGTATGGCATCGAAGTGCGCGCCGAGTTCGGCGGCTCGGGCGCGTTGCTGAGCCGACTGAAGGTCGCGCCCGAGCGGGCCGACCTGTTCCTCGCGGCCGAGGACTCGTATCTTCGCGAGGCGCGGACGATGAAGCTGGTGGCCGAGATCCTGCCCGCGGCCAGGCAGCACCCGGTGATCGCCGTGGCGGCGGGCAATCCCAAGAAGATCCGGACGCCGGCCGATCTTCTACGGGGCGACATCTCGGTGGCGTTGCCCAATCCCGAGTTGGCGGCGGTTGGCCGGGCGGTCCAGCGCGTGCTGGCCGGTACCAACCAGTGGGAGCAATTCTCGGCACGCGTCCAGGGCCCCGAGGCGACGGTATCGCTCGTCGGCACGGTGAACGAGGCCGCCCAAGCGGTGAAGCTCGGGGCCGTGGATGCGGCGCTGGTGTGGGATGCCACGGCGCGGCAGTTCGGGTTGGAGTACATCGAGCCGGCCGAGTTTGTCGAGCGCGCCACGGAGGAAGTGGCGGTCGGCGTGTCCACGGGCACGGCCGATCCGACGGCGGCCTTGCACTTTGCCCGGTACCTTACGGCCAGGGATCGCGGCCAGCCGGTCTGGGCGAGACACTACCTCGCACCGCTGGACGACGCCGATGCCTGGGAGGACCATCCCGAGATCGTGCTGATGGCCGGGGCGATGCTCAAGCCCGCGGTCGACGAGCAGATCAAAGAGTTCGCCGCGCGCGAGGGGGTGACGATCCATACGATCTACGCCGGATGCGGGATTCACGTGGCCCAGATGAAGGCCTTGAAGAAAGGCGAGACCGCCCCGCAGCGGTTCCCCGACGCCTACTTCGCGTGCGACTGCTCGTTCATGACGCAGGTGCAGCAGTGGTTCGAGGCGGCCAAGAACATTTCGCGCAACGACATTGTGCTGGCCGTGGCCAAGGGAAACCCCAAGCAGGTCCGTTCGGTCCAGGACCTGACGCGGCCCGAACTTCGCGTCGGCCTGGGCCATCCGAAGAACTCGGCCTTGGGCGCGATCACCGACGACCTGCTCAAGAAGATCGGACTGCACGAGAAGGTTTACCGGGCCGATCGGAAACAGCCGGTGGTTCACACCGACGCGGGCCACGACCTGGTCAACAAGCTTCGCGTCGGGGCCCTCGACCTAACCGTGGTGTACCGCAGTAACGTGCTTAGCCACGCGAAGACGGGCGAAGCGCATCTCGACGTCGTCGAGATGAACCTGTCCGAGGCGATCGCCATCCAACCCTATGCCGTGGCCAAGGAGTCGCACCACAAGTACCTGATGCGCCGGCTCTTGGAGAAGTTCCTCTCGACCCGGTCGCACGAGCGGTTCACCGGTGTGGGATTCCACTGGGTGGCGGAGGAGCCGCGATGAGCCTGGAAGGACGTTCGCCTCGCCCTGCCCAGGTGCCTGCGCCGGACATCGGCCCGCCGCTTGGGACGCCCGCCGGCCGTATTTTCGACGCTTTGTTCGTGGGCCGCCTGGCCACGGTCCTTGGCGTGTACCTGGCGCTGGTCGCCGGATTGCTCGTCGCCTTGGGGTCGTTCACGTCGTTCGAGGATCTGGCACGTGCGACGCAGAGCGAAGAAATCCGATATGCCTTCTGGCTGAGCCTCGAGACCTGCACGCTCACCACGATCCTCTCGCTCTGGATCGCCGTTCCGTCGGGCTATCTGCTCTCGCGGTTCCAGGTGGCGCGGCCGCGCTGGCGCTGGACCTGGCGCGATGGATGCTCCTGGGTGGCGTATCTCCTCCAGAACCTGCTCGATGCCCTGCTCGACATTCCCATCGTGCTGCCGCCCTTGGTGATCGGGCTGGCCTTGTTGATTCTCTTTCAGACGTCGTTGGGCAAGGCGGTCGAGCGGGTCCATCCGGTGACGTTCGATGTTCCCGCCGTCATCCTGGCGCAGTTTACGGTGGCCTGCGCGTTCGCGGTGCGCACCATGCGGGTGACGTTCGACCAGATCAGCCCGCGGTCCGAGCAGGTGGCCTTGACCCTGGGGTGCAGCCGGCGGCAAGCGTTCTGGCTGGTCGCGTTTCCCGAGGCCCGCCGCGGGCTGGTCACCGCGGCCACGCTCTCGTGGGCCCGATCGCTGGGCGAGTTCGGGCCGATCCTCGTGTTCGCCGGGGCCACGCGCATGCGCACCGAGGTGCTGCCCACCACGGTCTTCCTCGAGCTCAGCGTGGGCAACATCGAGGCCGCCGCCGCCGTGTCGCTGATCATGGTGGCGGCCGCGCTGGCCGTGCTCTTGTTGACGCGCGTCCTCGGCTTGCGCGGTACGGCATTGATCTAGGTTGCTTCGACATGATTGCACTGTCCGGCGTGACCATCCATCAAGGCGCGTTTTCGCTGTGCGGCGTCTCATTCGACGTGGCTGCGGGACAATACGCAGTGCTCATGGGAAAGACGGGCAGCGGCAAGACCACACTGCTCGAGGCGATTTGCGGGCTGCGCCGCATCGCGCAAGGGAGGATTTTTCTCATGGGCCGCGAGGTCACCCGGCTGCGCCCCGCGGCCCGCGGCGTGGGCTACGTGCCGCAGGACGGCGGGATGTTCTCGCGCCTGACGGTCCGCGAGCACCTGGGCTTCGCCCTGGCCATCCGGCGCTGGCCGCGCCACGCCATCCAGCGCCGCGTGGACGAGTTGGCCGAGCGCTTGGGGCTCGGGCATTTGTTGGACCGCCGCCCCTACGGCCTCAGCGGCGGCGAGGTGCAACGCGTCGCCCTGGGCCGGGCGCTGGCCATGCGCCCGGGCGTGCTCCTCTTGGATGAGCCTTTAAGCGCCCTGGACGAGGACACGCGGGCCGAGATGCACGACCTGTTGCGCGCGGTGCAACGCGAGCACCGCGTCACCGTGCTCCACGTTACCCATAACCTCTCGGAGGCTTGCCGCCTGGCCGATCTGGTGTTGGAACTCCGCAACGGCCGAGTCCAGCCCGCGGCGACCCCGCGGGGGCATGGCGCGAAGGCCGAGGCGCCATGCGGCGATGGCGTCGCCCGCAGACTTCGCTATGACGGAGGATGAAGATCGCGGCAGCCGGCCGCGCCGCTTCGCGGGATACAATTCCAGTACGGAGGTGGACGATGGCCACGCATCGGGGGATCCGGCCTTGGGCGGCGGTCGCCTTCGGGGTGGCCCTGGGGCTTGCCTCGTCGGTCGAAGCGGCGGATTCAGGGCCGCTGGATCCGACGCTCCCGCAGCAGTTGGCCAGCGGCGAGTTCGCGCCGGCCTTGGAAGCGGCTCATCGTGCGCCGAACGGCGCGCTGCGCGACACGATCCTCACCCAGGTCGCGCTGGCCCAGGCCCAGGCCGGCTCCTCCCAGGCGGCGATCCAGACGGCCTCGCAGATCTCGGGGGACCAGGCCCGGGCGCAAGCGCTGTCGGGCGTTGCGGCCCAGCCCTTGGGCGGGTTCGGCGGCGCCGCGATGGCCGACTTCGAAAGCCTCATCGACTTGATCGTCACCACCATTCAGCCGACCACCTGGGATGAGGTCGGCGGTCCAGGGTCGATTGCCGAGTTTCCCACGGGCGTCCACGTCGATGCCCAAGGCGTGCTCCAGCGCTTGCCGAAGCCCGAGACCGACGACGGCCTCTCGGCCCTGCGCGCATCGGCCGCGACGCGGCGCCGGCACGATAGCGCAAGGCGGCAATCGCCGCTCCGCATGGTGTCGCTCCCGCGGCTTGAAAAGCACGTCCAGTTGCGATGGGCCGCCGGTCTAGCGCCCACCGAAGCGATGCTGGTGCTCGCCGGCTTGCAGCGGATCGAGTACGTCTTCGTGTATCCCGAGACGGGCGACCTCGTGCTGGCCGGACCGGCGGGCGACTGGCGTCTGGACGCCGAAAACCACTACCGGAGCGTCGACAACGGCCGGCCCGTGCTGCGGCTCGATGACCTCGTCGTCATCTTCCGCCACGTCCACAGCGCTGCCGACCCCAAGTTCGGCTGCATGATCAATCCGCGGCAAGAGGCCTTGACCAGGGTCCAGGCATTCCTCGACCAATCGAGCAAGGTCGCCATTCGCCCCGAGGACCGCCGCGCCTGGCTCGAGCGGCTCCGCAGCCAGTTGGGCAAGCAAGACATCGTGGTGTACGGGCTCGATCCGCGCACCCGGGCGGCCCGCGTGATGGTCGAAGCCGACTACCGCATGAAGCTCGTGGGCATGGGCCTCGAAGAGGGGGTGCCGGGGGTGAAGAGCTACCTCGATCTGATCGAGGTATCGCCGGGCGGCTCGCCGCCCCCGATGGGGGTGCTCCGGTGGTGGTTCACGCCGAACTACGACGCCCTGGTGGCCTCGAAAGACCGGCGGGCCTTCGCCCTGCGCGGCCAGGGTGTCAAGGTGATGAGCGAGAACGAGCGCCTGACGGCCGAGGGAAAGCGGATCCATACCGGCCAGTCGGAACCGCTCAACCTGGCGTTCGCGCGGAGCTTTACGGAACACTTCGAGGCCCTGGCGGCGAAGTACCCGATCTACGCCGAGTTGCGGAACCTCTTCGACCTGGCCCTCGTCGCGGCCCTGGTGCGCGAAGAGGGCCTGGCCGAGAAGGTCGGCTGGCACCTGACGTGCTTCGGCAACCCCCAGGCATTCCCCGTGGAACGAGCCGCTGCCCCGAGGCAGGTCGAGACGGTCGTGAACCACCGGCTGATCCACGATCGCCGGGCGGGCCGGGTTCACATCATCGCTGGCGTCAGTGGTGGCGTCGAGGTGCAGCCCGCGGCCCTCGTCGCGCCCCAAGCGATTCATCTCGAATCCGACAACCGCCTGGCCGGGCGCCGCGCGTACGTGGCCCCAAAGCCCGAGATGCGTCCCGAGGCGTGGTGGTGGGATTAGGGCCTACGCGCCCCGTTTGATCACGTCGGGCCCTTCGCCGCACGTCTTCTCGTAATAGCCCCCGCCCGCCTTGCGGTACTGCGTGAAGCCGTGCCTACTCAAGTTCTTCGGACTCAGCGTTCCCCTCGTCCCATGCGTGACCGCGCAAGGCGAAAATACACGATGGACCGGCTGTCGGCAGTCAGGGCACTCCGTAAGAGGGGGATCGTTCATGCTCTGGAAGACCTCGAAACGGCTTTGGCATTTTGGGCAACCTGGGCCATTCGGCTCGTATTCGTAGATCGGCATAGGTATTTCTCCCCTCTTGCTTCGATAGCTTTGGCCGCCCCCCCCCATTTCCAAGATACGTTCCTTCGGAAAGGGCAGTTCGGGAGCGCTCTAGCTCCTCGCGTCATCGCGGCCCACTTGCGATCAACGGGACTTCACGCCGCAAGTAGATGGCTGGTCATAAGTTCCGATCACTTGTGGCGCGACCCGCCGTTTGGCTTCGCGCGCCGAGGAGCCCCGTTGCTCGCCCGGCGCTGTCGGGCAGTTGAAAGGGATTGCGCAAGATGTTCCGGGAGAGGCTGGGTGCCTCAATACAGCAGCCGGCAACTGGCCGATGAAACAGTCCGCCCGATTCCTGTCGGGGCGACGAAAGCAACCCCGGAGACCGCGCCTTGAGCCAACGTTCCCAGGAACCTCCGAAGACGGTTGCCGCCAATCTGGAGGCCCTGCACCGCGAGTTGGAAGACTTGTTCCGCAGCAAGAAGGCCGGCACGTCGTCACGTTTGGAAAGGCGGTCGCGCGCGGTGTACGGTCCAACGATGGTGGTTCGCGGGAAGTAGCAAACCAAGGCGCTCGCTTGGGGCGTCCTACCTCGATGCCACCAGGGCGTCGAGATTCTGGCTGGGCACGCCGGGCGGAGTGCCGCCACCGGCCGACAGGATCCACCACCGCCGGTCGAGAAGCGAGGCAAACGCCTCGGCCGCGCTGCGCCGCACCTCGTCGGGCGTTCCCCTGGCCAGCACGTCGCGCGGCGGGATATTGCCCAAGAGGATCACTCCCTCGCCCGCCAACCCGCGCATCTGCGGCAGACTGTGCTCGAACGAGAAATTGAACACGTTCGCGCCCATGGCATGCAGGTGCCGCGCGGTCACCAACCCGTGGGCGTCGTTGTGCAGGGCCTTGATCGAGACCTCCACCGCGCCGAAGATCTCGGTCAGATACGGCAAGGCGAACGACTGGAAGTCGGCCAGCCCCACGAAACCCACCAGGTCGTCGAGCACCAGCACGCCGTCGATCGAATCGAATCGTTCCGCCTGGTATCGCAGCCACTCGACGATGAAGTCGGTCACCAGGGCGAGGAGGCGGTGCGTCCACTCGGGCTCGGTCTTGATGCCCTCGAGGAACTCCGTGTGGCCCAGCAGGTACGACGCGATGTTCATCGGCCCGCGCGAAACGGCGAAGCGGATGCGGTGTCCCGCGGCCTCGATCTTCGGCCGCGCGCGCTCCAGTCGCTTGATCACCAGCGGCAAGAGCCCATCGCTGCGGCAGTTGGGCTTCTTCAAACGCTGGATCTGGGCATGGCGGTCGAGCGATTTCTCGGCAAAAGGAAACTCGCGTTCGGGGAAGATGCACTTGGCGCCGAACGCCGACGGCTCGGTGCACATGCCATATTCGGCCCAGAACCCGGGAAGGAACCAGACCTCGGGGAACCGCCGGCACGCGCGGAGGTTGGCCTCGAGCCAACACGACTCGTCGGCAAAATAGTCCAGCATCGACATCCCCGCCCACCCCGGCAGCCACGGGCTGTCGACGATCAGTCCCACCGGCGTCGGCTCGAGCCGTTGGCCGGCAAGGACGCGCAGGAGGTCGGTCCATTGGGAGTCGGTCATGATGGGGATCAGGGATAAGGGATGAGGAAGGGTTACGGAACCGTTCGCAGGCTGGAGACTCGCTCGTTCTTCGGCCCCGTGGGAGCCGAGAAACGGGTGCCCGGCCCCTTCATGCCCGTCAGGCACGGATCTGATAGGGTTTTCGCTGCTCGCGGCGGAGCCAGCCATTGGCCTCGTCGTCCCCGACAAAGACCTCGCCCGTGGGATCCCACCGGAGCTTGCGCCCCAGGCGCATGGCGATGTTCGCCAGGTGGCAGACGCTGGCCGCGCGGTGCTGGGTGACCACGTCGGAGATCGGCGGTTGGCGATCCCGCACGCAATCGAAAAAATTGCCCATGTGGTTGATGATCGCATCGAGTTTGCCCATGCGCTCGGGCCGGGCGAGGTTGTCGTACGGGTAGAGCTTGAACTGCTCGCGGGGGAAGGGATCGTCTTTCAGGGCGTCGACCGGCCGGCCCGCGATCGTCCCGCGGTTGACGAAGAGGTGGTCCCGTTCCCCCTCGAACATCACCCCGTTGCGGCCCTCGTCCTCGACAATCAACTCGACGCCATTGGCGTATCGCATCCGGGCCGAGAACGAGGTCGCCACGTTATAGCCGTTCGGGATGTTGGGGAACTCGGCCTTGCCCTCGATCTCGACGGGGCCCGAGTCGTCGGCGCCGATGCCCCACTGGGCGATGTCCATGTGGTGGGCGCCCCAGTCGGTCATCTGTCCGCCCGAGTACTCGTACCACCACCGGAACGTGTAGTGGCATCGCTCTTTGATATACGGGACCGAGGGCGTCTGGCCGAGCCACAGGTCCCAGTTGAGGTGGGCCGGAGGGGGCTCGACGCGGAAGGGCCCGCCCCGCGGGTTCTTGCCCAGGGTGACGAGGACCCGGCGCAATTTGCCGATCCGGCCGGCGCGGACCATCTCGCACGCCAGCCGGAAACGATGGTCGCTCCGCTGCCACGAGCCGACCTGGAGTACCCGGCCCGTCTGGCGCACCACGCGGACCAGCCGCTTGCCTTCGTCGATCGTCAGCGTCAGCGGTTTCTCGCAGTACACGTCCTTGCCGGCCAGGCACGCGTCGATCGAGATCGCGGTGTGCCAATGGTCCGGCGTGCCGATGGTCACCACGTCGAGGTCCTTCCGGTCGAGCATCTTCCGGTAGTCCTCGTACAGGTCGGCCTTGCCGCCGAACTGCGCGCGGGCTTTTTCGGCAATCTGGCGATCGACGTCGCAGATGGCCACCACGTCGCCGTGCGCGAGGGCCTTCTCGGCGATGACGGACCCCTGGTAGCGCATGCCGATCGCGCCGATACGCAAACGGTCGTTCTTCGAACGCGGTTGGGTGCGCTCCTCGGCGTCGGCCGTGAAGACATAGGGTACGATCGCCCCTGCCGCAGCCGTGGCCGCGACCCCCTGGAGAAACCTGCGCCGACTCGTCGTCATGACCATCACCCTCTCGCGGGGTCCCTGGCTGGGGACTGGCTTGCGCTTGGGCCCCTTGCCGGACGAACAACGTGCCGATCCCCTGCACGCCCGAAGGAGACCAACCCTTGCGGCGTACCGATCGCGCATCTTAGTCGTCGGCCGCCAGCCGGTCCAGATAGGCACGGGCGCGGTTCACTTCGGCGGTCACCTCGGCGGCCGTCTCGAGGATGGGAATGCCGCGGGGCACGGGATGCATGAAGATCTCGGTCCAGCCGCAATAGCGGGTCCGCCGCAGGGCCGCCACGATCGGCGCGAAATCGAGGGTTCCCCGGCCAGGCATTTGCTCCAGTTCCTGGGCCTTGGGCAACTTCTGGAAGCAGCCCTTGCCCTCTTGCCAGGCATAGAAATGGACCAGTTTCGGCCCCAAGTCGTCGATCAGCCGGGCCACCAGCGCGGGGTCTTGGGGCAGGTGGTACGGGGCCAGGGCGATGCCCAAATTCGGCGAGCGGGCCGCTTCGGCCAGGTACCGGATCGAATCGACCGTGGCCACCAGGGCGTGGGCGTGGTTCTCGATGCCGATCGTCACGCCCAGCCGCTCGGCCGCGGCGACGTGGGGCGCCATCGCCCGGACGAACGCCCGGACCGCCTCCTTGGCCTGCGAGCCCGTGACCTCCTTGCCGCCGCGGCTGCCGGTGACGACGAGCCGGGCGCCGAACCGCGTGAGCACGGCCATTTCGTCCTGGAGGCGCAGCGGTCCGAGGTCGTAGCGGGTGGTCATGCCCAGACGCACCCCGTGCTTCTCCAACAGCGCGGCAAAGCGCTCGTGGCCCATCGCGTCCATCTGCTCGCGCTGATTGGCGTGCGTCTCGGGCCAGAGGTCGATGGGCTCCGCCCCGGTCCGTTGCACCTCGGGCAGGACGACCTCCAGCGGCATCTTGCCATAGAGGCTCGAGGCGAGGATGTAACGCAGCCGAACGCGAGGTTCCGGCTGGGCAACCAGCGGCGCGGTCGCGCCGAGAACCGCCGCGCCCGTCACAGCGCGGCACAGGGCGCGGCGGCTCAGTCTCCGCTCGCTCGGCGGGTGTGGCCTTCTCATGGCAAGGGGTCTCGCGTGGCCCGTGAATGGTCGCAAAGCGTCGGGTACAATTCCCTCCTATCGTATCGCCCCGCAGTCGTCTCTCTCAACCCGCCGGCCCACGAATGCTCTGGCACGAGTACTTGATCCTCTTTGCCGTCTCGCTCGTGGCCGGGGCCATCAATGCGGTGGCTGGCGGCGGCACGCTGTTGACCTTCCCTTCGCTGCTCTGGGCCGGCCACCTCAGCGAGATCGTCGCCAATGCGACCAGCACCGTCGCCCTTTGGCCCGGGCAGCTTGGAAGCCTCTGGGGATATCGCAGCGAACTGGGGACGAGCCGCCGCGCCATGGTCACCCTCGCCGTGCCGAGCCTCTTGGGCGGGGCCCTGGGAGCCACGGTCCTTCTACGAACCGGCAACGACACCTTCAAGATGCTCGTGCCGTACCTCATTCTGCTTGCCACGATGCTGTTTATGGCCCAGGAGCCGCTGAACCGGTGGTTGCGCCAAAGGGCCGCGCCGCGACCGAACTCCCATCCGTCGGTGGCAGCGCCCCAAGGTGCGCCGACAGACCAACACTTCGCGCGACGCCGTTGGGCGGCCGTGCTGGGGTTCCAGTTGCTCGTGGCCGTTTACGGCGGGTACTTCGGCGCGGGCATCGGCATTCTCATGCTGGCGGCCTTCGGCTACCTCGGGTTCCAGAACATCCATCGCATGAATGGACTGAAGAACATCAACGGCATGTGCATCAATGCCGTGGCCGCCGGCATGTTCATCGCCAACGGGCTGGTCTGTTGGCCCTTCGCGCTGCTCATGGCGGCTGGGGCCATTCTCGGCGGGTACGCGGGAGCGGGCACGGCCCGCAAACTCGGGCAAAAAAACGTGCGACGGTTGATCGTCGTCATCGGTCTTGCGCTGACCTTGGCGTTGTTGCTCAACCGCAACACGTAGGCGATATCCTCCACCGCGGATGGATGAGGATTTCCTCGCGGGAAGGGGGATCTGTCTCCATGTGCCCGGTTTTTCGCCGCGTATCGGACGCCCATAAGGTAAGGTTTCACTGGATTTCGTCTTGGCGTCATGTGCCCGTTCGGGGTATCGGTCCATGCTGCGAGTGCCCATTCACCGCATCCAGCCCGGCATGATCCTTGCCCGGCCGATCCCCAACCCGAACCATCCCTACCACTACTTGGTGCAGAGGGACCGCGAGATCCCGATGGATCTGATTCCGCGGTTGAAGCAACTGGGGATCCTCGAGGTGTGGGTCCGGCATCGCGACTTCGAGTTTCTCGAAGGGGTGATCGACGAGGGGCTCGGCGAACGACAGCGCGACGTCTATCTGCACGTCCGTCGCAACTTCGAGGCGATCATCCGCAACTCGACGGCCGAGCTGGATCTGGTCGGTTTCCAAAGCTCGATCCGCGAGTTGTTCGATTTTCTCAAGGGCAACTCCCGGAGCCATATCCTGCTCCAGAAGCTCGACGCCTTCGACGACTATCTCATGTCGCACTCGACCAACACGTGCTATCTGGCCTTGTTGGTGGGGATGCGCCTCGAACGCTACCTGATCGACCAGCGGCGGTTCAAGTCGGCCAAAGAGGCCAAGGACTTGCACCTCCTAGGGCTTGGCTGCCTGTTGCACGACATCGGCAAGACGCTCGTCTCCAAGGCGATCCTCGACAAGCAGGGCCCCCTCGACCCCGCCGAAACCACCGAAATGCGCCGCCACACGGTCTACGGCTACGAGATGGTGCGCAACAGCATCCCCGCCTCGGCCGCCCAGATCGCCCTCAACCATCACCAACGCTGGGATGGTACCGGGTATCCGGGCCGGATCGATTCCCAAACGGGCCAGACGGTCGCCCCCTTGGCCGGTCCTCAGATCCCGGTCTTCTCGCGCATCGCGATCATCGCCGATGTCTACGACGCCGCCACGACCCACCGCTGTTACTCCCCGGCCAAGCTGCCGGTGCACGCCTTATTCGAGATGCGCCACCAGTGCCGCGGGTTCTTCGATCCCGTCGTCGAGGCCGCGTTCTACCGCATTGTGCCGCCATTCCCCATCGGGCAGCTCGTCACGCTGTCCAATGGCATCCGGGCGGTGGTGGTCGATTTCAACCCCGATGCCCCGCTGCGACCCCGAGTCCAGTGCCTTTACGCTCCCAACGGCGAACGGTTCGCACACCCGTCGCTGGAGGAGATCGACCTGCGCCTTCACGACGAGATCGCCGTCGTCGAGGTCGATGGCCAGGACGTGCGGCCTTTCACGGTCGCTACCGAATCCGAGGAACCCGAAGAAGCGCTCGTCTGAGGGCCCTCCCGCTTGCATTGCGGCGCGGTTGGGCGTAAAGTCGTGCGTGGCGCCACGGCCCGATGCCGTTCATGGGCCTGTCCCCTTCACGCGCCACGACCCCATTCCTCGGGTTTCAAGGACGCTAGCCATGTTCGTGCGAACGCTCTTGACGTGGGTTGCCCTCGGAGGGGCATCCCTCGCGTCGGCCGCGGAAGCCCGGCCGAACGTCGTGCTGTTCGTGGTCGACGACCAGGGGCGCGATGCCGGTTGCTACGGGCATCCCGTGGTCAAAACGCCCAACCTCGATCGCCTGGCAGCCGAGGGAACTCGGTTCGAGTTTGCGTTCTGCACGACCGCAAGCTGTAGCGCGAGCCGGTCGGTGCTGCTGACCGGACGGCACAATCACGCCAACGGCCAGTACGGCCACGAGCACGCGTACCACCATTTCCGCACGTTCGACCAGGTGAAGAGCCTGCCGGTGTGGTTGAGCGAGGCGGGCTACCGTACGGTGCGGATCGGTAAGTTTCACGTGGGACCGCCCACCGTCTATCGATTCGGCCGCGAACTGCCCGGCAGTGCCCGCAATCCCGTGGCCATGGCCGAAACGTGCCGCGCGGTGTTGGCCGAAAAGGACGACCGCCCGCTGTTCCTCTATTTCTGCACGGCCGATCCTCATCGCAGCGGCAACGTGGCCGCCGACCTGCCCGGCCGGCCCGACCGCTTCGGCAACCGCCCGCAAGGCTATCCGGGCGTGAAGTCCCAGAAGTTCGACCCCAAGGAAGTCGTCGTTCCGCCCTTCCTGCCCGATACGCCGGAATGCCGGGCCGAGTTGGCCCAGTATTACCAAGCCGTCTGGCGCGTGGACCAGGGGCTGGGGCGGCTCGTGGAGATCCTCAAGGAAACCGGCCAGTACGACCGGACCCTGATCGTGTTTCTCTCGGATAACGGCATCGCGTTTCCGGGTGCCAAGACCACGCTCTACGAGCCCGGCATGCGCCTGCCGTGCGTGGTGCGCGGTCCAGCGCAGAAGCGGCGAGGGGTAGTCTCCAGCGCCATGATCTCGTGGGCAGATATCACGCCCACGATCCTCGATGCCGCCGGGGCCCTGCCTCCAAAGAACGCATTCCACGGGCGGTCGTTCCTCCACATCCTCGACGAGCCCCATCCGGCCGGCTGGGACGAGGTCTACGCCTCGCACACCTTCCACGAGATCACCATGTACTACCCGATGCGCGTCGTGCGCACGCGGCAGTACAAGCTGATCTGGAACCTGGCGCACGGGCTGTCGTACCCCTTTGCCTCGGACCTGTGGGAGTCGTCGACGTGGCAAAGCGTGTGGCAAGCCAAGGCCAAGACCTTCGGTCGGCGAAGCGTCGAGGCGTTCCTGCACCGCCCGGCCTTCGAACTCTACGACCTCGCCGCGGATCCCGACGAAATCCACAACCTCGCCGACGATCCGAAGTACGCCAGAGTGCTCGAACCGTTGAAAGCCAAACTGAAGGCATTCCAACAGCGCACCGGCGACCCCTGGATCCTCAAGTGGGAACACGAGTGACGTCGCGCCGATCGCTCGATGCCCTCGTGGCGGACGGACCAACTGCCCGGGGGGCCGTCAACCGAATCGGTCTTCTGTCTGCGCAACAGTCGGGCTCGCCGCGAGGCGGGGTGCCAGTCTCCTCGGAAAGCGGGCAGTCGAAGGGTTGTCTTTCTCCCAAGGCATGGTAGACTAAACGCCTGGGGCGGTCCGGAATCGAGAATGCACCCTTAGCTCAATTGGATAGAGCATCGGTCTACGGAACCGAAGGTTACAGGTTCGAGTCCTGTAGGGTGCGCTCAAGCGCCGCTTGCCCTAACCCAAGACGCCGCAAGACGCAACCGCTTGCGGCGTCTTGTCTTCTGGAGGAAAGTCTAGCCCGCGTCGGGGCTTCCGCCGGTCGCGAAAACCTGTCTTCGTTCGCCGGGGACTGGAATTCTGGCCGCGAGGCGTTCGCGACGTGAGAAGGGCATCCTGCCGACCAAGTCGCGGCATCGTGCCGCGAAGGTTTATCGCTTTCGTGCCAATCCCGGAGCAGAAGGGGGAGCAGGGCCAGGCGCAGCCCGGCCCTGGCTCCGGTCTTGGCCCCTGGGTCGGCGCTCGGGTCGCACCTCTGCGTTGCCCTGTCGGGTAGAGCACT
>DYLT01000035.1:0-19555 GCA_020721945.1 Blastopirellula marina
TGGTAGGGGTGCTGGCCCCAGTTCTTGGTCGAGTAGTCGAACCGGTCCCAGACCTCGATCTGCACGATGATGTCGCGCTCGGCGGTCCAGCGGAGCATATTCTCGAACCGCCGCCAGTATTCCTCGTTCCACTGGTTCAAATCGTACTTGCCGTCGGGCCGGCGCAGGAACGGATAGACCTCGAAGCCCTTGTCGACCCGGTCGCTCATCGTGTTGCGGATGTAATTGCCCCCAGCCTTCTGCATTTCGTCGAGGTGTTCCTTGAGGTCGGGGATCTGGAATAGGTTGTCGTCCTTGCTTCCGCCCAGCAGCAGGACCGGCTGGCCCTTGTACTGCCAGTAGCGCGGGTTAATGGGCCAGGGCTGGATGCGGTTCGCATCGTCGGCCGCCCCCGCGGCGAGGGCGCTGGACAGCACCCCAGCCGCCAAAGTCAACAGAAACCGGTACAGGCTCGTCATGCGGGTCCTCCCAAGATTGTGCGCAAATCCGTCGACCCGGCGGGCACCGATCGGCAGAAGCCCGCGCCAAACGGTATGTTACCCCCCCGGGCAGCCCGCGTCACGACGGTCTCGCCGGATCGGCGCGAACGTGGTACACTGCGCCGCGCGAAGACGTCCCCTGCGGAGGATCATCCCATGACATGCCGACATGCCAAGTGGAACATCGGTCGTACCGTTCTGGTAGGGCTGGCGGCGCTTCTGGCCGCCTGCGGGCATTCGGCGCCAGGAGCCACCCTCGAGGTCGGACCCGGCAAACCCTTCGCCCGGATCGAGGACGCCAACGCCAGGGCCCAGCCGGGCGATCTGGTGCTTGTCTATCCGCGCGAGCACGGTCAACCTTATGAGCGCACCGCGGTCCAGGTCCGCCAGAAGCGGGTCATTTTCCGCGGGGTGCCGGGCGAGGGACAGCCGTGGGTCAAGATCTCGGGGAAGGGGTTCCGGTACAGCGGCGCGGGAAGCACGCCGCGAGCGATCTTTCAGTTCAATCCGGGGGCCGACGACGGTCTTCTGGTCGGCTTCGAGTTGTACGACGCCCACAACGACAGCAACAACGGCGCGGGCGTCCGCATCAACCAGGCCAACCGGGTCACGGTGCGGCATTGCGCCATCCACGATAACGACATGGGCATCATGTCCAATGGCGACGGCAGTCTCCGCTCGGCCGTGGACCAACGAATCGAACACTGCGTGATCCATCACAATGGCGATTTCCGCAACCCAGGCTATAACCACAATCTCTACCTCGGCGGGGCCAGCGTCAGCCTCCGATTCTGCGAGGTCTATGCAAGCCTCACGGGCCACAACGTGAAGAGCCGGGCGCATTTCAACCGCATCGAGTTCTGTTACGTTCACGATGCGTCGAACCGCGAGTTCGATCTGGTCGACGCCGCCGAAACGACGTTGCCCGATAGCCACGCGGTGCTGGTCGGCAATGTGATCGTCAAGGACCCCAAGTGCCGCGGCAACCGCGGCGTCATCCACTTCGGCCAGGATGGCGGCCGCGACCACGACGGCACGCTTTCCCTGGCCATGAACACGGTCGTCACGCCGTTTGTCGCTCCGGTCGTCGATTTGTCGGCGGCGAAGGCCAAAGCGCGCCTCGTGGGGAATTTGATCTGCGACGGCGGCGCGCGCCAAGCGCGGCAGGTCATTGCGGCGGCGCGCAACGGCGCCCGGTTATCGAACGTCGTCGGCAGGCACAACTGGTTCAGTGGCGATTTCGCCACGAGCGTGGCCGAGACCGGGCTGATCCGCCAGGCGAATGGGTTCCACCGGCCGGTATTCGACCTGTTTGTCCCCCCGAAGCGACACGACTACCGGCTGACCCCCGCGGCCGCGAGGCTGGCGACCGTGGATCTTTCGGCCGAGGACCTTGCCCTGCCGCGTGTGCCGGACATGCCCGACCGCGACGTGCTCGCGCCGCTGGGCTGGCAGTACCGCCACCCGGCTGGCAGCGAGCCTCGCCCTCGGGAAAAGAAGGCGACGCTGGGCGCATACGCCGGTACGTCGAAATAGTGCCCCTCCCATACCCACCCGAAGCGCCAGCGAGGGGTCGCGCACGACGGGCCCTCGCTGGCGCTTCGGGTGGGTATGGGGTGGGTTATGCCGCCTGAACGGCCCACTGGCGCGCGGCCGCGATGTCGCGGTCCATCTGGCGCAGGAGCTGCTCGACCGATTCGTAGCGTTGGATGTCGCGGAGCCGCGCGAGGAAGTCGACCTCGAGGTCGCGGTCGTAGAGCCAGCCCGTGTAGTCCAACAGGTGGACCTCGACTTTCATGGCCCCTTCGCCGAAGGTGGGGTTGGGACCGAGGCTGATCGCGGCGGGAAGCACGGCGCCATCGAGCGGGACTCGGCCGGCATAGATCCCCTCGGCGGGCAACAGCGTGCCGATGCCATCGAGGTTGGCCGTGGGAAAGCCCAATTGGCGTCCCCGGCCAGCGCCCCGAACCACCCGCCCCCGAATCCGATAGGGTTGCGTGAGCAGCCGGCGCGCGGGCTCGACGTGCCCCTGGGCCACCAGGGTCCGGATGCGGGAGCTGGAGACGACCTGACCATCGAGGACCACCGGCTCGACGATCTCCAGGGCCATGCCCGCCTCGGCGCAGTATTCGCTCAGGCGTTCGACGTTGCCGGAACGATCCCGCCCGAAGAAGAAGTTCACCCCTTCGACCACGGCCCGGGCTTCGAGCGCATCGCGGATCACGCGGTCGAAGAACTCGCGGGCGCTTTGTTGGAGAAACGGAAGGTCGGTGGGGCAAGCAATCAGGGCGTCGATGCCCAACTCGGCCAGCAGGTCCGCCTTGCGATCGGTCCACGTCAAGGGGGGCGGTGCCTTGTCGGGCCGCAGCAACCGTACCGGGTGCGGGTCGAACGTAAACACCACGGCCGGACCGCCGAGTTGCCGCGCTTTGGCGACCAGTCGCTCGACGATCCGCGCGTGTCCACGATGCACGCCGTCGAAATTGCCGATGGTCACGGCACCACGGCGGCAAGAGTCGGGCAAGTTATCAAGGGTGCGGAAGAGTCTCACGGCACGCGGCAGGAGGGAAAGGGGCCAGAGGATGGAAATCACGGTCATCCGCTTTGGGTCGAGAGTCTGCGGATCTCGTCGCGGAGCCGAGCGGCCTCTTCGAACGCCTCGAGGGAAACCGCCTCCTGAAGCCGTCTCCGAAGGATTTCGAGCTGGATGGCCGGCTCGCCTGCGGGCTGGAGGTCGGCCTGAGCGAGCACCTCGTCGCGCCATCGCAGCAGGCTCGTCAGTTCGGCGCACTCCTCCTCGTCGTGGCTTTGGTCGTACTCCTCGAGGAATTCGCGGATTCCCTCGACTCCCGCGTCGATCGCCCGCAATGCCCCGGCAAAGTCCCCGCGCTCGACTCGCGGCGTGGCCACCGCCCGCGCGTGCATCATCAACACGTAAGGCCGAAACTGATCGAACTGGGCCTTGGTCCGCTCGTTGGCCGCGAAACGTCGAACGAACGCGAACAGCCGGAGATTCCGCTCGGTGTCGCGCGCGCACAAGTCGTAGAGCTTCAAATGCCAGAAACTCAGATAACGATGGTAATACTGCACCCCCTCGCGCCACAGCCGAAGGCAATCCTCCTCGCATAGCTCGAAAGGCTCGTCGAACCGGGTCTCGTGGGACTGGTGCTTCGCCTGGTAATACTCGAGCCACGATTCGTGGCCCTCGGGCCGAACGCCGTCGGGCCGGCCGTTCAGCTCCATCTGGAGCAAGCCAAGATCGACGCGAAGTTGTACTTTCTCCCGGCCATCGTCCCCCCGGATGAGGCGGACCATGATCTCGCTGCCGTCGTACTCCCACTCTTGAAGGATCTTCGAGATGTCTTTACACATTTCCACCCTTCGGAAAGGTCAGGTCGTCCCGTGGGTCGCGCGTTCGCCCACCCCCGTCCATGGGCACGAGGCACCGCTCGCCACCCATGCAGTCCACGCACCAGTGCAGTGTACCCTGCCGGATGGGTGGGGAAAAGGGGCGACCCCCGCACGGCCTCGCCTTCCGCCTTGCGGGTGTGGGGTACGACCACTAGAATACCGATGACCACGGGGCGATCGGAAGGGCGTCGGACGGGCGCCCCGGATGCCCCTGGGGGCTTGTCGACAACGAGGCGCTTCCCGTGGTGCGACCTGCCTGGCTCAAAGGCCTCCGCTTCCGCGTGGCGGTCGTGTTCGTGCTGGGATCGACGATTCCCCTGGGCGTGGTTGGGTATTTCGCCGTGCGCACGGCGGATGCGGTCATCGTCGCCATCGTCACGAGCCAACTGGAAAACGTCGCTGCCGACAAGCAGGAGCTGCTTCAGCGCTGGATGGCCGAGCGCAAGGCCGACGTCGCCGTGCTGGCCCGCTCGGCCATCATGCGGAGCCTCGACGTCGCCGAGATTGCCCCGTACCTCGCCCTGGTGGGCGAGCAGTACCGCGCGTACCGGCGTTTTCTCGTGCTCGGACCGCAAGGGCGCACCGTCTACGACAGCGCCGAGGGCCAGCCGCGGGCGCCCGACGAGGCAGCGGGCTACCGGGAAGCCCTCCGCCACGGGAGCTACGTGTCGCCCGTCCACTGGGACCCCTCGCACCAAGAAGCGGTGTTTTCGATCTCCGAGACGATGGACGATGCCCAAGGCGCGCCTGTGGGGGTGGTCTGCGCCGTGGTCGACACCCAGGCCATCCTCGCCCAGGTGCTCAACGTCTCCCTGGGCGAGACAGGCGAGTGCTACCTGGTCGATGGCGAAGGCACCTTCCTGGCGCACCAGCGGCCCGAGCGCGTCCTGCGCGACACGATCGCCCGCTCCGAGAGCTTCTCGAATCTTTTCGACGAGCACGTAGGGCCGATCTACACCGATTATCGGGGCATCGCGGTGCTGGGGGCGTTTCGGCGAGTGGCCGGCATGCCCTGGTACGTCGTCGTCGAGCAGGACCGCGACGAGGCCTTCGCCAGTGCCGACCGCCTGGCCTGGAGCATCTCGGCCGCGGTGGCGGCGACCGTGCTCGTGGCGATCGGCCTTTCGTGGGCGCTGGCCTCCTATGTGGCGTCGCCGATCCGCGCGCTGAGCGATGCGGCCGGTGCGTTGTCGCAAGGCGACTTCGCGCGGGCCTTGGCCGCCGCGCCACCGCCGCGGACCGACGAGATCGGCGTGCTCGACCAGGCGTTCCGCACCATGGCCAATCGCCTGTGGGAGCGCCAGGCTCAGCTCCAGGAGAAGATCGGCGTCACCGAAGAGGAGCTTCGCAAATCGGAAGAGAAGTTGCGCCACACCCTCGAGGCCGCTGCCCGCTCCGAGCGTCTGGCGGCCCTGGGGCGATTGGCGGCAGGCGTGGCCCACGAGATCCGCACCCCGTTGACGTCGCTGAAGCTGTTCCTCCAATCGATCGTCGAGGACATCCAGCTCGGGCCGGACCAGGCCGAGGATTTCGACGTGGCCATGCGCCAGGTGCGGCGCATGGAGGCCACGATCCACCACTTCTTGAGTTTCGCGCGGCCCCAAGAGCCTTGCCTGGCGGAGGTCCATTTTCCGAAGCTGGTCGACGACGCGCTCTTGGTGGTGCAGCCCCGCGCCAACCAACAAGAGGTGGAGATCGAGAAGCGTTTGGCCACCGCGCTACCCAAGGTCGAGGGCGACGCGCGGCAATTGGGCGAGGCCTTGCTCAATCTCCTGGTCAACGCCTTGGAGGTGATGCCCGACGGTGGACGACTCTCGATCTCCGTCGCGCCCGCGCCGCCGGAACCGCCGGGTACCGGCCC
The DNA here is from genome assembly GCA_020721945.1 of Blastopirellula marina. Lineage (GTDB taxonomy): Bacteria > Planctomycetota > Planctomycetia > Pirellulales > Thermoguttaceae > JANLFZ01. The sequence goes on from DYLT01000035.1 coordinate 5,752, forward strand.
CTGCCGGGTGCGGATCGACGTGTCGGACACGGGCCCTGGCATCCCCGACGCGGTGCGGCACCGGCTCTTCGAGCCGTTCTTCACGACGAAGGCCTCCGGGTCGGGTTTGGGGTTGGCGATCGTCCAGGGGACGATCGACCGGCACGGGGGCACGGTCGTGGTCGACAGCCGTCCTGGCCAGGGCGCGACGTTCTCCATCTTCCTTCCCGCAAGCGACGCCCGAAAGCCCGACCATGCCGAGAATCCTGGTGGTTGACAACGACGAGGGGCTGGTCCACTTTCTGACCCGCCTGTACGCCAAGCTGGGTTACGAGGTGGTGTCATGTTCCGACGGCGTTTCGGCCCTGGCCCAGGTATCCCAAGAGCCGTTCGATGTCATCCTGCTCGATTACAAGATGCCCGGACTGAACGGCCTGGACACGCTCGCCGAGATCAAGCGGCTTCAGGTCAAGACGCCCGTGATCATCATGACGGCCTTCGGCACGACCGAAACGGCGATCGAGGCGATGAAGCGTGGGGCCTACGACTACCTGCTGAAGCCGTTCGACACCGAGGAACTCAAGCGCATCACCGCCGACGCGCTGGAGGTCAGCCGCCTGATGCGCGAGGTGGTGAGCCTCCCCGGTGCGGCCAACCGCATCACCGCCGCCGACCGCACCGTGCGGATCGTCGGCAACAACCGGAAAATCCAGGAGGTGTTCAAGCTCATCGGTCAGGTCGCGGCCAAGGACGTGACGGTGCTGATCACCGGCGAGAGCGGCACGGGCAAGGAGTTGGTGGCCCGGGCGATCTACCACCACAGCCACCGCGTCGAGAAGCCCTTCATGGCCGTCAACTGCGCGGCCATCCCCGAGCCGCTCTTCGAGAGCGAGTTGTTCGGCTACGAGCGCGGGGCGTTCACCGGGGCCGACCGGACGCACATCGGCAAGTTCGAGCGATGCCACGAGGGCACCCTGTTCTTCGATGAAATCGGCGACATGTCGCTTGCGACCCAGGCCAAGGTGCTGCGCGTGCTTCAGGAAGGGGAATGCGAGCGGCTGGGCGGGACCGAGACGATCAAGGTCGATGTGCGTCTTCTGGCCGCGACGAACAAGAACCTGGAAAAGGAAGTCCGCCAGGGCCGCTTCCGCGAGGACCTCTACTACCGTCTGCGGATCATCTCGATCCACCTGCCGCCCCTGCGGGCCCGGCTCGACGACGTGCCCTCGCTGGTCGACTACTTCGTCGGCCGCTTTGCGGCGGAGTACGGCAGCCCGGTCCGCTTCGTTGCCGAGAACACCATCCGGAAGCTCCAGTCCTACCCCTGGCCTGGCAACGTGCGGCAACTCGAGAACTGCCTGCGCCGAGCCGTGCTGGTGTGCCACGGCGACGTGCTCCTGCCCGAACACGTGCGTCTCGAATCCGAGGGCGATATCGGACTCCCGGCGCGGGGCGCCGACTTGGCCCCGGCGCTTCAGCAGCGGGTCGACGACCTGGTATGCGAAGTGCTCGGCGCGGTGGGCAAGCGGGCGCACGCCAGCCTGATCGACCTCGTCGAGCGGACGCTCATCACGCGCGCTCTGGAGCAATGCGCGTACAACCAGGTCCACACGGCCAGGCTCCTGGGCATCAGCCGCAACACGCTGCGCCATCGGATCCGCAAGTACGCCCTCGAGCCGCCGCGCGGCGACCCGCCGGCCGAAACCTGAGTCGGTCGCTTTGGGGCGGCTTGTTCGCGGCCATCGCCTACCGCGAGACGGTCTCGGGGTAAATCACCAACTCGATGCGGTTGTTGCGCTGCTTGCCGGCCGGCGTGGCGTTGGAGAACACTGGGTGGTTCCCGCCGTGACCCACAACGAAGAGCTGGTTCGGCGGCACGCGGGCGTGGGTCACCAGCATGTCGTACACCTGAAGCGCCCGGGCCGCGGAAAGCTGGTGGCTATTGCGGTATTGGGCGTTCGAGACCGGATCCGAGTCGGTGTGCCCCTCGATGCCCAGGATCTGTTGCGGATAAAGCCGCATCACTTCGGCCACGGCCGTGGCGACAAGCTGGGGCGCGCCGGGCAACAGCCGGGCCGTGCCCGGCTCGAACATCCGGTGCGAAGGCAACTCGACACGCACGACATCGCCGTCGCGCCGCACATAGACGTCGGGCAGATTGAGGGCCGGCAGGGTCTGAAGAAGGCTGTTGTTCGGTGTGATCGGGATGCCGCCCTGACGCTGCAACGACGCGGTCATCGCCTGGATCTTCTGCTCGGTGACTCGCTTCTCGTCTCGAAGCCGGGTCAGTTGGGCCGTCGTGCTGGAAAGCTGGTCGCGCAGCACCGAGACCTGCTCTTCGAGCAGTTTGTTCTGCTGGCGAACCTGGGCCAAGAGGGCCGCTTGCTCCTGATTGTCCCGATCCAGGGCACTGGCGCGGTTTTGAAGCTCGTCCTTCTGGCGCGCCAACGCCAATTGCTCCTGGCGCAGCTTCTCGGTCTGGCCCTTCAGCACGAGCGCGTTCTCGGCGCAGCCGGCCAGCGCAGCCAGCAAGGGCAGAATCACCCAACAGCGGTGGGCGAATCGGCGCATGATGTCCCACTCCGAGAACTACCTGCGGTGGGGCCGGTCTCGACAAGCGGGCCGAATCGTAGCAAGGCCGCCGGGGGGTGGCAAGGCCAGTTCCCGTAGAACCGCTTGATGAAGTGCCGATGCCACCGCGACGGGCAGTGCGGCTCAAACCCACAGCGCCGCATCACCCGATCCGAGATCCTCCAGTTGGCCACGTCGCACAAAATGGCGTCCGACTGCTTCAGCCGGGCCACTTCGTCCAGGACGGCCAGCGCCCGGGCCAGGGTCCCCAACGTCGCCTCGCACGACGAGACCATGTACTGGAGCACCAAGAAGTTGCGAAAACGCCAAGGCTGATGGTAGTACAACAGGCAGCGGTCGCCGCGCCACCAACGATGGCGCCGATTCCCCAAAAGGAGGATGTCCGGCGCAGTGGCCAGTTTCGGCAGAAGTCGTAGCCCGAGGTGGTGGAACCGGCCGTTGCGGCAGTCGATCACTCCGCTTTGCCAGCGGCGGATCGTTTCGGCCCCGGCCGCGAAATCGGTGACCCGTTCATACCACCAGCTCATGCGCAAGTGTAGCACGTAACAGGACCGGGGGGCTCAGATCGACAGCACCCGGCGCACACCCCGGATCAGCCACAAGAGCAAGGGCAGCATGGCCAGACACGCGACGACGAACGCCGGAATCCACCCGCCGAGCACGAGGAAATAGGGCTCGACCAGGTACCACAACGGCGACCAGAAGACGACCACGACCGCGGCGGCCAGGCATAGAAAAGGGCCGTAGGGGATTTCGGCCTCCCGCCGGAAGACGAGCATGGGCAGTCCGATCGCGATGCCCGCCAACGGGGCAAGAAAAAACACCATCAAGCTGGCCTGCCACCCGAGGAACGCCCCGAGCATGGCCATCAGGGTCACGTCGCCGAAGCCCATGGCCTCGCGTTTCAAAACGGCCGAGCCGAGGAGGCGCACAGCCCAGATCAGGCTGGCGGCCGCGCCCATGCCCACCAACGACGTCAGCACGGCGACCCAGCGCAATCCACCGCCGGCCCAGACCGCGGCGATGCCCAGGGTGCCCACGGCGCCCATCGCCACGATGCGCCAGGTGGTCGGCGTGCGGCAGAGCCGGGCGAGCATCAGCCCGAAAGCCCGGCGCCACCCATGCCGCGCGTACCAGGTGCGATGCATCAGCGCCACGCACCACAGCCACCAGCAGCCAAGCGCCACCAGGGCCATGCCCCACGTCGCGAGGTCCTCGACCCAAGTGATCCACAGGTGGGGCGAAACGAGCGTCATGAAGCCGAAATCGGCGCGTTGCGGGAGCACGCCGGGCGGCCAGAACCAAGGTACGGGGAGCAAGGCGAACGGACAGACCGCCGCGATCGACAGCCCGACCAGCGTGCCCGGCACCGTGATCGTGTCGGGGATCGTCTTCTCGTCCAGATCGATCAGCGAGGCGATCAGCATGAGCCAGAACAGCGCGACGTGGCTGGCGTACTCTGCATGAAGGCGCGCGGCAAACACGGCGCCGACCCATGCCGGGGCGTGCCGGTGCATCAGTCCGCCGCGGGCGATCTCCCACCAATACAAGGCGGCGGTGACCAGCCCGAAGAACACTTCGACGGCAAGCGGCCTGATCCAATAGCCCGATCCGTACAGCGCGGCCTCGCGGCGCAATCCGAACCAACCCAACACGGGGAGCCGATCGAACCAACGGCGCGGGGCGGCTTCGGGCGAAGGGGCCAGCCAGGGCCCGATCGGCCGGCGGTTCCATGCCAGGCGGTACGTGGCCACGTTCGCCAACACCCCGGCCAGCACCCCCAGCGCGAACAGCACCGCCAGCCGGATCTCCAGGGGAACCGCCAGGATGCCGTTCACGCGTGCTCCTCGGGGGTGGCTGGCAGATCCAACCGCGCGAGGATCTCGGCGGCCAGTGCGTCGGGCGTCTTGCCTTCGGTATCGACCTCGAGGTGCGCCGTCTGGCGGTAGACCGGCGCTCGGATCGCCAAAAGATGCAGGATCTCGTCCATCGCATGGCGATCGGTGAGGCTCGGCCGGCGCGTGGCGGTCGTGGCGTCGCCGGCCATGCGGGCATGGATGGTCTCGGGCCGGGCCGTCAGCCAGACGACCCGGCCGCCGGCGCGCATGGCCTGACGCGTTTCAGGCCGCAAGGGCGCGCCGCCCCCGGCCGCCAACACAAGCCGGTCGCGCCGGCACAACTCGCCGGTCACCTGCGCCTCGAGGTCGCGAAACGCCGGTTCGCCGTCCTCGGCAAAGATCCGCGCGATCGGCTTGCCCGCACGCGCTTCGACCACCACGTCGGCGTCGACCCACTCCCACCCCAACTGCTCGGCCAGCAGGCGGGCCAGGGTCGTCTTTCCGGTCGCGCGGTATCCGATGAGCACGATGTTCATGCCTACGCCTTGGCCGCCGACGTCGACCGCTTGATCACCTCGCGCATCAGGTCGGCCGGGCCCTCTTGCCCGGTAAACAGCTTGAACTGAAGGCACGCCTGGCGCACGAACATGTCGACGCCCGTGATCACCCGGCACAATCGGGATCGGGCGTCCTTGATCAGCAGCGTGTTCTCGGGGTTGTACACCGCGTCGAAGACGACCATCGACGGCCGGAGGTGGAGTTTCGGGAACGGGCTCTGGTCGACGTTGGGGTGCATGCCGATGGGCGTGCCGTTGATCAGGATCTCGGCCGAGACCGTGTGGCGGTTGGCCCATTCGACCTGGCGGCAACCGAATTTCTCGGCCAGCTCGGCCGCGCGTTCCGCGTCGCCGTCGGCGACGATGACCTCGCATCCGCGCCGCATCAGCCCATAGGCGATCGCCTTGCCCACGCCGCCGGCGCCGAGCATGAGGCACGTCCGGCCTTCCAGCACGTTTTCGTCGGGGTGGCGCCGGTCAAAGGCTTCTTCGAGGCTATCCATGGCCGCCCGGTAGTCGGTGTTATAGCCCAGGCGCTCGTCTCCCTCGAAGATCACCGTGTTGGCGGCCCCGATGCCCCGCACCGCGCCGTCGGCCTGGGTGAGCTTCTCGAGCACGGCCTCCTTGTGGGGAATGGTGACGCTCAGCCCGCGGATGTCCAATTCCGGCGCCTCGTCGATGAACCGCGACAAGTGCTCCCGCGGCACGCGGAACGGCAGGTACACCTTAGGGAGTTGGTAGTGCTTGAAGCCCGCATTATGGATCTGCGGGCTGAGGCTGTGCCCCACCGGATCGGCGACCACGCCGTAGACCTCGGTTTCCGCGTTGATCTCGTCGTAGCGGTAGACGTCGCGCATTTCCTCGAAGCTGAGCTGGCCGGGCGCCAGCACGCGCTCGTGGTGGAACGTCGCGTAGGTGAACGGCGCGCCGTACTTGCCGCAGAGGACGCGCGTCGGAATGCCGATGTCGCCCATGCACAGCCCGATCGTCGGCACCTTGCTCTGGCGCACCAGGCGGAGCATGCGCACGTTATCGTGGGGACAATTGGCCATGGTGGCGATCTTCACGATGTCGGCATCCAGCGAGCAAATCCGGCGGTGGATGGCCTCCAGATCGTCGGGCGTCTTGCGGAAGTCGTGGTAACTGACGATCCGCTTCGTCTTCCCATACCGGGGCACCTGGCCGGCCACATCCTCCTCCAGGTCCACGTATTCCACCCCTTCGACAATCGCCGTGCGCAGCAGCATCAGCCGCTGCTCCTCCGTACCCTGGTACTTTCCCCCGTCCCGCTCGCGGCGGCATGCGACCACCACGGGGCACCGGCGGTCGGTCAGAAGACGCTTGAGCGAGATCTCGCCCCGAATGTAGTCCAAACGCAGCTCGACGAGTTTGGCCCCCTGTTCGGCCAGGTGCCGGTGCTCGGCGATCATGTGGCGGTGCCGTCCGCGGCCAATGCTGACACAGATCATGGCAGATCCCATGCGTGAACAAGTGCCCGGGGCATTCCTCCCCGGTTCGACATCGAGACGAGATCGTTCCCCAAGTACAGGTTACCGTAAATGCTGTATTCTGGACAATCCTTTGAACAAAATCAAACCCGGGTGCCCGCGCGATTCGGCCGAGCCCGGACATGCCGCCGAGGACCGCCGAAATCCCCTCGGGTGTATACTGGCCGCTGGCCCAAATGGAGGACCTCTCGCCCCGAGTCGCCGGCCCACGACGGCTCGCACTGGCCGCGCGGCTGGCCTCTTCGCCCCGTCCCGGGCCGGCTTGCCCGGCCTGGGCTGGCGTGCTGTAATGGGGGCACACCGTTGGTCATCCGTACCATGTAGGAGATCGCTTTATGACACGATTCAACCGCCGCAGCTTTCTGAAGAACGCCGGCATCGCCGGTAGCGCGACGATCGCTTTGCCGATGCTGGGTGCCGGCCCGGTCCTGGGGGCCAACGATCGCATCTCGATCGCCGTGGTGGGCATCGGCGGCCGGGGTGGGTCGCACATCGACGCCTTCGCCCGAATGCAAGGCGTCCAAGTGACCTGGCTCGTCGATCCCGACAAGAAGTTCTTCCCCGGCCGGGCCAAGCAGGTGACCGACCGCGGCGGCAACGTGCCCAAGTGCGTTCAGGACCTCCGCGAGGCCCTCGACGACAAAGACCTCGACGCCATTTCGATCGCCACGTGCAACCACTGGCACTCGTTGGCCACGATCTGGGCGTGCCAGGCGAAGAAGGATGTTTACGTCGAGAAGCCGGCCAGCCACAACGTGTTCGAGGGCCGCAAGTGCGTCGAGGCCGCGCGCAAGTACGGCCGGATCGTCCAGCACGGCACGCAGAGCCGCAGCGATGCCCGTTGGGCCCGCTCCGTCGCCGCCGTCCAAAGCGGCAAGTACGGCAAACTGCTGGTCTCCAAGGGTTACGCGAGTAAGGTGCGGTGGACGATCGGGTTCAAAGAACCCAAGACCCCGCCAGCCACCTTCGACTTCAATCTCTGGCTCGGTCCGGCTCCCGAGCAACCCTACCACGAGAACATCGTCCACTACAACTGGCACTGGTTCTGGGACTTCGGCAACGGCGAGATCGGCAACCAGGGCGTGCACCAGATGGACATCGCCCGCTGGGTCATGCCCAAGGGCTCGGCCCCCAAGAGCGTCATCTCGATGGGCTGCCGCTACGTCAACGAGAAGGACGGCTTCCGCGATCAGGGCCAGACGCCCAACATGCAACTCGCCGTGATCGACTTCGGCGGACCGCTGTTGGTCTTCGAGGTCCGCGGGCTGACCGGGCGCGCGGACAAGTCGGGCAAGAAAATCCCCTCGCAGGTCGACAACGAGTTCTACTGCGAGGCCGGCGTGGTCAAGGACGGCAAGTTCTTCCCCAAAGGCAAACAAGAAGGCGAACCGCTGCCCAAGGTCGATATCGATATCGAGCCTGGCGACCATTTTGCGAACTTCATCAAGGCCATGCGCAGCCGCAAGCAGGAAGACCTCAACGCCGACATCCTCGAAGGCCACCTCTCGAGCGCCTGCTGCCACCTGGCCAACATCTCCTACCGACTCGGCGAACCGGTGCCGTTCGGCCAGCGCTACGATGCCCTGGGCGATTGCCCCGAGGTCAAGGAGAGCATCAAGGCCATCGAGGACAACCTCGTGCGGGCCTTGGGCATGGACCTCTCGAAGTTCACCTACCAACTCGGCCCCAAGCTCCAGTACAACGCCCAGGCCGAGAAGTTCGTCGACCATCCCCAGGCCGACGCCCTGCTGACCCGGCCCTACCGCAAACCGTTCGTCGTGCCGAACGAGGTATGACGCGCCACGCGAGCCGCGCAACCCGATGCTGAGGATTCCGCGATCACGGATTCCGGCTTTTGAACCGGCGTGAAGGGCCGTCGCATCGCCGCGGCCAAGTGCGAGTGCCGCGCGCGCCGCGACCTCGCCAAGCCCGCGTCGCTTCAGCATTCCTCGACCACGCGAAGCCCCAGAAGGTGGCCGAGGTGGCGGATGGTTCGCCGCTGGTCGCCGTAATAGGCCACTCGGTGGAGTGAGGCGTAGTAGTCCTTGGCGCTGGCGCCGAGCGCTCCGCCGCCCCACTGATCCAGCAGTCTCTCGGCATCGCGGACCTCGGCCACGATCTCGGTGCGGCAACCGCGCTCGTCGCCCTGGGGCACCTCGGGCACCTCGATGATCTTCCCGGTGAACACCAAGAGGGTCTCGAGATGGACGAGTTTCGTGAACGTAACCGTCTGTCCGACGCGGTAATGGACCTCGGGCACGGCGCCGCCGCGGACCTCGGCGTGGCGCCGCAACAGGTAGGGGGCCTTCGGCCCGGCAGGGCCGTCCATGCGCAGCGGGGCGGAACAATGCGCCAGGTGGAAGGCGTTGCGGGCCGTGTCGACGCCCGCGGCATTGCCCAGGAAACCGGGACGGCCCAGGGCATATTGGAGCATCAGCATGGTCAGCACGCAGTCCACGTCGCCGTCGCAGGCGGCGGGGATTCCCCGGTCGTTCAGCCGCGAGAACCCCAGGCAGGGGAATCCCCGTGGCAGCCACGCCATGCACGTGCCCACGCACAGGGCGTCGGCACGGTTCTCGGCGATCAGCCGTTCGAGGGCCAGACTCGCCCTCGCTGCCTTGACCACGTCCTCGCGGGTCGGCTCGACCACGCGCTGGGCCTCGTCGAGCCACCGTGTTGCCTCGGCCTCGGCCGCCGCGGAATCGACTTGTCCGAGCACCGCATCGTACCGCCCCTCGGCGATCGGCAGCAGTTCAACGCCCAGCCGGGCCTTGACCTTTTCGGGCGAGTGCGACTCGGGGGTGCCCTTCAGCGGCGGCGAGATGAGCACACGGCTGCGGCGCAGGCGCGCGGCGACGCTCAATAGCGCAATGGCCCGTTGCAGCTCGCCCAAGTCGCTCGTGTTGAACAGGGTGATACGATGTCCCTCGTCGCGCCAGGGTTTCACCAGGCACCAGTCGTGCCCTCCGAGGACGGGCAGGTGGAACACGGCGACGGGCCGGCCCTCTTGGAAGATCACCGGCACGACGCTGCTGAGACCGAACATGTCGGCGCTGATGGCCAACACGCCGGCGCCGGGGCCCGCCTTGGCCAGCAGTCGGGCCATCTCGTCGGCGTTGCCGGCCTGACCCGTGACGATCTCGACGTTGCCCAGGTTCTTCTCGGCCTCGGTCAAAGCCTTCAGGATCGGCGCTAGCTCGGCGTCCGAGAGGCCCCAACTGCGGCCGGCCGGCTTGCCGGCGACGACCGCACATATCCGGACTTTCGCGTCCGCAGGCGAAGGGGGGGCCGGTGCGCTGGGCTGGGCCGCCAGGTGGCTTGCCGCCAGGACCATCCCGCCGACTGCCCCGGTACCCAAGAACTGACGCCGCGTGCAATGCTCACCCATCGATCGTTCCTTTCGTTGAAGTCCGCCGCGAGTCTCACGAGCCGCCCGCTTCGTCCGACGCCGGGGGCCCGCCGCGCCCCCCGGCGTCTCGACGCACGATTCGGTCGTAAAGGGCCGGCACGGTCAGACGGTGGTCGCCTTGCACGTAGTGGCTGGTGCCTCCGTCGGCCACGGTGCGCACGAGCACCGTTTTGTACGGGCGGAAGTAATAGCGCGGGTCGGTCTTCGGGGCCTCGGCGCGCAGGTCGCCCCCGAGGTCCGGCAGGTCGAAGACCGCGGTAACGAAGTCCTTGATCGACTCGCCGCGCTGGGCCGCCACATTGCGGACCATGGTCAAGGCCTTGAGGTACACCTCGGGCCCCATCACCGCCGTGCCGAGGTTCAAATACGCGCCCCCGTCGAGCTTGGTCATGCTTTGCGTATAGATCAGAAAATCGGTGTAGCTCGCGGCCCCGGTCGCCGCCGGGTCGAAGTTCGGGTGTTCGTGGAGGATGTCCTGCCCGATCGCCACGTGGACCGTCACCGGCACGCCTAGGCGCACGCCCGCGGCCAGCACGCTCGTCTGGCGGTAGGGGAATCGCTCGTCTTCAATCATGCGGCCGATGGCCTCGCCCAGGCCCATGCCCGCGCGGTATCCGGCCACGGCGGCGTCGTTGATGCGCCCCGTCTCGCGCCATAGCCCGAACTCGCCGGTGCGCACGTAGCGGGCGACGCTCTCGCAGGTGGCGCCGATCATGGCCAGCTCGAAATCGTGGATCGCTCCGGCCCCGTTCATCGCCAGGTGAGTCAACAGTCGGCGGCGCATCAGGTCGATCAAGAGCGGACCATTGCCGGTGCGCAATACATGCGCCCCGCAGGCGACGAGGACGGTCCGCCCCGCGCGGGCCCCGCGCACGATCCGCTCGGCCAGGTCGTCCAACGCGGGATGATCGAACGGCTGGCGCGGGCCGTCGGGGGTCACGAGCACCGAACGGTCGATATCGTGCTTCCGCTCGGCCAAGGGGCGAAGACGCAGTTGGCCGCGGTCGAATTGGGCAAACGGCATAGAATTCCTTCGCGGATGGCCCGACACTCAATCTTGCCGACCATTCTAGCCGACGGCCCAGGTGGCGGGAAGAACCGGGGGTGTTGCACACCGAAGCGCGAGTCGGATATCGTGGTGGGGCTAGCCACTTCATCAGCCTACAGCTTCAACCCCCTGGGAGTCTGCCCATGAAGCGTTGGTTTCTCGCGCATTGGTTCGCCCTCGGTGTTCTGGCGTTGGCGTTCATCATCGCCACGCTCGGCGACGCCGAGCAAGTGATCACCCAGTCGCAGAACGCCTGCATCGGGCTCTCGCCGTCCAACGGCTCGCTCTTGTGGTCGGTGCCCTTCAAGACCGAATACGATCAAAACATCGTCACCCCCGTGGTGGCGGGCGATCTGGTGATCTTCGCCGGACTAGGCAAGCCCACGGTCGGATGCCGCCTGAAAAAGACCGGCGACAAGTGGACCGTCGCGCCGGTCTGGGAAAACGCCGACATGCCCATGTACATGAGTTCGCCGGTGGTGGCGGCGGGGCGTCTGATCGGACTGACCAACCGCAAAAGCGGACAGTTCTTCTGCCTCGACCTGGCCAACGGCAAGACCCTTTGGACCAGCGACGGCCGGATGGGCGAGAACGCCGCGATTCTGGCCGCCGGCGACACCGTGTTGGCCCTGACCACGAACCGGCAGCTTGTCGTATTCAAGGCGTCGGCCGCGAAGTTCCAGCCGCTGGCCATGTACCGGATCGCCGACGAGCCCACCTGGGCCCATCCCGCGGTGGTGGGCAAGAGCGTCTTGATCAAGGACAAGTCGACGCTGACCCGGTGGGCGTGGTGACCCGCAGCACGGCTCGCGGGCGTGTCGGCAAGGTCATCGACCCGCGCCCCGCGCGGGTCTCAGCCCGTGGAGAGGTTTGCGCCGGCGCGGCGCATTTTCATGCGTGCCCGGCTCAGGACGGGACCGATGGAGTTTTCGGGCACGCCCAACGCCCGGCTGATCTCTTGGTAGCTGCGCCCTTCGAGGTGGTGCATCCGCACGATGCGGGCCTCGCTTTCGGGCAGTTCTTCCAGCAGGCGTTCGACCTCTTCGCGGTTTTCGATTTGGAGGGCGGGCTCCGCGTGCGGCTCGACTGCCGCCGAGGGGCGCCGCCCGCCACCGTCGCCAAGCCGGGCCGCCGGCCGGCGCTGGAGCAGTTCCTTGACCACAATGCGCCGCGCCACCACGGTCAAGTAGGTGGCCAGGCTGCTTTGCCCGCGGAAATGTCGCAAGATCGCGAAATTGTCCTTGACGAGCGACAGGAACACCTCGGCGCAGAGATCGTCGCGGTCCTCTGGAGTGAGGCGGATGCTCCGGGCTTGGCTCGAATGCTGCACGACGTGCATGACCAAGCCCATGAAGCGGTCAACAAAATCTTCCCACGCCCGAGGCTTGCGCGCCAGACACCGTTCCAACAGGGTTCGATCGATTTCGGAGAGTCCCACGGCGTCGTTCCTTTCGGGGCACGGAGCCTGGGTCCGTGACCCCCCTCGCGGGACGGGTACCTTATCCCGCCGTCGCAAACCACTGATGCCGCTGGCCCAAGTCCTCCTGATTTCCTTCCCGGTCCCACCCGTGCGGATAGGCCGAAATACTCCCCCTTCTTATTCTCCTCACCTCCATCATTCTAGACATAACCCACAAACAGAACAAGACGAATCGTCTTCCGCCAGAGGGGCTAGCCCGCCCTCATTACGAGTGCTACCCCGTCTGCTTGGCGATTCGTCCTGACATGGGGCTGACATTTGTTACAATGGGCGTTTTCGACGACGGAGCACGCAGGAGTATTCGGCCGTGACCGCAGCGATTCTCGATGGCAAAGCAATCGCGGATGAAATTCGTTCTGAAATCGCCGAGCAAACGGCCCAGTTCGTCGCGGCCAAGGGCATCGCCCCCTGTCTGGCTGCCGTTCTGGTCGGCGACGATCCGGCCAGTCAGGTCTATGTGCGCAACAAGCAACGGGCTTGTGAGAACTCAGGCATCACCAGCCGACTCCACCGGCTGTCGGCCAGCACCCGCCAGGAGGACTTGCTCGCGCTGATCGACGAGTTGAATCGCGATCGGGCTGTTCACGGTATCCTGGTGCAGTTGCCGCTTCCGCCGCAGATCGACGAAAGCCGAGTCCTTCAGGCGGTCAGCCCCATGAAAGACGTCGACGCATTCCATCCCGAGAACGTGGGCCGGATGGTCCAGGGTCGGCCGCGGTTTCTTCCATGCACGCCGCATGGGGTCCAGCAGTTGTTGCTTCGCAAGAACATTCCGATTGCCGGCAGTCACGTGGTGGTGCTCGGCCGAAGCGACATCGTGGGTAAGCCGATGGCGATCATGCTGATGCAGCGTGGCGCGGGGGGCGACGCCACGGTCACCGTGTGCCACAGTCGCACGCGCGATCTGCCCGGTCTGACCCGCCAGGCCGACATCCTGGTGGTCGCCATCGGCCGCGCCCGGTTCGTGACCGCCGACATGGTCAAACCGGGGGCCGTGGTGATCGACGTCGGCATTAACCGCACCGAATCGGGCCTGGTCGGCGACGTGGATTTCGAGGCCGTGCGCCAGGTGGCCGGGCAGATCACGCCGGTGCCCGGCGGGGTGGGTCCCTTGACCATCGCCATGCTGTTGCACAACACGCTGGCTGCCGCGCGCCTGCAAACGTGAGTACGGTGGCGATGTACCCTTCCGGCACGCCCGATCCGTCCGACGAATCCCCCGTCTCGCTCGACGCGTTGGCCGAGGCCTTTGCCGAAGTGATGGGCGGAAGCGCGGGACGGACCAGCGCGGCCTCCGACGGGCCGGCGGCGTCTTGCGGACCGGCGCCGCGGGACACCGCGGTGCAGCCTCCCGAGGACCCCTGGGCAGCGCCGGGGCCTGCCGGCGGCGCGG
>DYLT01000035.1:19566-23547 GCA_020721945.1 Blastopirellula marina
CAGCCCCGACAACGATCCGTCCGAATTGAGCCCCCTGACCATCCTCGAGGCCATGCTCTTCGTGGGCTGCCCGGGAGACGTCCCCCTGGCGGCGCGACGGGCGGCTGAGCTGATGCGTGGCGTCGAGCCCGCCGAGATCGCCGACCTGGTCGCCGAATTGAACCGCCGGTACGCGGCCGGCGCCTGCCCCTACCACATCGTGACCGAAGGCGACGGCTATCGCCTGGCGCTGCGTCCCGAGTTCTTCCCTCTGCGCGACGCGTTCCACGGCCGGACGCGCGAGGCCCGGCTTTCGCAAGCAGCGGTCGATGTGCTGGCCATCGTCGCGTACCGCCAGCCGACTACTGCCGACGCGGTGACCGCGCTGCGCGGCACGCCCAGCGGAGCCATCCTCAATCAACTCGTGCGCCGCCGGCTGCTTCGGATGCAACGTCCGGCCGATCGGCCACGCCAAGCGCTCTATTTCACCACCGAGCGGTTCCTGAAGCTCTTCGGGTTGACAAGCCTCGCCGACCTGCCTCAGAGCGAGGATGTCGATTAGGCCGAACTTATCCCCGATTCCTGGCGCTTCCTTGGGCTAGCCCAAGTTACGCTACTGAGGGTCAAGCCCGTCTTCTACAGCGGACGCGACTTTTTCGTCGTAAGTCGTTATTTCATGGACGAAGAACGGGTTCCGGGCCGTTTACATGGTGCCACAGAATATCCGTATTCTCTCGACATGTTCCGAGTGATATCTATATTATCATGGTGGCAACACGAAGCCCCGCACGGAGGCCGGCATGTTCTTCCGTCAGAAACGATCCGGAGAGCACGTCGATCTGCAGATCGTCGAGAATCGCTGGGAAAACGGGCGCAGCCGGCAACGCGTCGTGGCCACCGTGGGCCGGCTCGATCAGCTCAAGCAAAGCGGGCAGCTCGATGGCCTGTTGCAATCGGGAGCCAAGTTCGCGGAAGCCGTGATGGTGCTCTCTGTCCACCGCCGGGGCGAGGTGCCCGCCATCCGCCAGCAGCGCATCGGTCCGGCATTGATTTTCGGGCGGCTGTGGGACGCGCTGGCGATCCCGCAAGTCATCCAGCGACTGCTGGCCGGCCGACGTTTCGAGATTCCCGTGGAGCGTATCCTGTTCCTGACGGTCCTGCACCGCTTGTTTGTCTCCGGCAGCGACCGCTCCTGATTCGCTCGATCACGATCGTGGCCGACCGGGGGATGATCAGCCGCCAGACGATCGCCCAGTTGCAGTCGGAGGATCGCCAAGTGCACTTCATCCTTGGGGCGCGGCTGCGAAGCGTGCAGGAGATCTATGAGGAGGTGCTCTCCCGGCCCGGCCGGTATCGCGAGGTGCGTGGCGAGCGGGAGAAGGGCACCGATCCGTCGCCGCTGAAGGTCAAGGAAGGCCATGACGGCCCTGCAATACAAGCAGTTGTGGATGGTGGAAGAGATGTTCCGCGCCGCCAAGAAGCTCTTGGAAACGCGGCCCATCTTCCCCAAGTGCGATGAGACGATTCGCGGCCACGTGTTCTGCAGCTTCCTGGCGTTGGTCTTGCGTAAAGAACTGCTGGACCGCCTGGAGACGCAGGGCGAGAACTTGGAATGGGCGCAACTGCTCCGTGACCTGGAGTCCCTGGAGTACACGGAGGTGGAAAGCCAGGGGAAGCGGTTCCTCCTGCGGAGCGACCTGGGGGACACGACCGCCGCCGTCTTCCGCGCCGTCGGCGTCGCGGTCCCACCCAGCATCCAAATGGTTCAGGACTAGGCGGTCCCGTCACCCGATTCCGACCAGCGCATGGTGCCAAGCTGCCATTGCGTCGCCACAACTCCTTACGGCGAAGCTATATACCAAAACGCGCTGTAGAAGACGGGCTTGACGAATTCGCGTCGCTTCATGACGAGGTCTCCTCACGCTTGATGACGTTCTGACGCAACCGATGCCTGCACCGACAGGCCATTTTGATCCGATACGAAGGGCGATTTGACCTAGCCGCATGGAATTTGTCCTCGTGGGCGGCCAGGCGGCCCGGAAAAGCCGGCTGACCGCCCGCGAACCCCATCAGAATCAGAAACTGCCTACCGCCTCGCTGCCGCTTCGCGTGGCCAGGGCGTGGTAGACCGATGTTTCGATCGTCTGCGGGATCAGACGGACCGAGCCGTCGCCCGAGAGGAAATTCGTTCCGCTCGGGTGGAAGCTGCTGAAGTTGTGGAAGTAGTGGGCCGGTGCGAGTTCGGAATTGGGCGGGTAGGTGGCCACGCCGACCACTCGGGCCGGACCGTGCTGGCCCCCCGTCACCACGCCGACCCACGTCGACGGGGCCAACTTCGAGCAACGCTCCCCGACAATCAGCGTGTTGCTCAACCCGTCGGTAATCTCGGCGAAACGCACGCCGCGGTTCAGGAAGAACACGCCGTTGCCCTCGCATGGACCGTTGATTCCGGCCGTGGCTATAACATGATGGATGTCGACCGAGCCGAACATCCCGATGTAGTTGCCCGTGGCCAGTTCCACGGGGGAAAAGCTTCCTGGGCCCACGTAGGGACCTCCCCCTTGAAGGACAAAGGTCTTGCCGCCGACGTCCGAGGGGCAGCGGAATGTGTTGATGGGGAACACACGGGCCTCGGCGTTGGCCGGATCGGTGATGGGAAGCTCGAAGTGGACAAGGTTCTTGTACACCGCCCCCTGCTCCATATAGGGCAAGACCCTGGCGGCCCATCCCCAACCGGGTAGCCCGAACACATGGGACAACCCCGTGCTCGGATCGCGGCCGGTCCATCCTGCGGGAAGCTGGTTGTTGATGTCGTGGTACATGTGCAGGGCCAAGCCGATTTGCTTGAGGTTGTTCGAGCAGGTGGACCGCCGGGCGGCTTCGCGCGCTGCCTGTACGGCCGGCAACAAAAGCCCGATCAGAATGCCGATAATGGCAATAACCACGAGCAGTTCCACCAGGGTGAATCCAGAAACGCGGCTCCGGCGGAGTCGCGGTGAACGTCGACACACAAACTTGGAGCGCATAAAGTGGGCCTCGGTTATAACGGTTGCAGGGCGCAGTCTGCGCACAACGGAATCGCAAGAGCAGGCGCAATGGCCAGGCCGGTCGTCCCATCCCCGGCGCGCAGCGCTCAGGTCCTTGGGAGTGCAAGACGGGGGACGGGCCGGCTATGGCTCACACCGAGGCCGGCGGCGCCCGGATCGGCGGAAGCGGAAGCCTGAAGAACCCCGGCCGCCGTGGCCGCAAAGCGCTCACCACATCCACAAACGGCTGCCATCCGGCATCGGCAAGGGTGGCCAGCAGAAGAGATTTTTGGGCCTGGAACTGACACGCCGGACAGTCCCGGCTATCTAGGAGGCCGGAATCGCTGGCGTGGCACTCGAGCCCCTTGCCCCGGTCGTCGCTCGAGCCACCGACAATCAACGCCGGTGCGCTGCAAACAGTACACTCTCGTGTGCCAATGGGCCCATGAAAGTGCAGCCCCTCAGCGGCAATCACCGCCAGCAGGTACACTGCCGCTAGCGAAAGCCGGATTTGGACGATCCTAGCCGACATCGGCAAACTATCCTCGCCGCGCTGGCGGTCCCCCGATGGGAATGGGGACCGACAACGACCCTGGCGACGACCAACCGGGCGTCTTCGTTGGTGCCCCACCAAACGCCGCCCCATCGCCGGAATCGCTCATATTATACGCCGAAAGGCGGCTTGCGGTTCATCTTCGTTCGTATCATACGCCGAAAGGCGGCTTGCGGTTCATCTTCCGGGCCACCGAGCAGAGGGGCTATGCTGATGGCGGGCGATGAACCTTCCAGTTCGGTCCCGCCCGTCTGGCCGCCTTGGAATGTCTGCGGGCGGGGGGTTTGTGCGGGCCTTAAAAGGGGTGGCGGAGCACGGCTCCCGTATCGGCACTGGTGGCCGTGGCTGCATACGTTGCCTCTTCATGCGACCTCCAACCACTGCTCCTCCTGGCCCACCGCCCAGAGGAATCCCGCCAACTCG
>DYLT01000036.1 GCA_020721945.1 Blastopirellula marina
CGCGGCCGCGGCGGCATCGGCGAGCGTCGCGGCACAGGTGCCGCGCGCGGTGCTGGGCGGGCCGAGGCACGTGCCCCCCAGCGAGAAGATCCACATCGCGTATATTGGCTGCGGCACCCAGGGGCTGCGCCAGCTCATGCCGGCCCTCGAAAAGCCCGAGGTCCGCATCGTCGCCGTATGCGATCCCAACCGCAAGAGCGACGACTATCCCGAGTGGGGCCGCAACGAACTGAACCACAAGATCCGCAAGTTCCTCGACGACCCGAACTGGGCCCAAGGCGCGCGCGGCGGTTTGTGCGGGCGCGAGGTCGGCCTGGAGGTGGTCAACCGATACTACGGCCGGCAGAAGCCCAGCGGCCGGTCGTCGGGATGCCGGGCCTACGCCGATTTCCGCAAGCTCCTGGAGAAGGAGAAGGACGTCGACGCGGTCTACATCATGACGCCAGACCACTTGCACGGCGTCATCGCCATCCGCGCGATGCGCCAGGGCAAGCACGCGGTGACGCACAAGCCGATCTCGAACGTGCTCGACGAGGTGCGTCTGGCCCGCGACACGGCCCGCCAGACCGGTGCGGCCACGCACCTGTTCTGTGCCGCGGGCAACACGACGACGCCGATGATCTGCGAGTGGATCGCTGCGGGGGCGATCGGGCGCGTGCGCGAGGTCCACAACTGGTCCACGCGCCCGTTCTGGCCTCAGGGAATGACCGAGCGGCCCTCGGAGACGCCGCCGGTTCCCGATGGCTTCGATTGGGACCTGTGGCTGGGTCCGGCAGCCTACCGGCCCTACCACCCCGCCTACACCCATGCGGTGTTTCGCGGATGGTACGACTTCGGCACGGGGGCCCTGGGCGACATGGGCCACTACAGCTTCCACCAGATTTTCGAGATCCTCAAGCTGGGGTCCCCGATCTCGGTCGAGGCCAGCCGGAGCCAGTTCTGGAAGATCGAGCATTTCGGATGGAGCCGGCAGACGAACCGCGTGTCGTACCCGCGGGCCTCGATGATCCACTGGGAGTTCCCCGCGCGCGGCGACCTGCCGCCGGTGACGCTGCACTGGTACGACGGCGGCCTGCGTCCGCCCATGCCCAAGGAACTGGAGGACGATGGCGAACCCATGCCGGACGAGGGCCTGCTGCTGATCGGCGATGGGGGGAAGCTGTTGGCGGGATTCACGGGCGACCACCCGCGGTTGCTGCCGAAGGCACGGATGCGCGAGTTCAAGCCGCCGGCGGCGACGCTGCCGCGCCCGATCGACGAGTTCGATCAATTCGTGCGCGCCTGCCGCGGCGGCCCGGCATCGGACGCGAGCTTCGAGAACGCATCCCCTTTTGCCGAGGCGATTCTTCTGGGCACGATCGCGCTGCGGGTCAATAAGAAGCTGCGTTGGGACGCCGAGAAGGCGGTCTTTACGAACTCGGCGGAGGCCAACGAGCTGAAATCGCGCAAGAACCGGGCGGGCTGGGAGGTGTGAGGCGCGCGTCCGGGGCGGGCGAGTGGGCGGGAGGTGCGGTTTTCTGGCGAAGGCGATCTTGACACGGCGGTCCGTGGTGGTATGATAGACGGCTGTTGAGAGTGATTCTCAGTATCGTAGCCAGCCCCAGGCCAGCTCGGCGCCCTGGGAGGGCAGTTCAAGGCCGACAGCGGGCACACCGAGTGGGTCGACGGCCGGGTCCACCAGGTCGGCTTTACTGCCGCCTATCCGCCCAACACCAAGGTCCTTTACACCGTGGGCGGCGTGGCCTACGACATCGACTGGACGAACCAGCAGGAAGGCAAGTCGCCGACCGTGCCGACCTGGGCCGCGGTCACCGCGCGAAGCGATCATCCCTCGGGCGTCAACGCGGCCCTGATGGATGGCTCGGTGCAATGGTTCGCCGAGACGATCGACCCGGCCGTGTGGCGGGCGCTGGCCACCCGGGCCGGTGGCGAGGTCGCCGCGCAAGGCTGGTAGCGCCCCATCACCCAGGGCGCCTGACACGCGGCACCCCAGCGCCGGCACTCTTGCGGTTCCACCGCTCCGCGGGCTGGTCCGCCTTCTTTAGCCCATGGCGCGGAAGCCCTGGCGACCAGGCACTTGCCGGCTACTTGGGCTCTTTGGGCGGGACTTTCTTTTCTTCGACCCTGGGCGGCTCTTCCTTCTTGGCCGCCGGCTGATTGGCCTGCGCGCTCTTCCGGGCCGCTTCGAACTCGGCTTTGGCGCGCTGGACCTTGGCCATCTCCTCGCGGGCCGCCTGCATGAGCTTCTGGGCCTCTTGTTGGGCGGCCTCAGCCTTGGCCATCTCGGCTTGGGCCAGTTCGCGGGTCTTCTTCGCCTCGGCCCGGGCTTCGTCGAGCTTCTTTTGGGCCTCGGCCACAGCAGCCTGCGCCTTGGCCATCTCGGCTTGGGCCGCTTCGAGCTTCTTCCGCGCCTCGGCCTTGGCCGCCTCGGCCTTGGCCATCTCGGCTTGGGCTGCCTTGATGCGGTTCTCGGCCTCCGCCTTGGCCGAGGCGGCTGCCTCTTGGGCCTTCTTGGCGTCGGCTTGGGCGGCCTTCGCGGCAGCCGCCTCACCCTGGGCCGTCTCCGCGGCCTTCTTGGCCTCGGCCTTGGCTTTCTCCGCCTCGGCAATCGCTGCATCGGCCTCGGCCTTGGCCGCCTGCGCGCGGCAAGCCTCGGCCCGGAGGGCCGCCATCGTCACGCGACGAAGCCGCGGGCGCATCCAAGCAGCCGACGCAGTCTCCACCAAACCGGCGGCCAAAACCATGACACAAACGCAGACCAGGGTACGGTGTCGCATGGGAATTCCTCTTGTCGTCAGGCAATGAGTCGTTCGTTCCGCAAGGTGGGATGCGCGGAGGGGGTGTGGGCCAGCGCGATGACCCCTCAGTATCACCATAGTCCAAACCCCACCCCGGTGCAACCGCCCCACGACCGACGCTCGTCGCGGAATACACGGCGGGCTTTACCACCAGTAGGCATGTTCCTCTTGGTCTGAGTAGGGGTGTCCAATAAGAGGGATATGCGCTCGACCATAAGTGGGGAATCGCGTCTCGCACGACCCATCGGTCTCTTCGCCCATCTGGCCGAGGCTAACCGATTCCTAACCATCTTCTTACACTTTCCTCACCGGCTCGGTGGAGGCGACACGCCCGCGGGCTCGCTACAATCCAGACGTTTGGGAATCGAAGGGTGTCGGGCCAACGTGTGGTTGGGTTGACCAGGATGCACGGCATGTTGCACGGGATCGGGCGGACGGGCCTGCTCGTCGGTCTGATGGGCATGATGGTGGCCGGGTGCGGTCCCTCGGAAAAGGGCCATGCGGTGACGATCCGTGTCGAGGGGTCCGACACGATGGTCAACATCGCCCAAGCCTGGGCCGAGAAGTACCATCAGGCCCATCCCGAGGTCAGTGTCCAGGTCCTCGGCGGTGGGTCTGGGGTGGGGATCGCAAGCCTCGTCAGCGGGAACTGCGACCTGGCCAACACCAGCCGCAAGATGACCGAGAAGGAACTTCAGGAGGCGCGGGCCCAGCGCGGCGTCGAACCGGTCGAGCACATCGTCGGCTACGACGCGCTGGGGGTGTACGTCCATCGCGACAATCCGATCGACGAGATCTCGATCGCCCAGCTTGCCGAGATCTACGGCGACGAGGGCACGATCACCCGGTGGTCGCAGCTCGGGGCGCCCCCAGGCTGCGGCATCGACAAGATTGTGCGCGTGGGGCGGCAGAACAGCTCGGGTACGTACGAGTATTTCCGCAGCGTGGTTCTGGGCAAACGGCGCGACTTCAAGCTCGGCTCGGTGGATGCGAACGGCTCGAAGGACGTGGTGGCTTTGGTTTCGCGCACGCCCGGGGCGATCGGCTACAGCGGCATGGGCTACGCGACGCCCGAGGTGAAGATGCTCCGGGTGTCGCGCGGTCCGGGCCACCGTGCGGTGGCGCCCACGGCCGAGAACGCCACGAACAACACCTATCCGATCACCCGGCCGCTTCAAATCTACACGCTCGGCACGCCGAGCGGGGCGATCGGCCAGTACCTTGACTGGATCCGATCGGCCGAAGGACAAGAGATCGTGACGGCCTTGGGTTACGTGGCCCTTCGATGAGCAGCGCGCAGGCTCCCAACCCGACTCGCACCGCCGGAAGCGCCGGCCGACTGGAACGCTTCTGGGATCGGCTCGCCGATGCCACGGAGCGTCCGGTCGAGTGGCTGATCCGACTTTGCGGCTATAGCGTGATCCTGTTCGTATTCGGCATTTTCTTCTTCGTGCTTCGCGAGGCCCTGCCGGTTTTTGGCAAGCTGGATTTTGTCGAGTTCTTCACCAGCCCACAGTGGCGCCCCACCTCGCAGGTCCAGGTGCAGTACGGCATCCTTGCGCTGTTGGCCGGCACGCTTTCGGTGACGGCGTTGGCGATGTGCATCGCCGTGCCCTTGGGGCTGGGCGCGGCCGTATACCTCTCCGAGTTCTGCGAGGGCAAGTTCAAGGAAATCCTCAAGGTGCTCATCGAGCTGTTGGCGGCGGTGCCGTCGGTGGTATGGGGCTTCATCGGGTACATGGTTCTGGGGCCGGTGCTCCTGCACACGACCGGGGCCGACGTGGGCGTGAATCTGCTCAACGGGGGGATCATCCTTGCGCTGATGAGCGTGCCGATCATGGTCAGCGTCGGCGAGGACGCCTTGAAGGCCGTGCCCGACTCGTACCGCGAGGCCGCCATGGCCCTGGGGGCCAGCCGCTGGGAAACGGTGTACCGGGTGCTCTTCCCGGCGGCCAGGAACGGGCTATTGGCCGCGGTGCTCTTGGGGGTGGGCCGGGCGATCGGCGAGACCATGGCCGTATTGATGGCGACAGGTCATGCGATCCAGATTCCGCGCAGCCTGCTCGATCCGATCCGCACGCTGACCGCCACGATCGCCGCCGAGTTGGGCGAGGCGGTCGAGGGAGGCGAGCATTATCGTGTCTTGTTTGTGATCGGCGTGGTGCTGTTTGGCGTGACGTTTGTGGTCAATCTTCTGGCCGATCTGATGGTCAAGGGCATCGGTGGTGAAAAAGGAAGCTGACTTGCCGGGTCGCCGTGTGCGGTTTCGTGTGGTCCCGGTCGGCGGCGATCGGGGTGCCGACGCGGCGCCGCCGGTGGCTGGACCGGAGTACGCCACCCTGCGCCAGGCGCTCGAGGCGGCCCGGCGGTGGCGCCCCGCCCCGGCCGAGACCTCGTTGCGGTGGCTGGATATTGTCTGCGAGCCGGCCGACGGACCGCCTGCGCGCCCCAGTCGTCCCCGCCACTCGTTCCACGTGAACCTACGGGCTGGCGGTGGCGGCTTCGAGGGCGACGGAACCGAGACGATGCCTTGGTGGGGGCTCGACACGGCGGTGGACGAACTGATCGACTTGGAGGGGATCGGCGAGTTGGCGTTGCGTCCCGGCGAGGGGCTCCGTCTTTGGCACCACGAGATCTTCACCGCCGGCCCGCTGGAACGCCGGAAAAAGGTCCAGGAGACCGTGGCCAAGGCGGTCTTCATGCTCATGGCGATGGCCCTGGTGGCGCCGGTGCTGGCGATTCTCGGGTACCTGCTGTTCATGGCGTGGCCGGCGCTGAGCCTCGCGTTCTTGTGGGAGAACCCGAAGGACTACATGACGGCCGGCGGCATCTGGGCGCCGTTGGTCGGCACGTTCTTTCTGGTGCTCGGTTCGCTCATGGTGGCCGCGCCGGTGGGCGTGCTGGCCGGGGTCTACCTCAACGAGTACGCGCGCGAGCACTGGTGGACACGCCTGATCAACCTCGCGGTGGTCAATCTGGCCGGGGTGCCGAGCATCGTCCACGCGCTGTTCGGGGTGGGGGCGTTCGTGTTGTTCTTCCGGATGGGCCGGTCGCTTCTGGCTGCCTCGTGCACCGTGGCGGTCATGACGCTGCCGGTGATCATCACCAGCACGCGCGAAGCGTTGGCCTCGGTGCCCATGGCCTTCCGCGAGGCCTGCTGGAAC
The DNA here is from genome assembly GCA_020721945.1 of Blastopirellula marina. Classification (GTDB taxonomy): domain Bacteria; phylum Planctomycetota; class Planctomycetia; order Pirellulales; family Thermoguttaceae; genus JANLFZ01. The sequence continues at coordinate 5,963 of DYLT01000036.1, forward strand.
CTGGGGGCCACGCGGTGGCAGACGATCCGCACGATCGTGCTGCCGAACTCGATCAGCGGGATTCTCACCGGGGTGATCCTCCAGGTGTCGCGTGCGGCGGGCGAGACCGCCCCGATCCTCTTCACGGGAGCCGTGTTCTTCGTACCCGTCGCCGACCACGGGCTGGCTTCGTTCGTCCCCTATGGCCTGGACGACCGTTTCATGGCCCTGTCGATGCATCTTTTCACGCTGGCCACCCAGGTCCGCGGGGTGTCCGATCCGATCCAGTACGGCACGGCGGTGGTGCTCATCGGCCTGGTGTTGGCGGTCAACAGCCTGTCGATCGGGCTGCGGATGTACCTGCGTTCGCGCAAGAGGTGGTAGGCCGGCGATGCACCCCCCCATCGAATTCCGGAACGTGTCGGTCCGATACGGCGAGCGGACGGTTCTTGGCGACGTGTCGCTGGCGATCCCTGCGCGGCAGATTTTCGGGATCATCGGGCCGGCGAACTCGGGCAAGACGACCCTCTTGAGGTGCATCAACCGGACGATCGACTTCGTGCCCGACGCGCGGGTGGCGGGGCAAGTGCTCGTCGACGGCCAGGACGTCTCTCGCCTCCGCAATGTGTACGAGTTGCGGCGCCGCGTGGGCATGGTCTTCCCGCTGCCGGTGGGCCTGCCCTTGTCGGTCTATGAGAACGTGGCCTACGCGCCGCGTCGGGCGGGGATCCACGACCGCCACCAGCTCGACGAGTTGGTCGAACGGTGCCTGCGCCAAGCCATGCTCTGGGACGAGGTGAAGGACCGCCTCGATATCCTCGGCACGCGCCTGTCGGGCGGGCAGCAGCAGCGATTGACGCTCGCCCGGGCCCTGTCGCACCAGCCCGAAATCCTCTGCCTCGACGAGTTCTCGATCGCCATCGATCCCGTCACCACGATGAAGATCGAAGACATCCTCCGCGCATTGAAGTGCCAGACGACGATCGTGCTGGTGACGAACCTCGTGCAGCAGGCCCGTCGCCTGGCCGACCGCACGGCCTTTTTCAGCGCGGGCCGGCTGATCGAACTCGACGAGACCGAGAAGCTGTTCACGGCCCCCACGCAACGGCTGACCGAACGATACGTCAACGGCGAATTCGGGTAAGGGTGCCATGCAACTGAGCATCGAAGCCACCGGCCTGAGTCTGTGGTACGGCAGGTTCCAGGCCCTCAAGAACGTGACGCTCCGCATCAAGCCCGGGCTGATCACGTCGCTCATCGGCCCGTCGGGCTGCGGAAAGACCACGCTCTTGCGGTGCTTCAACCGGATCAACGAGCGCTACGGGAACGTGACGACCACGGGCGAGATCCGCGTGCTGGGCAAGAACATCTACGACCCCGACGTCTCGCTCAGCGAGCTGCGCAAGACCGTGGGCATGGTGTTCCAGCGCCCCAACCCCTTGCCCATCTCGATCTACGAGAACGTCCTGTTCGGCGTGCGGATCCATGTGGCGCGGGGTGTGATGGGCCGCCGCCAGCGCGACGAGATGGTCGAGTCGGCCTTGCGCGACGTGCATCTCTGGGACGACGTGAAGGACCGGCTGCACCACCGGGCCACACGGCTGACGCTCGAGCAGCAACAGAAACTCTGCATCGCCCGATTGCTGCCGCTGAAACCCCGTGTCATCCTCATGGACGAACCCTGCTCGGCCCTCGACGCCGAGGGGACCGAGCGGATCGAGGCGCTGATCGACGGCCTGCGCGAGAAGTACACCATCGTCATGGTGACCCACAACATGGGCCAGGCCCGACGTGCCAGCCAGGAGTGCATCTTCATGCTCTTGGGCGAGATCATCGAGCACGCTTCGACGCTCGATCTGTTTCTCAACCCCAAGCGCCCGCAGACCGAGACGTACATCCGCGGTCAGTACGGCTGAGTCGGGGCGAGCGCGTGGTCGGCCCAAGCGGCCCTCTGCCGCCCGGCCCGTGCCGGCTTGCCGCACGGCGCGTCGCGCCGCATCCTACCCGACGCGCTTCGAGACTCGCCCTGGCCGGCATGCATTGGCTCATGCATGCCGGCCAGTTCGTTCCCATCCGCCGCACGCGGGGCAAGCCGCCGCTGGGGTGAGGCTCAATACTCGCGCTTGCGCGTGATCCCCGGTTGCGGAATGGGGTATTTACCCTTGGCATCGGGGAGCAGTGGCGCGGGCGAGTTGGCCGTGAGCTGGTCCAGCCCCGGGGCGAACTCGTGGTCGCTCTGGAGGATCTCGTCGTAGGCGACGAGTTGCCCGGTGTGGGCGGCCATGCGGCCCAGCGAGGTCACCAGGCTGGCTTCGGCCCCGCGCTTCGCCTCGTTGTAGGGCTTGTTGTTGCGGATGGCGTCGACCAGATCGTTCCACTCGTTCTGGTAGGGGTTCTCCTCGCCGGGCTTGATCTTCGATTCCCACAGCAGTTTCGACCGCTCGGGGGCGGGACCCTTGTAGATCCTCGATGGCGCGCCGCAGTCGCCGTGCGCCGAGATGATCGCCAGCCCCTTGGTCCCTTGGGCATAGCTCGAGTACCGGTCGGTGCAGCCGGTCATGCAGCGCCCATCCATGATGAAGGTCGTCCCGTCGGCGAACTGGTACTCGACGGAATACGAGTCGAAGTTCTGATCGACGTACTCGGGTCCGTCGGGGCTGCGCCGGTAGTGCCGGCCGCCGATGCCCTGGGCCTTGACGGGCCAGGCGCCCTTCATCCAGCCGCAGTGGTCGATGATGTGGATGTAGAAATCGCTGAAGCACCCGCCGCTGGCCCAGAGGAAGCTGTGGAACCGCTGCACCTGGAACATCAGTTCGCTGATATCCGGCGGCTTCGGCAGCGACGAGAAGAAGCCGACCGGGCCGTGCATGCGGTAGCCCCGCAAGAGCACCACGTCGCCGATCTGGCCGTCCCGAATGCGATCGGCCAATTCCTGGAGGGCCCGGCTGTGCCGCGACATCAAGCCCACCCCCACCTTCAGGTTCTTCTTGTCGGCTGCGTCGGCGAGCTGGAACAGGCGGCGGGTCGTGGGACCATCGACCGTCACCGGCTTCTCCATGAACACGTGAAGCCCCTTCTGAATGGCGTAACCGAAATGCACCCAGCGGAACGCCGGCGGCGTCGCGAAAATCGCAATGTCGCCCGCCTTGAGACAATCCATGGCCTTGCGGTAGGCGTCGAAGCCGATGAACCGGCGACCCTCGGGCACATCGACCAGGTTGGGGAACTGCGATTTCAGGCCATCCAGGCTGGATTGCAACCGGTTGGGGAAGACGTCGGCCATGGCCACCAGCTTGAGGGGGCCGGGCTTGACCGACATCGCGTTGGCGGCCGCCCCGGTGCCTCGGCCTCCGCAGCCGATCAAGGCGATGCGAATCTCGTCGCTTCCGGCGGCATGGACCGGGGGCGCGGCCATGCCGGCCAGGGCCGTGGCCGCCGCAACGCCCGCGGACCGCGCAAGGAACTCACGGCGCGAGGTGGTGTTTCGGTGCGTTCGTTCGCTCATGGGTGTCTCCTGCTTGTGGAACTTGCTGGAAATCGTGCCTAGTTTCCCACACCCGCCACACGCCTGTCAACAGGCACGTCGCCCCCGGTCCCGACGCGTCGGCACGAGCCATCGCTAGCGCCCGACGCCCGTGGCCTTTCGAATCGCCTCGATCTCGGCCGGGTCGTAGGGCGTGCCGTCGCGCCGAAAGATGTCGTGGAACCAGACCTTGGGTTCGGGCGAACCCCGCTTGGACCACCAAGGGAACTGGCACTGCATGCGGCCGTTGACCAGGCCCCAACTATAGCAGCCCACGCCTTCGCGCCGAAACAGCGGCAATTCGGTGTCGAATCGGCTTCCTTGAAGCCGGGCCATCCACTCGGTGCAGACGACGGGCCGTCCGTGGGCCTTGTGCGCTGCGATGGCGGCCTTCATGCCCTGGAAGTCGGTGTACGCATGGAAGCTGACCACGTCAGATAGCTCGATCTGGCGCCGGTTGAGATCGGCGAGACTGCCGTTCCACACCGAAACGGTCAACGGTTGACTCGGCCGGGCCTCTCGGGCCCAGCAAAACGAGGCCTCGACCAACGGAAGGCTCTGGTTCCCCATGCCCGAATTGCCCGGCTCGTTGTACAGGTCCCACAGCACCACCCGCCGGTCGTTGGCCAACGTGCCCACCACGTCGGTCACGTACCGTTTCAGATCAGGCCACGCGCTTCGGTCGACGACCTTGCTCAAGCCCGGACTGGGCGTCCAACTGGGGGCGATCATCCCCGGGATGGGCTCTTTTTGCTTGCCCAGGTACGGCTCGCGGACCGGCGGATCGCCGAACGAGCAATCGTCGAAAAGGACTACGGCCGTCGAGATCTTGTGGCGGTCGGCCATCGCGAGAAACCGGTCCAGCCGCTTTTTGAGTCCCTCGGGATCGTGCTTCCAGACCAGGTACTGGACAAACACCCGGCACGTATTGAACCCCAGTCCTTCGGCCCAGCCGAGTTCCCGATCGATGGTCGCCTCGTCGAACGACTCGGCCTGCCAGAACTCGGTGGTGTTGCATGCCGTGCTCGGCAGATAGTTGACCCCGACGAGCCAGGGCTGACGCCGGTACCACTGCCACGCCTGTTCGGGGGTCCACCGCGAGACGCTGGCGACGTTCGGGTCCTCCGCCGCACCGACCCGGGCGCAGACGAAGAGAACCAACCCGAGGGCAAGACCCTTGGCCACCGAACATGGAGTCGGCAGGAGGGGGCGCGTCATGGCGATGGAACCTCCACCGGACACGTGCGTGCAACGAAGCGTGAGCGACCGGCACGGCGCCCGGCCCGTGCGGCAATCGCCTCGGGCCGGTACGAGCCGGGGACACGACTCATGGTGACGATTGGCCAGGACGTTGTCCACCCTCCCCTTTACGCCATCGCCCTCAAGCCGTACCATGAACGTCGAAGACGCGGGTCGGTCGGCCTCCGAGGAGGGGCCCCCGCAATGGGGAGCTGCGAACCTGGTCAGGGGCGAAAGCCAGCAGCCATAAGTAGTTATCCTCATGTGCGGAGGGTCCCTCCTCGGGGGCCGGCGGCCACGGGTTTCGCATCCCTTCGATTCCGGATCGATCGACGAACCGCGTAGACCAAGCACGGGCCAGGCATGGCCAATTCCCGCCCGAACCGCGACGCGTCGAATGCTCCCCCGTTTCGACCTCACGAGTACGTCGTCGTCGCGCGGCGCTACCGCCCCCAGTCGTTCGACGAACTCATCGGGCAAGAGCACGTGGCCCGGGCCTTGTCGAACGCGATCAGCACGAACCGGGTTGGGCACGCGTACCTGTTTACCGGGGCGCGCGGCGTAGGGAAGACCTCGGCGGCGAGGATCTTCGCCAAGGCCCTCAACTGCGTCGAAGGCCCGACCCCGGCCCCCTGCAACCGCTGCGACATTTGCCAGAGCATCAGCACCGGGGACGATGTCGACGTGCTGGAGATCGACGGGGCCAGCAACCGCGGCATCGACGAGATCCGCCAGCTCCGCCAGAACGTCAACGTGCGTCCGAGCCGCGAGCGATTCAAGGTCTACATCATCGACGAAGTTCACATGCTCACGCGCGAGGCGTTCAACGCCTTGCTCAAGACGCTCGAAGAGCCTCCGGAACACGTCAAATTCATCTTCTGCACTACGGAGCCCGGCAAGATCCCGATCACGATCCTCTCGCGATGCCAGCGGTTCGACTTCGCGGGCATTCGGCCCGCGTCGATCGCTAAGCGGCTCCAGCAGATCGTCGAGGCCGAAGGGGTCTCGGCCGAGCCGGAAGCCCTGGAACTGCTCGCCCGGCGCGCGGCGGGGTCGATGCGCGACAGCCAATCGCTCTTGGAGCAACTCCTGGCCTTCGCCCCCGAGCGGATCACCGTGGCCGATGTGAACGGAATGCTCGGCACGGCAGGCGAGGAGCGGCTTGGCGCGCTGGTCAGCCATCTGGTCCAGCGCAACGCCGCGGCCGCCCTGGGTGAACTCGATGCCGCCGTGCAACAGGGCGTCGAGGTGTCCCAGTTGATGGAGCAGCTCTTGGGCTTCCTGCGCGATGCCATGGTGGCCGCTGCGGGCTGCCCCGGCGAGATGTTCCTGTATAGCTCGCCGCGGCAATGGCCGGCGGTGGCCGAGGCGGGGCAACGGCTGGGGTTGGAGACCGTCTTGGCCGCCATGCAGATCGTCGACCACGCCTTGGCCCGCATGCACTATAGCGCCCAGGGGCGCGTGCTGGCCGAGATGGCCTTGGTGCGGATTTGCGGGCTGGACGACCTGGCCGAGATTGCCGGCCTGATTGCCCAGCTCCAGCGCGGTGGGCTGGCAGGGCCCGAGAACGTCCCATCGGCACTGCCGGCGCCCGCGGCAGCGGCGGATTCGGCGCTAAAAAAAAAGCCTGAGGGAACAGGCCTGCGCGAGGGGGCCGAACCTCCCCAGGCGCCGCCCTCGCCGGTCGCGGCGCGCGGGGACGCGCCCGGCACGTCCGGGCTGGAGACGCCCCCCAGGCCCTCGCCCGGCCTCACCCTTTCGGCCGAAAACGCCATGGAGCTATGGTCCCGCGTCCTGGCGTCGCTGGCGGGTTTCGGGGCAGAACATGCCAAACACTTCGCGCGTGTGGCCGTGACTGGGCCCAACCGGCTGGCAGTGAGCTTCCGGCCGGCGTATACTTTTTCAAAGACCGTGTGCGAACGGCCCGAGCAGAAAGCGAAGTTCGAACAAGCCTTGGCGGAGCTGACAGGCCAGCGTATCACGGTCGAGTTTACGCTGCGGGAGGACGCGCCCGCGGCGTCCGAGAAGACGGCCCCGCGGGTCGTGCCCCCGCACCAGCGTAGGCTCCAGGTCGCGCAGCACCCGATGGTCCGCCGTGCTGCCGAGTTGTTTGGTGCCAGGCCCGTTCGGGTGGACGACCCCCCTTCGGAGAGGGATCAATCGACCTAGACCGCCTGTTCGAGGCCGTTGGCGCGTTCGAGACGATTTCGGGAAGTCGTCTCTGGGCTGGTTCATCGGGAGACTCGCGTGCTTAAGGATTTGCCAGGACTGGGCGCCCTGTTTCGGCAGGCTCAGGAGTTCGGGAGCCGGCTCCACGCCATGACCGACGAGCTGCGCAACCAGCGCGTTGTCGGCTCGGCAGGGGGTGGCATGGTGGAGATCGAGGTCAACGGCTTGGTGGAAGTGTTGCGCTGCCGAATCGATCCTGCCACGGTGTCGCAAAACGACCGCGAAATGCTCGAAGACCTCATCGTGGTGGCAGTCAACCAGGCGATTTCGAAAGCCAAGGAACTCCATGCGGAGAAGGTCCGCGGATTGACCGGCGGTATCCCCCTGCCGGGCCTAGAGCAAGCGATGGCAAAGTTCCTCGGGGGTGTGCCAAGCGCTGAAGGCGATGGACCAGTGGGGGGTAAAGACTTGCCTCAAGAGACTTAAGCTGTCTGGAGGGTTTCTTATAGCCTTTGCGTGGCATACGATGGCAGGCCGACAATGGCCACACCCTTCGGCTCGCTGTGGTCGAGGGGAACTTTCGTGGGGTGTTGGTATCCCCGTGTGTGGGGACTGTTTTCGAGGAGATCGACGTTCGATGCGCGTGTGAGTTACTGGCGGGTCGCGGATGGTTGCGCGCGTTGGGGCGCTGGCGAAAAGCTCGTCCCGCGCCGAAGGAGGGCAAACCGACATGGCCGAACTAACCGATTCCGTGGCGAATCTGGTGCGGGAGTTCACCAAGCTGCCGGGCATCGGCAAGAAGTCGGCCGAGCGTCTGGCCTATCACATTCTCCGCGTGTCCGCCGCCGAGGCCCTGGCCTTGGCCGATGCCATCCGTCATGTGAAGGAGAACGTGCGGTACTGCCGGACCTGCTTCAATCTGGCCGAGGAGGCTCGGTGTGCCATCTGTTGCGATCCGAAGCGGCAGCAAGACCTGCTCTGCGTGGTCGAACAACCGCGCGACCTGTTGGCTTTGGAGCAGACGGGGGTCTACCGGGGGCTGTACCACGTGCTTTTGGGACGGATTGCGCCGCTAGAAGGGATCGGTCCGGACCAATTGACGGTCGATGCGTTGGTGCGGCGGGTCCGCGACGGCGCGTTTACCGAGCTGATCATGGCGACCAATCCCACCGTGGAAGGCGACGGCACGGCGCTGTACATCTCGAATCTGCTCTCCGATGTGCCGATCCGCATCACGCGCTTGGCGCGCGGCATCACGCCGGGCAGTGTGCTGGAGTTCGCCAACAAGGAAATCCTCTCGGACGCTCTTGCGGGGCGCCGGGAATTCTGATACGAGTGCAGCCATGCGCCTGTCGTTCGGATTAGAGCAGCGACAAGTCCAGAAGCAGATTCTGGCTCCACGGATGATCCAGTCCATGGAGATCCTCCAGTTGCCGATCCTCGCGCTTCAGGAGCGGATCGAGCAGGAGCTTCAAGAGAACCCGGTCTTGGAGTTGCGTGAGGAGGATCCGGACCTTCCCTCGGAGGAGGTCGAGGTCGAGCCGCCCGACGCGCCCACCGACGAGGAGCGCGAGCTGGTCATCGACGAATCGGAGAGCAACGAGCGCGACTTCGAGCGGCTCTTGAAGATGGACGAGGAATGGCCGGAGCACTTCGAAGAGCACTCGCGGCCGTCGCGCAACCGGGTGGACGAAGAGGGCGAGCGCAAACACGACGCGATGGCGAACATGGTCGCGCGGCCGCCGTCGCTGCACGACTACCTGCGCGACCAGCTCGGCTGGTTCGACCTCGATGCCGCGACGCGCGCGATGGCCGAACGCATCATCTACAATCTCGACGCCAACGGGTACCTTCAGAGCAGCCTGGAGGACCTGGTGGGCCCGACCGGCACGGCCGACGACCTGGCGCTGGCGACGCGGGCCCTGGCCGTGGTGCAGCGGCTCGACCCGCCGGGCGTGGGGGCCCGCGACCTCCGCGAGTGCCTCGTGCTGCAACTGACGCCGGGAATGCCCTACTACGAGGAGATGAAGACGCTGATCACGGGCCACCTGGAGGACATCGAGCACAACCGGCTGCCGGTCATCGCGCGCAAGACCGGTTATACCATTCCGCGCATCCAAGAGGCGATCCGGCAACTGCGCACGCTCAATCCGAAGCCCGGGGCCGAGTTCAACGACGAGCACGTGCCCGCCGTCACGCCCGACGTGTTCATCGAGCAGGGGGAGGATGGGCGGTACAAGGTGCGGCTGGAGGATGGCGGCACGCCGAGCCTGTTCATCAGCCCGTATTACCGGAAGCTGCTCCAAAGCGGCGCGGCCAACGACGAGACCCGCGAGTACATCAAACAGAAACTCAGCTCGGCCCAGTGGCTGATCGAATCGATCGAGCAGCGGCGCAACACGCTGACCCGCGTGGCGCAGGCGATCGTCGATCACCAGACCGAGTTCCTCGACCAGGGGCCCGAACACATCAAGCCCCTAAAGATGCAGCAGATCGCCGACAAGGTCGGCGTCCACGTGACGACGGTCAGCCGCGCGGTCGACGACAAGTGGATCCAGACGCCGCGAGGCATCTTCCCGTTGAAGCGGTTCTTCGTCGGCGGCACACGGAGCGCCGACGCGGAGGAAGTCGCCTGGGACACCGTGCGATTGAAGCTCCAGGAGCTGATCGATAACGAAGACAAGCAGGACCCGCTGAGCGATGACGACCTCGTCAAGGCACTCGCCCGACTCGGCATTACCGTGGCGCGGCGCACGGTGACGAAGTATCGCAAGGCGATGAAAATCCCCAGCTCGCGCCAGCGCCGCGACTGGAGCCTCTCGACCGATCCGGCCAGGCCCGCCGACGAGCCGGCGTGACGGCCCGCGGCGACGGCGCATCGGCGATTCCCCGCGCCCCCGCCATGGTATCCTGGGGCAGAATAGGTTCATCGCGATGAAATGCCCGTATTGCCACGTGGATAACGATCACGTGCTCGACACCCGCGCCAGCGCCGACGGCATGGCGATCCGCCGGCGCCGGCGGTGCTTGTCGTGCCGCCGGCGGTTCACGACCTACGAGCGCGTCGAGCGGATGCGGATCACCGTCATCAAGAAGGACGGCAGCCGCGTGCCCTTCGACCGCGACAAGATCCGCCTGGGACTGGAAAAAGCCTGCTGGAAGCGCAAGATCAGCGACGCCCAGATCGAGGCCATCGTCGCCGATGTCGAGAACTACGTCGAAGCGAACTTCGAGTCGGAAGTCGAAAGCCGGCGACTCGGCGAGTTGGTCATGGAGCGGCTCCGCGCGTTGGATCAGGTGGCCTACGTGCGGTTCGCCAGCGTCTACCGGCAGTTCGAGGATGTGCACGACTTCGTCGATGAATTGCGGCCGATGCTCATCGAGGCCCGGCGACCAAAGGAATAGGCCCGGCACCGGTCCCCCGTACCAACCCGACGCGCCAGCGAGGGCCTCACGAGCGCATCGGGGTCTTGCAGGCCATTGACTCCACTAGCCCACGATCACCGCAATCCCCGCCGGCTATGACTGGTCCGATGAAGTCGCCTACCTGGTACTCGCTCGAACGGCTCGCCAGCCAACGGATCCTCGTCCTCGATGGCGCGATGGGCACGATGATTCAACAGTTGGGGCTTGCCGAAGCCGACTATCGGGGGGATTGGTTTGCCGAACATGCCTTCGACCTCAAAGGGTGCAACGACGTGCTGTCGCTGTCGCGGCCCGGCGCGATCGAGGGCATCCACCGCGCCTACCTCGAGGCGGGAGCCCACATCATCTCGACGAACTCGTTCAACGCGAATCGGATTTCGCTTGCCGACTATGGCTTGGCCGATCGCGTGCGCGAGATCAACCTGGCAGCGGCCGGCTGCGCGCGCCGCGCGGTCGATGCCTGCGCCGCCCAAGGCGCGCCCCGCTTCGTCGCCGGGTCGATCGGACCGACCAACCGCATGGCGTCGATGTCGGCCGACGTCAACGATCCGGGGAGCCGGGCCGTCACCTTCGATCAGCTCGTCGAGGCGTATTACGAGCAGGCCGACGCGCTGGTCGAAGGGGGCGTCGATATCCTTCTGCCCGAGACGGTCTTCGATACCCTCAACCTGAAGGCCTGCTTGTTTGCGATCGAGGAGTGCTTCGAGCGGCGCGGCATGCGTTTGCCGGTGATGGTCTCGGTGACGATTACGGACCGCAGCGGCCGGACCCTTTCGGGTCAGACGCTCGAGGCGTTTCTGATCTCGATCGAGCACGCCGAGTTGTTCAGCGTGGGGATCAACTGCGCGTTGGGGCCGGAAATGATGCGGCCTTACGTCGAGGAGCTTTCGGCGCGGACCCCGCTTCGCACGAGCTGCTACCCGAACGCCGGCCTGCCCAACGAGTTCGGCGGTTACGACGAGACGCCGGAGCAAGTGGCTCGGGTGCTGGGGGAGTTCGCCGCGGCCGGGTGGCTGAACGTGGTGGGTGGCTGTTGCGGCACCACGCCCGAGCATCTCCGCGCGATCGCCCGCGCGGTCGAGGGCTTGCCCCCGCGCTGTCCGCCCCCGCCGGAGCCGTACGCCCGGTACAGCGGACTAGAGCCTTTGGTGCTGCGGCCGGAGAACCCGCTGACGATGATCGGCGAGCGGACCAATGTCGCGGGTTCCCGGGCGTTCGCCCGGTTGGTGCGCGAAGGGCGCTTCGACGAGGCCGTCTCCGTCGCCCGGCAACAAGTCGACCACGGAGCGAACCTCATCGACGTGAACCTCGACGACGCCTTGCTTGACGGCGAGGCGGCCATGACCCGCTTCCTCAACCTGCTGGCCGCCGAACCCGACGTGGCTCGCGTGCCCGTCATGATCGACAGCTCGAAGTGGTCGGTTCTCGAGGCCGGGCTGAAGTGCGTGCAGGGCAAGGCGATCGTCAATTCGTTGAGCCTCAAGGAGGGGGAAACCGAGTTCCTGCGCCATGCCCGGCTCGTGCGGCGCTACGGGGCGGCCTGCGTCGTGATGATGTTCGACGAAGAGGGGCAGGCCGTCACCGTCGAGCACAAGGTGCGCATCGCCCGCCGGGCGTACCACCTGCTGACCGAAAAGGTCGGCATGCGCCCGGCGGACATCATCTTCGATCCGAACATTCTGACCGTGGGCACGGGCATCGAGGAACATAACCGCTATGCGGTGAACTTCCTCGAAGCCACGCGCCAGATCAAGCGGCTTTTCCCCGACGTGAAGGTCTCGGGCGGCGTAAGCAACATCTCGTTCGCGTTCCGCACCAGCGAGGCGGTGCGCCGGGCGATGCACAGCGCGTTTCTGTACCATGCGATTCGCGCGGGCCTCGACATGGCGATCGTCAATGCCGGGCAGTTGGATGTGTACGAAGAGATCCCGCCCGACTTGTTGGAGCGGGTGGAGGACGTGCTCCTGGACCGCCGGCCAGATGCCACCGACCGTCTGATCCAATTCGCCGAATTGCTCCAGGGGCACCAAGCCGACACGCAAGAGACCGCCCTGGCGTGGCGGCGGGGGACGGTCGAAGAGCGGCTCAGCCATGCCTTGGTCCAGGGGATCGTCGATTTCATCGAAGCCGACGTCGAAGAGGCCCGGCAGACCTATCCCTCGTGCCTGGCGATCATCGAGGGCCCGCTCATGGCCGGCATGAAGATCGTGGGCGAGTTGTTTGGGGCGGGCAAGATGTTCTTGCCCCAGGTGGTCAAGAGTGCCCGGGTGATGAAAAAGGCCGTGGCCTACCTGATGCCGTTCATGGAGGCCCAGAAAAAGGCCCAGGGGAGCGACGAGGCGCCGACGTCGAACGGCCGCGGGAAGATCGTCCTGGCCACGGTCAAGGGCGATGTCCACGACATCGGCAAGAACATCGTGGGTATCGTCCTGGCGTGCAACAACTTCCAGGTGATCGACCTGGGCGTGATGGTGCCTTGCGAAAAACTGCTTTCGGTCGCGGCCGCCGAGCGGGCGGACCTGATCGGCCTGAGTGGCCTGATCACCCCAAGTCTCGAGGAGATGGTCCACGTGGCCCGCGAAATGGACCGCCTGGGCTTCCGGACCCCGCTGCTGATCGGCGGTGCCACGACCAGCGCGAAGCACACCGCCGTGAAGATCGCCCCGGCCTACCGAAACGTGACGGTCCACGTTCCCGACGCCTCGCGCGCGGCAAGCATCGTCGAGCACCTGATCAACCCCCAGGCCCGCGAGCGCTTCGATGGCCAGAACCGGGCCGAGCAGGCCAGGCTCGCCGAGGCGTACCGGCGGCGCTTCGAGGTGGACCTCGTGCCGTACCGCGAGGCGAAGGCGAAACGCTTCCCCACGGACTGGGCCGACGTGCCCATCGACCAGCCCGCGTTCCTCGGGGTCCGTCCGCTTTGCGACTATCCCTTGTCGGATCTGGTGGACTATATCGACTGGTCGCCGTTTTTCATGGTGTGGGAACTTCGGGGCAAGTACCCACGGATCTTCGACGATCCGGCCGTTGGCCTCGAAGCCCGCCGGCTGTTCGACGATGCCCGGCGCCTGCTGGACGAGATCGTCGAGAAGCGTTTGATTCGGGCGGCTGGCGTGTATGGATTCTGGCCGGCCGCCTCGGACGGGGACGACCTCGTGCTCTATGCCGACCCGGGGCGCGCCGACCCGATTGCCCGGTTCCACACCCTGCGCCAGCAGTGGCGGCGCAAGGGGCAGGAGTACTTCTTGGCGCTGGCCGATTTCGTCGCCCCGATCGAGAGCGGGCGCACCGATCACCTCGGGGCGTTCGCCGTCACGGCGGGGCGGGGCGCGGCGGAACTGGTCGCCCGGTTCGAGGCCGAGCGGCAGGCGGAGCACGACGACTACCGGGCGATCCTGGCCAAGGCCCTGGCCGACCGGCTGGCCGAGGCCTTCGCCGAGCGATTGCACCAGATCGCCCGATCCGATTGGGGCTACGGCCGCCAGGAACGGCTTGCGAACGAGGATTTGATCAAGGAGAAGTACCGGGGAATTCGGCCGGCCCCCGGCTATCCGGCGTGCCCGGACCATACCGAGAAGCGAACGCTCTTCCGCCTGCTCGACGCCGAGCGGCACACGGGCATTCGCCTGACCGAGACCCTGGCGATGGACCCGGCGGCCTCGGTGTGCGGCCTGTACTTCGCCCACCCCCAGGCCCGCTATTTCGCCATCGACCGCATCACGCGCGACCAGGTCGAGGACTACGCCCGCCGCAAAGGCATGAAACCGGCGGAGGTCGAACGCTGGTTGGCGCCGAATTTAGGCTATGAACCCTGACGCAGCCGTTCGAGGAATTGGCACCCGACCAGCGAGCTGGCGGGGTCCAACGGGCTCGGCTTGGACCACGCGACGCGGGCCCGCATCAGAAGCCGCCCCGGCTCTTGCCCCAGCTCGATCACGGCGTGCTGGAAATCGACCCGCCCCGGCCATACAAAGCACACCCCCCAGGCGAGAGGTCGCGGCAAGCCACCGTCTGCGTATATCGCACGCGCCCGTCCTCGCACAACGGCGTCACCTTCGCTGGCGCAGGATACGGCAAGCGCGCATGGCTGCGACGCTCTCGCGTCTGCCCGAACTGTTCTGCCACCAGGCGCTCCAGCTCGCGGAGTTCCTCGGGCGAAAGCTCCAAGAGATCGCTCACCGTCCTCAAGTCCTCCTGCAAGGGAAGTAACTTGTGGGGGACATCGCCCCTCTGTGTATTTCGTAGGTCGCCGCGCTAGGAGGCTCAAGCGTGTCCCCCCCTGGCAACACCGCGCCCGCGGGGGGGCGTGGACAGGCCTTAAGGGTCGTGCCATGCGTGCGGGTGGATCGCCGCCGCGATCGGCCCGCGGGTCGAGAGCATGCGAGGCTCGCCACCGCCGACTGCGCGTCACTGCTTCATGGCGCGGCCAATAGCCCGGAGCTGATCCACAAACGGCTGCGGCACCCGACCGCTCTTCTCGATCGGTACGTCGTAGGTGATCGCGCCGCCGTGCTCGGCGGCGCGCCGAGGTAGTGGGTCATCACGCCCCAGCGGGCCTGGTGAAGCCACTCGCTCCGTTCGGCACCGAGAGAGTCCAGCCCAGGCAAGAAGGGCCCCACTGACCATCGCAGCCCAAGTGGTCCAACCCCACCGCAAGGATCTCATGGTTGCATCTCTCTCGCACAGGTGCTATTCGATCCGGATGACCACCGAGCGCCGGAACTCGGGCAGGACGATCTCGGTCTTGTCCACCGCCGCCGGGCTCCAGCGGTCGGACCAGGGATCATAGACCCTCGCCGCGCGGCCCGCAAGCGTCACGCCCGCCGAGGCGAGATCGACGCGAGCCTGCCGCACGAGGCCCGGCGCGTTGCCTTCGGCCAGTTCGGTCCGCCAGGTGTTCTCGCGGTCGCGGCACCAGACCAGCGTGGTGCGGCGCCCCTTGAGCCCGAGGAGGAGCAGTCGCGGGTGCGGCCGCTCGAACGGTTCGAAGGCCTCGGCCGGCGGATCGAGGCCCCGGACCGCCGCCGAAAACCGCCCGAAGTGCCACCAGAGGTCGTTGCGGTCGACGTACACGTCCCAATGCCAGATATGCCCCGGACCCGCGGCGCCGGCGAAGAACGGCGCGAAGAGGACGTCGTGCAACAGCATCCCCTGGTGGTCCTTGGCGTAGAGTTTGAACGGGCCGGAGTGGCTCGGCTCGACCGCGCCGCTTTCGGCCAGGAGGATGGGCTTTCGGATGCCGAAGGCGCGCAACTCGCGCACCGCGTCGGCCGCCAGCACGGCCACCGGCCCGTGGCAGACCTTCCACGCCGCGCCCAAGTCGAGGTAGCGATGCACCTGGAGCACGTCGTTGCCGGGCAATGCGCACAGGGCGCGGTAGCTTTCGCGCTTGCGCGGGTGGTCGTAGCTGCCCAGGCTCTGCATGGCGAGGTTCTTGGGAAACCGGCGGTGCAACTCAGGCAGCATCTCGGCCGACCAGGGGCGCCATACGTTGGCGCGCACGGCGTCCATCTCGTTCCACAGCTCCCAGCCGAAGATCATCGGGTCGTCGCCGTAGCGCTGGGCATACCACGCCAGCTTGCGTTTGTACTGGCTCCGCCCGGCCTGGCCAGTGAAGAAGTCGGCCGTGTCGTTGGCCGGCCCGCCGTGGGCCACGAGGTGCTGCGGTTTGGCGGCCCACTTCTGCGTCCCCTCGCCTAGGTGCCGGAAATGCTCGGTGCAGAGTTTCAGCCGGATGCCGTATTTTCGGGCCAGGGCCAACAGGCCATCGATCCGTTTGGCCCGCTCGGCATCGAATTCGCCACTGCGGGCGTGTTCGACGTCGAAAAACGGGTTGCTCAGCCAGATGCGCACGAAGTTCCCGCCCTGGCCCGAGAGCTTCTGAAACCACGCCTCCATGCCGTCGAGGTCCTTGCCCGGCGGCCCAATCATGTTCAAGCCGATGGGAAGGTACGCCTGGCCGTTGGAAAGCTCGAAGTACCGCGCGTCGCGCGGGCTGGTGCGCACGAAGGCCGAGCGGTCGTCGGCCCCGATCGCCGGGTCGGCGCCCCACGCGGCGGCCAGCATGGCGAGACACGGCAAGACGGCGGCAACCCCGCGCCTGGCATCGAAACGGCTGGAAAAGCGTCTGGGGAGAACCATCACGGAAGCTTCCGGGTTGGGGCAACCTCGCGCGCGGCAGGGGCCGCCAGGAATGCCCGGTCGAGCCGGGTAAAGGCGATGAACTGGTAACCCCGTTCGATGCCGCGCTCCCAAAGCACGCCGACCGTCTTGTCCGGCAACACGGTCAGGTCGGAGTATGCCGCGTGCCCCGAGGCAATGAGCCGCTCGTCGGAGAAGGTGCGGCCCTCGTCGTAGCTGATGCGGACCACCAGGTTCGCGCGCCCCGGGCCCTTGGGGCCGGTCCACAGGATGCTGTGGTGCGGATCGCCGGCGGCCTTCGACAGGTACCGTTCGATGGCGCAACAGACCGGCGTGACGACGATGCCCGGCCTCGGGGTGGACCACGTCTTGCCGTGGTCGGTGCTTTCGGCGAACCAGCGGTGCGGTCCGCGCGTCTGGCGGAAATCCATCAGCAAGCGTCCGTCGGCCAGTTCGACGAGCTGGTTTTCGTCGCCGCCCGCCGGGCCCGGCACGATCCCGCCGCGATGCCACGTCTTGCCGTGGTCCTCGCTGTAGATCGCCAGGGTCTGCATGGGCGCGTTCTTCCACACGGCGAAGAGGAGGCGGCCGTCGCGGTCCTGGATTCCCCCGCCCGGACCGACCACGCTGGCCTTCCACTTGGGGTCGGCCATGTCGCGGGCCACGGCCGTCAAGTCGATCGGCGCGGACCAGCTTGCGCCCGAATCGTCGCTCCAGCGCGCCAAGGTCTGCAAATCGTCGGTGCCGGGCCGCGCTGAATCGGTGTTGCGGTCCGGTTTCGAGCGGAGATAGAGGAGCCACAGCCGGCCCGTGGTGCGGTCCACCACGGTCGCAGGATTGGCGGCCGACCAGCGCTCGCCGGGGTCCTCGAGGACCTTCATGGCCGACCACGTGGCGCCGCCGTCGGTGCTACGCTTCATCACCAGGTCGATGTCGTTCTTGTCCATGCCGGGGTCGCCCGCGTTGTACTTCCGGGCCTCGGCGAACGCCACCAGGGAACCGTCCCGCGTCGCCTCGATCGCGGGGATGCGGTACGTATGGTAGCCGTCGGCCCCGGAGCGGAAGACCTCCACGTGCTTGAGGGTCGGCTCGGCGCCGACCG
>DYLT01000389.1 GCA_020721945.1 Blastopirellula marina
ATTGCGCACACCGCCGATCTCGCGGCGGGCGGGGCGATCGGGGCGAAGGCTGGCACGGGCCAGATCGACACCCAAGTCGCGTTTCTCGTGGCCTTGGCCGCCAACGGCGATCTTGCCATCCTCGAGGCCGACGGCGCCCAACTCACGTCCCTGGTCGCGGCCGGCCTAGGGGCCGACGTGACGCCGAGCGACGTTCAGGTCATCAACCAGGCCGGGGACCTCGTCGCCGTCACGATCACCGCCCCCAAGCGCGTGACGCTCGTCTCGCAGAACGGTTCGATCCTCGACGACCTCGACAACGCGACCGTGATCACGGCAAAGATCGGTAGCTTCACGGCAACCCATGCGATCGGCGCCGAGCCCTTGGGCTTTGTGGGCAACCTGCACCAACTCGACACGAGAATCGGCGCCTTGCTGGCCACCGCCGGGCCCGGGGGCTTGTTTGTCACCGACAAGGACAGCCTCGATCTGTACAATCCGACGGCCGTGGGCAATATCTCGTTGGCCTCGGACGACGGCGAGCTGAAGCTTCGCACGGGCCGCGCGGTCGGCAGCACGGCTGGCAACGTCACGCTGGGTGCCGCCGACCTACTGACCCTGCGGCTCGGTTCCGTCGTCTCGGCGGCCCATTCCGTGACCCTGCGACTGGGCACCGATCACGACGGCGGCGAGGGGCAGGTTTACGGCACGATCGTGGTGGGGCCGGCGGGCACGGCCCAGGTCATCGGGGGCGACGGCCCCGAGCTACTCAAGATCGATCTCGACGCCGTGACCCTGCCCGACTCCGGGCTCGAATTCCAAGGAGGCGGCGGCATCGACACGGTCCGCCTGGTGGGCACGTCCAGCTCCGATCTCTTCCGCGTCGACGACGCGGCCGGCAATGTCTGCTGGAAGCGCGAGTCCCAGCCCGCGTACCGGCGGATCCTCAGCAACTACCACGGGCTCGAGTGGATCCAGGCCCAGGGCAAGGCCCACGACGACCGGGTGATGTTCACCCTGGGCGGCCGCAATGCCGGGCTCTTGTTCGAGGGCGGGGCTGGCGAGGACGCCCTCTCGAATGGACTCCAGATCCAGGGCAGCGCCGGCAACGACACGATCGCCGTCGGTCCCGGCCACCGGTTCCA
This sequence comes from Blastopirellula marina, assembly GCA_020721945.1. Taxonomy (GTDB): domain Bacteria; phylum Planctomycetota; class Planctomycetia; order Pirellulales; family Thermoguttaceae; genus JANLFZ01. The sequence continues at coordinate 1,125 of DYLT01000389.1, forward strand.
GATCGTCGACGTGGCCATCCTTCAGATGTTCGGCATGGTCGGCAACGACACGATCACCAACGACACGGCCGTTCCGTCGCTCCTCAGCGGCAACGACGGCCACGACACGCTCACCGGCGGGTTCTCGCGCGACGTGATCTTCGGAGGCCGTGGCGTCGACCACCTGTTCGGCCGCGGCGGCGACGACTTCCTCTTCGCCGACGTCGACTACCGGATCGACCAGCTCTACGACATCTTGCCGGCCGAAAACGGTGACACCTCCAACGGCGGCAGCGGAGTGGACACGCTGGTCCACGCGGGCGTCGATTTCCCTGACGGCGGCGGGGACGCGGGCAACGAGATCATTGCCGACGCCTCGGACCTGACCGTGGTGGACTGGCTCACGGGCCGGTTCCCCAGCCTGACCCCAGGGAACCTTGCGGACGCCCTGTTCCGGGCGCTAGGCAAGAACGACACCTTGGAAGAGCAACGCATCCAGAAGGGACGCCAGGCCTGGTGCTTCCCGGCCGACCCATGCTAGTAGACCCAGTTCATGCCGACGTACGGCGTGAAGCCGGGCGAAAGCACCCGGGTCGGGTCGGCGGCGAAGCCGGTCGGTCCGATCAAGCGCAGGTCGAGGTGCTCCTGGTAGTTCTTGTCGAACAGGTTGTCGATGCCCGCGAAGAAGTTGAGGTTTTCGCGGGCGTTCCAGTAGGCGCGCAGGTTCCAGACGGTAAACCCGGGCGTCGGTTCCTCGATAACCCGAAGGTCCTGCCCGCCGTGCACCCGGATCGTGCCCAGGCGGTCCTGATGGTCGACGATCCGCGCTTCGCACTCGATGCCCCAGCGGCGTTCCGGTCCGGCGTTATGCAGCCGGGCGCCAAGCCGTGTGTCCAGCGGCGGGATGGAGGTCAAGGGCGCGTGGATCGTCTGGTCGCGTCCTTCGACGTAGGACATCGTGGCGTAGGGCGTCAGCCACGTGGTCCAGTCCCACTCGCCGGCCAGTTCGAAGCCCGCCAGGCTCGCGCTCGGGGTGTTGGTGAACAGCAAGAGCCGGGCATCGGCGAAATCCGGCACGACCACCGTGCCATCCCGGTAGGTGACGTAATCGAGCAGCCATGCATAGAACCCCGCCACGCGGCCGCGCCACGTCTCTTGTTCCGTCGAAAGGCCCAGGTCGATCTGCCAGCTCCGCTCGGGGTTCAAGAGCGGATCGCCCGTGATCCGGGTAAAGCCGCTCTGGGCCACGCCGAGGAACATCGCGTCGGCATACCGCTCGATGAGCGTTGGCGGGCGCTGCGCATGGCCGACCCCGCTGGTCAACGTCCAGGACTCGTCCAGCGCGATACGGTTATTGATGTAGAACGCATAGAGGGCGTTCTGTTCTTCCGGCTCGTTTCGGTTGAGGCTCGAACCCACGGGCACATCGGCCATTCGGGCCTTCGTTTCCACATAGTCGGCGCGGGCTCCGACCGACAGCGTCCAGTCGTCGGTAAGCGGCGACGACCATTCGGCGAACACCCCGGGATCGACCGACCAGGCATGGGGCATGATGTTGACGATGGGCAAGGGCACGCCGTCTTGGAGCCACACCAGGCGTTCAAAGATCGTCTGGCCCAGGTAGCGGAAGTCGACCCCCGCGTTCACGTGGGTGTCGTCCAGGTCGCCGAACCGGACGGCAACCCGGCCGCCGCTGGAATAATTGCCGCCGCGCGTTTCGCCGTCGACGTGGTTGCTGGTGCCGGGAAACTGCTGATCCAGGGCATATTCCACGCGCTGCATGACCGGAAACTCGCCGTTGTGCTTGTCAAGCGTATCGCCGCGGAACGACGTGTTGTTGTACCACGCCTCGACGGCCAGTTCGCTCCACGGTCCGGTCGGATCGGTGTCGACCACGCGCACGTGGAATGCATACGTGCCCAGGTGGCCAATGTCGAAGAACTGCCCGGGATACTCGGTGTGGGTCTGGTCGAAGCGGCTGAACGAGACATCGAGGCGTTGGTGAGGCGTCAAGTCGCGGCTCAACTCGCCCCAGATGTCGCGGTTCTCGTAGCTGCTGGGGATTTTCAAACTGTCGCCCGCCTCGTAGTCGCTTCCTTTACGGTGGCCGTAGCTCATCCGGTAGCCCCAATCGGGGCCGCCACCGTAGGCGGTCTCGCGGCCGTAGAGTTGTCCGCCGTTGGTGCGCACCACACCCGACGTGAGAAAGTGGTTCTCGAAGCGCTCGTAGCGCGGGGTGGGGGTGCGGACGACGTCGATGAAGGCAAACCCCGGACCGTAGCGCAGCCCGTAGGGCCCGGGCACCACGACCACATCCTCGATCATGCCCGGATCAATCTTGCTCAGCATGGTGTCCAAGTCAAGCCGCGCAGGAAACCAGTAGGCGCCGTCGGCCTGGGTGTAGATCTGGCCCATCCGATAGCCGCGCACGTGCGGGTCGAACGCGACTTGCGATCGGCGCTGGACATCGACGGCTTGGACGCTGGGCGACGTGGCGAGCATCTGCTCGACGCTGGCTCCCGCGTTCGTTTTCACTTCACCCGGCGTGACGCCTGCGGCACCCGAGAAAAACTGTTCGCGCCTGGCGAGCAAGGCTTCCACCTCGCCGCCGGTCACGCCCCCGGGACCGAGTTCGGTCGGAATCGTCCGGACGGTCGGCTGCTGGGGTA
>DYLT01000037.1 GCA_020721945.1 Blastopirellula marina
ACGCCCGGTTTCGGGTCCTGGCCGAAGACCAGTTCGGGCGGCGGGGCCTTGAGATCCTGGCGCATCAAGAGCGAGCCCGCCGGAATGGCCCGCCATACCCGCTTGTCGACCTCGGCGTTCCGCGCGGACCACAGCACGGCGTAGTCCTTGAGGTTGCCCGCCACGCCCGAGGGCACGCGGACTTCCTCCAAGGCATCCTGGCGAAGCCGCTCGCCGCGCTGGAGGTTCGTCTTGACGCCGACAAAGCTGGTCAGTTCGACCTTGCCCGACTTGGTCGCCAGATACGCGAAGTTGAACAGGGCTCCCGCAACGCCCAAGCCGACTGCCAGGATCAGACCGGGGACACCTTTCATTACCGTGGGCTCTCCTGGAAAAGGGGCGGTTGGGGGTCCGCGGGCCCGGCTGGCGTCACCATCAGCACTCCGGCCAGTCGGCCGGCGTCGTCCGAGGCGAATTGCACGTCGACCGAGACGGGCCTGTCGCGCATCGCCCCGCGGGCGCGGCACTGCCAGCGCGGTCCCTCGCGCTGCCACTTGCCCGCCGGCCAGCCCATGCCGGCAAACCAGGAATCGAAATGCGCTTTCCACGCTTCGGCCGGTTCGTTGCCGGCGAAGCGGACCAACGCGGGGCCGCCAGGCACATGGATCGACATGGATTGGTGGGAACCCGCGGGCAAAGGCAACTCCACGGCGTCGTCCTCTGGGGCGCGCGAGGTTGTGGCCGCATGGAACGCGTACAACGTCCAACCCCGGTCGGGCTGAGGAACCGCTATTCCCCAAGTTACCACGCGCTGGCCGGTCCAGGCAACGCGGGAAACCTCGCCCGCCTCCGGCGCCGCGCACGACCGGGTTCCCGCCACCAGCGCGGCGGGACCGTCCAACTCGTAAAGCTGCCATTGGCCGGGCGATTCGTCCACCGGGTGCCGAACGGCAAGCGTTTCCAGAAGGCGGTGCTCGGCGGGTCCGGGGGCATCCGCGGGAATGGGGGCCACGGGAGTGAGTCGGCGGCATTCGGCGCGCAACGCCGCGAGGGCCTGCGCGCGCGACCCGACCGCCAGGTGCTGGACGACCAACCAACCCTTCGGGCCCACCCCGAGCCGGCTCGGCCCGGCTGGGTCCGCTGGGCGAAGGCGGTCGGGCAGGCCGGGGGTCGGCGCCGGGGCGCGAGCATCTTCCGACCACCACCGGAGCACCTGGCGGCCGAACCCCAAGCCCGCCACGAGAATGATCGCGCTGAGAAGGCCCCGCGTGGTCCACGCCGAGATCCGTCGTGCCAGGCGGACCAAGCCCGCTTGGTCCATCCCGCGGGGACATGGTGTCGCGTTGTTTTCGCGCGGCTGGGTCATGCGCCTCACAACGTGCCCAAGAAGTTCTGAAGGATCTGGATCTGGCGCTGCAATTGGTCGATTTCCGCCTGGATGGCAGCGCGCTGGTCGGGGGGCGGCGGGGGCGTGGCCCCGAGCTGCGATTGAAGCTGCTGAATGACCCATTGATAGAGCCCGATGAACGCCCGGGTCATGGTCTCAGGTACGCCCGGGACTCGCCGGATCACGTTCCCGTCATGATCGCGCTCGACGGCACCGCCGATCCGATCGATGAGATCCGCCACGGCCTGGTCCGCCACCGTCCGGCTGAGACTACAGAAGCGGTGCAATACCGGGTGGAAGTCGGGCGAGCCGCCGACGCCGCGAAACCGGCGCTGGTAGCTGTCGAACTCGTCGTCGCGATCCAGCGGGCGCAGGTCTTCGCGGAACGGCGCGCGGAGGATGGCGTAAACCGCCTGCACATAGGCCTGCGCCAAAGACGCCGGCGCCCGGGCCAGCGCGTAGAGCACGGGCACGCGCCGCCCGTGATTCGAGTAAAGCCCATGACGCCAGAACGGCCAGGGGTCGTCGAGCAGGTTGGCGTGGGCCGCCAGGGTATAGGGGCCAAGGCGTCTCAGAAGCGGGAATTCGCGCCGGAGGTTCGCCGAGCCCTCGCGGAATCCCCGCGACGGGTCCAAGAGCCACGAGTTGACCAGGGTTCCCAACGGCAAGACCGGCCCGCGCGCCACCGGATGGTTTACGCGGGGGTCATCCATCGGGGCATGATCGCCCGCGCCACCCGCCCCGAGGTTCGCTCCCAGGGGCCAATGGTCTGGCCGCGGGTATTGCATGCCGCTACGCGGGGCGCGCGTCGACCAGGCCGCGTGCCGCGCCGCGCCGAGGGTACGGACCTTCCAACTGGCGACGGTGCCGAAGTTCAGCATCAGCGCCATGACGAACAAGAGCATCGGCAGCGCCAGCACGAACTCCAACGGCGACAGGCCGTGCCGGATCGTGCGTCGCATGGCGGACGGCAGTCGGTGGTTGGTGGTCATGGGTTCGTGATCGCAAGGCCCTGGCCCGCGATGCTCAATGCGTGCTGATGGTTCTTATGTCCTCGGGCCGAAGCGGCCCGAGGCGCGGCAGGCGATACCCCTCGCGCGCGAAGGTCGGCAACGGTGGAGGAGTCTGGAGGATCCGCGCCAGGCACGGCTGGGTGGCGGGCACGAGTTGGGCGGTCCAGTTCTGGTTGAACAAGTCCCATTGCGACGAAAACCGGTGGGTCTGCCGGCCCACGTAGTGGCGGATTTCCGGGTTCGGGCTGGGCGGCGACGGGGGAGTGTCGGGCGGGATATCGGGAAAATCGCCCGGCACGCCGCCGATCGGCATGTGGTCGCTGCCGCCCCCGCGCGCATCCGAGAGCCACTCCAGACGAAGCCACGGAACGAACACCCGCGCCTCGGCATACGCCACGGCGTCGTTCTCCATCGGGTTGCGGAACAGCCCGGGAAGCATTTCCGGCACCCGGCGCCAATAGGCCACGCCAAGAAACGTGAAGTTCTGCGCCAAGTGGCGGGTGGTCGCGCCGGGATCGTCGAGATCGAGATCGGCCTGGTCGGCCCGCAACAGATGGGGCAAATTCGTGTTCGGGTACTCGACCTTCAGCAGTCGCTGGAGTTGGCCGCACGTGAACGCGCGCCACAAGTTGCCGAACTGGCACATCTTCGCCTCGCGGTCGAAAATGTACATCGTCTGGCGGTTCCACTCGCGCAGGTAGGCGTCGGCCAAGGCATCCCGCCGGCTCCTGGCCCGGGCCAGGTAACGGCTGTCGCCGGCCAGGGCCTCGAACCCGGGGTCGACCACCGGGAGCGTCGGCCCGAGTGGTTCGGCCTCGCCGCCGACGGGCAGGGGCACCGCGTCCGGGTCGCTCGTGCGCCACAGGACGCCGAACATGAGGCCCCGCCCGCGGTTCGGATCGCCGTCGCGCCGGGCCACTTCGGCCGCGGCCATTTGGGCGATGTCGGGAAAGGCGCGCACCACGGCACGCTGGTATTCGGGAATCATCTCGGCCGCCAGAATCTCCTCGAACAACGGCAGAATCCGTTCCGACGCCGCCGCGGCCCAATCGCTGTACGTCTGCACCAGTTGCTGCTCCAAAGGCGTCTTCCGAACGATGGCCGCGCCAAGCCGCTCGAACTTGGGAAAACCCGATCGCCGGAACACCGGGCCAATGCCGTCCCATGCGGCGAGGATGGCCGGAACGTACCGCTGGGCATTGCGGTCGCGGGCTTCGCGCAGGAAGGCCGTCATGGCGAACACATCGCTGAGCAGGTGGTTCGTGAACGCCAGCGTGTTCAAGCCCCGCGCCAAGGCCGCGCTCCCCGAATAGGCCACTGCGTCGGCCGCGTTCTGAAGGCGCATCTTCCCATCGACGTGCCGGCCCACGTTCATCACCATGCCCAGAAGCATCGTCAACAAGAGCACGGCAAAGACCGACAGCAGGCTGATCGCGCCCTCCTCGCAGCGATCCAGCCGGCGCAAGCCGAAGACGGCCCGAAAGAACCATCCTGCGTTAGTCGAGCGGGTAGACATAGGGTAGCACCGGTTTTTCGCCCTCGATGCCCAGCGTCGCCGTGGCGGTCAGCGGGTAGACGTACACGTTCGGGCCGGTCCGGATGTGCCGGCTCGCAGCATCCTGCACGTGGCCCGGATGCCGGAGAACCCGGCTGGCCAACAGCCGCCCTGGCCCCGGCAACAGCGCCAACTGGTGGGTGACGGTCACCGTGACGTGGTCTTGCCAGCCCAGTTCCATGCCCGGGCGGAACTCCTCGAAGTCGGGGGCAACGTCGTGCCTGACCAGCGGCGGCTCGTAGTTCGGATGATAGAAGCGGATCTGCACCTCGGTCAGCGGGACGTTCTCGTAGACCCAGCCGCCGGACGCTTCGTCCCACCGCTCGAGTTGCATCCTCCCGGCCGCATAGGCCAATTTGTTTTGCAGCCGCCTCAGCACGGCCTGGGGTGCCGAGGCGTTGGGGGCCAAGGCGTCATAGGCCCGCTTCATCGCGTCGGCCACCGCCTCGCCGGAAGCAGGCAACGGCAGCCCCAGAGAACGCGAAGGGCAGATGGGCAAACACGCCAGGACGGCGGCCCAAGCGATCTTATGGTGTTTCGCACTGCCGGGCTGCACGAGAAACGTCATGCCGCCGGCCGTCGGACCGTAGTTGGGGTCCGCCGGGTTCGTAATCGGAATCTGCTGCGGCGCCTCGAGGTCCATCTCGTAGTAGGGAATGCAGTTCTCCCACTCGGCGTTGCCAAGCCGCTGGGGAATCCAGACCACGGCACTCCGGGCCGCGGCGAAGGCCGCATAGTACACGACCACCGTGGCGATCATCAACTGGCTGACCTGCACGATGAACAAAATCACCCAAAGAAACACCGGCAGGGTAAGCACGAAGCTCAAACTTTGCACGCTGCCGTCTTGATCGGCGTGTAGGCGGACCAAACGCCGCCAGTCGCATCGCCCCCGATGCCATGAGACGAGCAGTCGCAGAACGACGAGCGAAAGGACCAAGAGGCCGAACCACGGCAGGCAGGCCAGAAGTGCCGCGCGATGCATCGGATGGCCTCCCCTACAGGAACCGTTCGACCAGCGAGAACTCGACGATCACCGTGGCCGCCAAGGCACACGGGGCCAGGTACAAGGGAGACTGGAACTGGGTTCGCTCTTCCGTCGTGAGCGGACCGGGCTGGGCCCACCGCGCAAGCCAACCGAGTTGGCGCAGCGCCAGGCGCAGCAAGGTCGCCGGCCCGAGCCGCCACACCAAGGCGATCAATCCGGCGCAGCCGCCGAGAACGAAGGTCCACAGCATCGCGGTGATGCCGCGGTCCGCCCCCAGCACGGCGCCCATCATGGCCAGCAGCTTCACATCGCCACCTTTGACGTGGAACAGCACGAAGCACACCAACAGCACGAACCCGCAGGCCGCAAAGCCGAGAAGGCTATCCGCCAATCCGATCCAGCCGAGCGCTTCGAGCGTCTCCCAATCGACCAGCGCCGCCCGACCCAACAGGGTCCCCAGGCCATTGAGCCCCCAGGCCGCCAGGATCCCGGGATAGGTGGTCCAGTTGTAGATCTTGTGGCGAACAAGGTCGGTCGTCGCGGCAACCGACAACAAGCCCAGCAACAGGACCGTGGCGACCATAAGGGGCCGAGCCGTCAGGGGACGGTGCCGGGCTGCTGGGCTTGCTGCGCGCCTTGTTCGAGGTCCGACAAACCCTGCTCGAAATACGCCCGGATGCGCGGCCAGCCGTATCGGATCAAGAAGATCAGAATGGGCAAGGCGATCGCGCCGATGATCAGGATGGTCTCGAGGCTGACGGCCCCGTCTTCACTTTCGTGGACCTTGCGGAGCAGGCCACCCAGCGATGCCTTTCTCATACGTACCTCTCCTCGCTCGGGCGCTCTGGGCGATGGCCTAACAGCCTACAGGAAAGGCCACGACACCAAGAGCGACACCATTTCGTATGCCAACCGGATGATCCTCGGCCCCACGCGAAGAATGAACGCCGCCATCGGCAGAACGACGCCGAGGATCAACACGTAGTCGAGCGAGGCCACCCCCGCCCGGCTCGCTCTGCGCGCCGTCGCCGATGGGTTCCGCGGGTCGCTCCGCATGACCGCCTCCGAGGGTCCCATCATAACGATTTCGTCCACAAGGGGCCAGTCCGATGGATCCTCTCCGCCAAGCCCTGCTCGTAAGGCTCCCGGGCGAAGGTCGGCTTTTCTCCCGTGGGAACCAACTCGGCGACCAGACGGCCGTCGTCCGTCTTGCCACCAAGCCGATGGACGAACAGGTCGCACGTTCGATACTGGTTGGCCTCATCCAGGCCGCGGACCTCGGTGATGCGGGTGACCTTGCGAGATCCGTCCTCGCTGAACCGGGCGATCTGCACCACCAGTTGGATCGCGGAGGCCACCTGGGCCCGGGCCACGTACACCGGCAGTTCCACGTCCGACATCAGCGAGAGCGTCTCCAAACGCATCAGGGCGTCGCGGGGACTCTCGGCATGGATCGTGGACATACTGCCCGCATGACCGCTGATCATCGACTGAATGAGGTCGAGGGCCTCGCCCCCCCGCACTTCTCCCACGATAATCCGATCGGGCCGCATCCGCAAGGAATTGCGGAACAGCTCGCGCACGTCGAGCCCCCCGCGACCGGCCGAGTCGGCATGCCGGGCTTCCAGATACAGACAATGCGTCTGGATCAGGCGCAGTTCGGAAGTGTCTTCAATGACGACGATCCGTTCGGCCTCGGGAATCGCCCGCGACAAGGCACCGAGCAACGCGGTCTTGCCGGTCCCCGTTCCGCCCGAAATCAACAGGTTCTTCCTCAGGCGCACGCCCAACTCGAGAAACTCGCTCGCGATTTCCGAAATGCTGCCCAAACGAAGGAAATCGTCGAGTGTGAGCGCCTGTCTGGAGAACTTCCGGATCGTGACGTAGGTGCCACCCCGCGCACTGGGGGGGATGATCGCATGGACGCGCGACCCATTCGGAAGCCGGGCGTCGAGCACCGGATGTTCGTCGGTAATCTCCCGGCCGACCCATTGGGCGATGTTGTGGACCGCCGATCGCAGCGCGTCTTCGCTGGCGAATCGAAGGCCGGTGTACTCGAGCCGTCCGTGGCGCTCGATGTACACGTCCTCCGGCCCGTTGACCATGATCTCGGTGACCGTGTCGTCCTCCAAGAGCCGGCCGATCGGCTCGAGGAAGTACCTCACGCTGGCCTCGAAGATCGCTTGCCGGGTCATCGCAGGGACTCGGTGGGGACGAGGCGGCCTGCCACCGCCGGTGGCCCATCGCTTTGGGTCACCGCGCGGAAGACGCGGAACCGGTGAAAGGACAAGGACTTCAGATATTATCATCGGCGATGCCCGCCCCGCTGTCAAGCGCAGGAATCGCCCCGTGCCAACCCGACCCGGGGCGCGCGTTGCCACGCTCTGGGACATGTTCGCGGATGCCTTGGGGGCGGATGGCGACCCGCGGCGGCGCGTCGGGTTCGTGCGCGCTTCCCCCTCGACGGTCGCTCCGCGGCAATTTACAATACATAGCTTGGCCCCCAACGAGGCTGCGACGGAATGAGCGAGTTTACCCACATGCACCCCTCTGGGGAAATCCGGATGGTCGACGTGGGTAGTAAAGAGATCACCTTACGGAAGGCCCGGGCCAGCGCGTGCGTGCGCATGCAGGCCTCTACCCTCCAGAGAATCCAAGAGGGTGCAATCGCCAAGGGAAACGTACTCGAAACGGCTCGATTGGCAGGGATCATGGCAGCCAAGCAGACGGGCGGGTTGATCCCGCTCTGTCACACCTTGCCCCTGGATGTCGTCTCGGTGCGTTTCGACTTTCCCGACCCCACCACGGTGGCCATCGAGGCCGAGGTTCGCGCCACCGCGCGCACCGGCGTGGAAATGGAAGCCCTGCTCGCCGTGAGCGTCGCCGCGCTGACCCTGTACGACATGTGCAAGTCGCTGGACCGAGCCATGGTCATCGACCGCATCCAGTTGGAGGAGAAATCGGGCGGACGGAGCGGCCACTTTGTTCGAGGGCACTCGGGAACTGATTGATGAGCCAAGGCACCAGCCCATGCCGGCCCACGGGAGAGCTGTTGCGGGACCTCTATGCCCCCGTCCAGGCCGAACTCGACCAGGTGGAAGCGATCCTCCGCGGGGAACTCCACAGCGATTTCCCGTTCGTCGACGGGTTGGCTCAACACGGTTTTCAGCTCGGTGGCAAGCGGCTGCGCCCGGCCCTGGTGCTTCTGAGCGGCCGGGCCTGCGGTCCGCTGGGTAGCGCCCATCCGATTCTGGGAGCCGTGGTGGAACTGATCCACACGGCCACGCTGATCCACGACGACGTGCTCGACGAGGCCCTGGTCCGCCGCCACCTTCAGACCGTCAATTCGCGCTTCGGCAACGAGGCGAGCGTGCTGCTGGGCGACTACCTCTTCGCCCGCGCCATCTGCCTGGCAGCCCGGCTCGATAGCCTCTATGTCTCCCGGATCGTTAGCGACGCGGTGCGGATCATGTGCGAAGGCGAACTCCGCCAGGTCGGCACGCGTGGCCACTTCGACCTTTCCGAGGCCGAGTACCTCGAGATCGTAGCCGCCAAGACCGCCGAGTTGTGCGCCTGCTGCTGCCGGCTGGGCTCGCATTTCGCCGGTGCGGACGACCCGCAATGCGAGATCCTGGCGCGCTACGGCCGCCGTTTGGGCGTCGCCTTCCAGATCGTCGACGACGTGCTCGACGTTCGCGGCACCGAGGCGGTGGTCGGTAAGTCGCTCGGAACCGATCTGGCCAAGCAGAAGCCGACGCTTCCGATCATCCGTCTGTTGGACCAGGCCAGCCCGCGGGAACGCAGCCAGGTGATGGACATCCTCCGCCGCTCGGACGACCACCAGGCCGAGGCCCTGGCGCCGTGGCTGTCGCGGTTCGACGCCATCGCCTATGCCCAACAACAGGCCGTGCTGCACGTGCGGTGTGCCCAAGAGGAGCTGAACGGCCTACCGCCCTCGCCGGCGCGCGAGGCGCTCAAGCGTCTGGCCGACTTCGTGGTGCTGCGCGATCTGTAGCTCGATCGAGCGTTTCTCAACCGGACGGCGCAAGCTCGGATGATCGTCGCCGTGTCGGGCACCCTCACTGGCGCGTCGGGTTAGTGTGCTCGGCAGGGCCGGTAGGAACCCATCGCCCGAGGGGACTCAGAATCCGCACTGTGGGGCCCTGCCTGGGGAGGGCATCTGGATTTTTGCAACGTGGCCTTGTCAAAAATAACAGACTCCGTATGATTCCCGCAGTGGTGAACCGATTTCCTGGAGTCCCTCGATGACCTCTTTGCCGCAGACCTCGGATGGCGACCTGTTGGAGTTGCTGCGAACGGGAGGGCCGCTGGGAGTCCATGAGCTATCGCAGGCGATTGGCGTGACCCCCACCGCCGTGCGCCAACGACTTGGCCGCTTGTTGGCCCAAGGGGTGGTTCAGCGCGAGGCCATCCGGGTGGGTCGGGGGCGACCCCGCCATCGCTACGAGTTGACCGAAAAAGGGCTGCGCCTGACCGGCTCGAACTTCACCGATCTGGCCCTCGCCCTATGGCGGGAGATCAGCAAGATCGAGGACTTCGACGTTCGGCGGACGTTGTTGGGACGCGTGGTTCAGGCCCTGGCCGGCGCGTACGCTCCGTACGTTCACGGAAAGACCACGACCGAGAGGATGCGCGAAATCACCGAGTTGTTGGCGCAGCGGCGCGTCCCGTTCTCGGTGGAACAGTCCGGCGACCGGCCTGTGCTGACCGCGCTGGCGTGTCCCTACCCCGACCTGGCCACCAAGGACCGCACGATCTGCGCCTTGGAGCGGATCCTTTTTTCGGAGCTGCTCCACCAGAATCTCCAGTTGGCCCAATGCCGGCTGGATGGGGCGGCAAGTTGCCAGTTTCAGCCCTCGTGAGGTGCGGGTATATTGGGAGGGTTTCGAACGATCCTCAACCTTCGGATGCGCCGGCGGCAAGAGCCGTCGGCCGGGAGTCGCAGCTCGGATGGACGATCATCAACCCGTACCGCCCTGGATTGAAGGCCGTTTCGAAGAGAGCCTGGTCGTCACGACGCTCGAACAGGCCCTGAACTGGGCGCGCCAAGGGAGCCTTTGGCCGGTGACCTTCGGCCTGGCCTGTTGCGCGATCGAGATGATGGCGACCGGTGCCAGCCGGTACGACCTGGACCGTTTCGGGGCTGGCGCCTTTCGTCCTTCGCCGCGGCAGGCCGATTTGATGATCGTCGCCGGCACGGTCACGTACAAGATGGCCAGCCGGGTGCGGCGCCTCTACGAGCAGATGCCCGACCCGAAGTACGTGATCGCGATGGGCGCGTGCACGCTGGGCGGCGGGCCGTACTTCCAGTATGGCTACCATGTGGTCAAGGGGGTCGACCTCGTGGTCCCGGTCGACGTGTACGTGCCCGGGTGCCCGCCCCGGCCCGAGTCCCTCTTGGAAGGGCTCATGCGTCTTCAGGAGAAGATCCGGGGGCACCGCATCGCCCGCAAGCCCGGCCAAGGCGGTCTCGCAACCGAGGGAGCGAGAGTCGAGGACGAATTGCCGGTGCCGCAACGCACGGGGGTGCTTCAGATCGAATCCAACCCGCTTGTGTTTCATCACCAAAAGGTCAAACCGTCATGAGGTTCGTTGAGGTGAGTTCCTTGGCCGGCCACTCGATCGACTCGCGCGACGGTCACGCGTTGGCGCGCGACGTGCTTGCGGTCCGGGATCTTCATGTGAGTGTCTCGGGCAAGCCGATTCTGCGCGGAGTGGACCTTGTGATCCGCCGCGGTCAGACGCACGCCCTGATGGGCCCCAACGGCTCGGGCAAGAGCACGCTCGGGCTGGCCATCCTCGGCCACCCGGCGTACGAGGTGACCCAAGGGGTCGTGGAACTCAACGGCGAGAATCTGCTGGAACGGGAGCCTCACGAGCGAGCCCGGCGCGGCCTGTTCATGGCGTTCCAGCGCCCCGTGACGATTCCCGGCGTGAAGATGGCCGACTTCCTGCGCCACGCGGCCAGCAACCTCCGAAATCCCGCGCGCAAGGAGGGCGAGGAACTGATTCCCATGCGGCAATTCCGCAAGGAGCTGCGCGAGCGCATGGACCAGCTTCGCATGGACCCCGAGTTCGCCCGGCGGTACGTCAACGACGGCTTCTCCGGGGGCGAGATGAAGCGGGCCGAGATCCTCCAGATGGCCATCCTCCGGCCCAAGTTCGCGATCCTCGACGAGACCGACAGCGGCCTGGACGTCGACGCCGTCAAGTTGGCCAGCCAGAGCATCGCCGAGATCGGCGGGCGCGACATGGGCCTGCTCATCATCACCCACCACGAGCGGCTTTTGGAGCACAACCGGCCCGACTTCACCCACGTGATCCTTGGCGGACGGATCGTCGAGACCGGTGGGCCCGAGCTGGCCGAAGAGCTGCACCGCCACGGCTACGACCGCATCCGGGCCCAGTACCCCGAGGCCGCCGCCCTGACCGCTGAACTGGCTGGCACAAGAGGATAAGAACCATGCCTGCGGCCCTTTCGACCAAGCCTGACCTTCCCGGCGAAATCAACAAGTACGATTTCCGCAACGACGAGCGTTACGTCTTTAAGGCCCGCAAGGGCCTCGACCCGCAGATCGTCGCCGAGATTTCGGAGATGAAGGGCGAGCCCCGCTGGATGCGCGACTTCCGCCTCGGGGCGCTGGAGATCTTCGCGTCGAAGCCCACACCCGCCTGGGGTGGCCTCATCGACATCGATTTCCAGGACATTTACTACTACATCAAGCCCACCGAGCGCCAGGGCCGTTCGTGGGACGAGGTGCCCGACGAGATCAAGACCACGTTCGATCGGCTTGGCATTCCCGAGGCTGAAAAGAAGTACCTGGCCGGCGTGAAGGCCCAGTACGAGAGCGAGGTGGTCTATGGGTCGCTTCGCGAAGAGCTGTCGAAGCAAGGCGTGATCTTCACCGACATGGACTCGGCCCTGCGCGAACATCCCGACCTGGTGCGCGAGTACTTCGCGACGATCATCCCGCCGACCGACAACAAGTTCGCGGCCCTCAACTCGGCGGTGTGGTCGGGCGGCTCGTTCATCTACGTGCCCCCGGGCGTGAAGGTCGAGTTCCCGCTCCAGGCCTACTTCCGCATCAACGCAGCGAACATGGGCCAGTTCGAGCGCACGTTGATCATCATCGACGAAGGGGCCTACGCCCACTACGTCGAGGGCTGCACCGCCCCCATGTACAGCACCGAAAGCCTCCACTCGGCCGTCGTCGAGGTGATCGCCAAGCGCGGGGCTCGGGTTCGCTATACGACGATCCAGAACTGGGCCAACAACATCTACAACCTCGTGACGAAGCGGGCCATGGCCTACCAGGACGCCCTGGTCGAATGGGTCGACGGCAACCTCGGCAGCCGCTTGACCATGAAATACCCCTCGGTCTACATGATGGAACCCGGGGCTCGGGGCGAGATCCTCTCGGTCGCCTTCGCCTCGGCCGGCCAGCACCAGGATGCCGGGGCCAAGGTCGTCCACTGCGCCCCCCATACGTCGAGCCGCATCGTGTCGAAGTCGATCTCGAAAAACGGCGGCCGCGCAAGCTACCGTGGCCTGGTGAAGATCGACCGCGGGGCGAAGAAATCCAAGTCGAACGTGGTCTGCGACGCCTTGATCCTCGACCCGCAAAGCCGCAGCGATACCTACCCGTACATCGAGCTGGAAGAGCAAGACGTCATGGTCGGCCACGAGGCCAGCGTCTCGCGGATCGGCGAAGAGCAGCTCTTCTACCTCACCAGCCGCGGGCTGACCGAGGCCGAGGCGAGCACCATGATCGTCAGCGGCTTCATCGAGCCGTTGGTCAAGGAACTGCCCATGGAATACGCCGTCGAGATGAACCGGCTGATCCAGCTTCAGATGGAAGGCACGGTCGGGTAAATACTCGCATGTCGACCTTCGCATTTGTTTAGGATTTCGTGCTTCGTCGTTCGCATTCCTCCTTCGGCGCGCTCAGCTTGCACCCGATGTCCCTCTCTGTTGTCCAGACCGGTTTTACCCTGGAAGCGTTCGAGGCGTTTGTCGAGTCGCGCCGCGAGCCGGCGTGGCTGGTCGAACTCCGCCGCCAGGCGTGGGAACGGTTCCATGCGCTTCCGACCCCCGACACCCGGCAGGAAGAATGGCGTCGGACGGATCTCCGGCTGTTTCGTTTCGACCGCTTCGGCCTTCCGCAGCGGTCGGCCGAGACCGCGGCCCTGCCCGCCGCGATGCTTGCCGAGCGGGTCGACCGCCTGGGCGGCCGGGTGGTCACGCTGGACAGCCATCCCTGGGACACGTCGCTCGATGCGAAATGGCGCGACCGCGGCGTGCTCTTCGGAAGCCTCGACGACCTGGTGCGGCAGCGCGAGGACCTTGGGCGCGAGTATCTCCAGCGGCAGATCGTCGAGCCGCACGCCGACAAATTCGCGGCTCTGCACGCCGCGGTCTGGTCGGGAGGCACGCTCTTGTACGTGCCGCGGGGCGTGGCGATCGATCAGCCGCTGTACAGCCTCTCGGCGATCACGCCCGGCGGCGTGGACTTCGGGCATACCCTCGTCGTGCTCGAAGACGGCGCCGAGGCCACCTTGCTTTCGGAAACGTCCGGCGGTGGAGCAAGCCCGGGGCTGCATTGCGGAGCAATCGAGATCCTCGTCGGCCGCGGCGCCCGCCTCCGCTATGTCAACCTTCAGAACTGGGGGACCGGCGTGTGGCATTTCGCCCACCAGCGGGCCCTGGTCGACCGCGACGGCCAACTCCAGTGGACCATCGGCGCTTTGGGCAGTCGCCTGGCCAAGGTCAACCAGCACGTGGCGATGATCGGCCCCAGGGCCGAGGTCCAGGTCAACGGCGTGATGTTCACCGAGGGGAAGCAGCACCTCTCGTACCACACCCTCCAGCACCACCAGTCGCCGGAGTGCAAGAGCGATCTGTTGTATAAGGGCGCGCTCCAGGACCGATCGCACATCGTCTGGCGCGGCATGATCCGCGTCGACCGCGACGCCCAGAAGACCGACGGCTACCAGCGCGACGACAATCTGATCCTCAGCGAAACCGCGCGGGTCGATTCGATCCCCGGGCTGGAGATCCTCGCCGACGACGTCAAGTGTACCCACGGCGCGACGGCCGGGCGCGTCGAAGACGAAATGATCTTCTATGCCCAATCCCGTGGCTTGTCGCGCAAGGAAGCCGTGCGCATGGTCGTCGCCGGCTTCTTCCAGCAGGTTTTCGACCGGATCACCATCGAAAGTGTGCGCGACGCGCTGGGCGAGGTTATCGGCCGCCGGGTGCGGGAATATGCCTGAGGCGCTGGACTCGCGGGCTCTTGTCCACTACGGCGGAAGTCGACTGACGAGCGCATCATGACCACGGACGAAGGACCAACCTCCATGCCCGACCCCACACCATTGACGGCCGACTATGTCCGCGTGTGCCGCGTGGCCGACCTGCCAGACCCAGGCAAGACGGTGGTCGAGGTCGGCGATCGGCTCGTGGGGTTGTTCCACGTGTCGGGCACGTTCTGGGCGATCGACGACCTCTGCACCCACGACGGCGGTCCGCTGGCCGAAGGCGAGCTGGACGACCACACCATTCGTTGTCCACGCCACGGGGCTTTGTTCGACATCCGCTCGGGCCGGGCCCTGACCATGCCCGCCACTCGACCCACCGTCGCGCACGAAGTCAAGGTCGTCGGCGACGAGGTGTACATCCGGCTTCACGAGGAATGACCCATGCCCATCGCCGAGCCGTCGGTCTATGCCGCCTTGCGCCAGGTTCATGATCCCGAGCTGGGCATCAACATCGTCGACCTCGGGTTGATCTACGAGGTGACGGTGACCGAATCGGACGGCAAGTCGGACATCCACGTGAGAATGACGATGACCAGTCCCGCCTGCCCCGCCGGCCCGGAACTCGTGCGCGACGCGAAGGACGTGCTGCAAAGCTTGGGCGAGGAGGTGGGCAAGGTGACGGTCGAGGTGGTCCTGAGCCCGCCGTGGAGCCCCGACCTGATCACCGACGAGGCCCGGGACGAACTGGGATTCTATTGAGGCGGCCCTCGAACGAGGTTCTCACGCTGCACGCCCGAGCGTCTGGAGGGGCAGCCCCGCACGCACTTCCCTCAGGTCGTCCTTCCGCAAGAACCGGTTCGTGAACCGTTGCTCGACCCCGTGGTACGACAGATGGGCCACGACGATCGACCCGGCCGTGGCCGCGACGAGGAACAGCCCGACGTTGAGCAGCTCGTTCGTAACAACCCCCCCAGGCCGGCCGAAAAGCCGCTTCAGTGGAAACAGCACCACCGCATGCCAGAGGTACAGGCTGTAGCTGATGTCGCCGAGGTACTGAAGCGGCCGGGTGCGCAGGAAACGTGCAAGCAGGCCGCGCTGGCGAACCACCGTCAGAAAGCCCACCAGTCCGCAGGCCAGGGCCGCCGCCAGCGATCGGTCGAACACCACGCACAGGCCGACCAGCGCCAGAATGCCGGTCCCTCCGTGCGCATCGGCGTTGGCGGTCTCCTTGGCATCTCGACGCCAGCGGCGGTCCATCTCGTAGGCCGCCGCGCCGGCAACGAAGAACCACATGCGCGGATGCCAATAGAGCGCGGTCCCGGCTGCCAGAAGCCACCCCAGCCCCATCACGGCGCGCACGACTTGCCCGGTCCGCGAATTCCCACGCGCACTTCCGCGCGGCGCAGGCACGAGGACCGCGGCCCATGCCGCCAGAAGATAGAACGCCAGCTCGAGGCTCAAGGTCCAAGCCACGATATTGGCGATCGGCAGGGCGAAGAACCCGGGCAGCAAGAGCAGGTTCGAGACGAAGCGGCCCAGCCAAGCCCCTCCGTCGAGCCCCGCCACCGCGCGATAGCCGACCCACGGCCCCACCGCAAAAATCAACAAGTGCGGCACGAGAAAGGCCGGATAGATCCGCACGGCCCGGTGGTAGAGAAACCGTGGCACGCTGCGGTGGCGCACCAGGCTTGCGACGATCAAGTACCCGCTGATCAGGAAGAACAGCTCGACGCCGCGGTGCCCGGCGCTGAGGACGCGGCCGGCAAGGCCGTCGGGTTCCACTCGTACCGAAAACCCGCCGCTCAGCACGGCGCCGTGGAGGTGGAGTGCGACCACCATCGCCGCCGCCAGGCCGCGAAGCCCGTGGATCGAGGGGTTATGAACCATGCGACCCTTTTCCCAAAGCCCGCCCGGCGGGTCAAGACCGGTTGCGCGAGACCCTCGGATGCGGGGCAGGCCGCCGCACACTAACCCGACGCGCCAGCGAGGATCGCGCCAGCGCAGATGCATACGTCGCCCTCGCTTGCGCTTCGGGTTAGCATGGAACCGGGGGTGGCCGGGCAAGGCAGGTCAACTCGGCAACTTGGTGCGGCGGCCTCACTCCTCCAGCGGCAGGCGCACCACGCGGCCCCCCTCGGCGATCGAGCGGTCGATGGCCAGGCACAGCTCGTGGGTGCGGTAGGCGTCGGCGATGTTGCAGTGCGATTCCCGCCCTTGGAGAATGCACTCGACGAAGTGGTCCATCTCGGCGTCGAAGGGGTGATGGCCGACGTCGCCGCTGTCGGGCAGGATCGTGGGCACGGTGGCCCAACTGGTTTGCCCTGGAAAGAGCTTCTTCGACCACAGCCGGTTGTCGCGGATGGTCCCTTCGGTGCCGGCCAGATCGAGGTTGAAGGCGTAGGGCATTTCGCAGTCGAACAAGGCCGAGGTCTTGCCGACCAGCCCGCTCTCGAAGCGCACGAGGGCCACGACGTTCGCGTCGTACTCGAAGAGCCCCTTCTTGTTGTTCGACATGGCCGAGACCTCGACTGCCTCTTCGCCCGAAAGCCACCGCAGGGCGTCGACCGCGTGGCACCCGCCCAGCAGCATCGCGCTACCGCCAGTCTGGCGCCGGCTATGGAGGTTCCAGGCGTGGTGCGTGGGCTTCATGTCGTGCCAGTAATCGATCTCGATATAGAACAGCTCGCCGATGGCTCGCGAGACGACGAGCGACTTGATCGTCTGGGCCGCCGGGTTCCAGCGCAGGACGAAGCCAGCGAGGCTCCTCACGCCGGCCTTCGCGACCGCATCGCGCAAGGCGCGGTTCTCGGCCATCGACAGGGCGATGGGCTTCTCCACAAGCACGTGTTTGCCGGCCTCGGCCGCGGCGATGCCCTGCTCGGCATGGACGTGGCTCGGCCCGCAGAGATCCACCACATCGACCCGGTCGTCGCGGAGCACTTCGCCGTAGTCGGCACGCACCGCGGGCTCGACCCCCAGCCGCGTCGCCAATTGCCTTGCCCGCTCCCGGTCGGGATCGCTGATCGAGACGATCCGCACGTGGGGATTCTTGAGCCAACTCGCCGCGTGCGCCCCAGCGACCCAACCCGCCCCGTGCAGGGCCACCCCCAGCAACCCGTCTTCCATCGCGCCGTCTCCCGCAGCAAACAACGAGCGATGACGGCTCGTCCCGCGCAAGGCGGAAGGCACGTTTTTCGGCCTGCAAGGGGCCGAAACACGCGCCACTGCCCAGCCTATGGACGGTTACGCCGTCCTTGATTCCTCATCGCAGATCCCGTATTCCTCCTCACCCTGGCAGCTCGTACCCTTTCCGGCGCGGGCGATCGAGCAGGCGATTGGCCTCGTCGTCGCCCACGAAGGTCTCGCGCTTCGGGTCCCAGCGGAGCTTGCGGCCCAACAGCCGCGCGAGGTTCGCCAGGTGGCAGATCGTTGCCGAGCGGTGTCCGATCTCGACATCGGCGATCGGGCGGGCGCGCGACTTGATGCAGTCGAACCAGTTCCGGAAGTGGTCGTCGCTGATCTCGAGGCGCGGCTCGCCGTCTTTGAGCGGTTCGTCGGCCAGACCCGGGGGGTCGCAGGTGAAACGGTTGTGGTCGACCACGACCTTGCCTTGTTCGCCGATGAACACGGCCCCGGCCACGGGCCCCGTGTCGAGCTTCACGGTCACGCCATTGGCATAGCGGTACCGCACGCGGTTTTGGCTGCACAAGCGGTCGCCGCGCGCGGTGCTCTCGGGGGCCTTATAGACCGGCGGGCGGAGCGGTTCCTCGCGCTCGGGCCAGATCTCGATCGGCCCGGTGTCGTCGGTGCCCAAGGCCCATTGGATCTGGTCCAGCCCGTGCGATCCGTTGCCGGTCATCTCGCCGCCGGAATATGGGGCGAACGAGATCCAGCCGGGCTTGCCGCGCGGGGCGTAGATATCGGCGTGGTACGGCCGCGGCACGGTCTGCCCGCACCACGTGTCCCAATCGAGGCCCTTGGGCACGGGCTGTTCGGGCAGGACGCACTGCCAGGGGCTTGGGTAGTTGTGGGCGATGACCGTAAGGAGTCTGCCGAGGTGGCCGGCGCGGACGATCTGGCAGCCCAGGCGGTGGTGTTTCATCGAGCGGCGTTGGCTGCCCGTCTGGAACACCCGGCCGTGGCGCCGGGCCGCCTCGACCATCGCCCGGCCCTCGCGGATCGTCAAGGAAAGGGGCTTCTCGGTATACACGTCCTTGCCCGCCTCGCAGGCGTGGATGCTCGGCAGGGCGTGCCAGTGGTCGGGCGTGGCGATGATCACGGCGTCGAGGTCCGGCTGTTCGAGCATCTTGCGGTAGTCGCCGTAGGCGCGGCACTTCTTCATCGAGGCGACGGCCTCGGCCCGCATCGCGTTCACGTCGCAGACCGCGACGATCTGTCCGTCCTTGGGCAGCCCCATCAGTTGCAGCCCGCGCCGTCCCACACCGATGTAGCCCACGCCGATTCGGTCGTTGGCCCCCGGCTTTCCCTCGGCGCCCAAAGCGCCGGCGGGCACGAAGAACGGCAAGGCCAGGCCCGCACCGCCCGTTGCCAGAAACTCTCGGCGCGTGAGCTTCGAAACCGCCATGATGATTCTCCTTGTCGCGAGGCTTGCCGTGGGCAGACCATGTTGCCCTCAGATCTCCCAGGGCGACCCAGGGCGACCGGCGCGACCACGGCCTGCACGGCGGGGTGGTGTCACTTCTTGGGGAAGAACGGGAACAGCCGGCGGATCTCCTCGGCGCTGGGCCGCCGCCCGTACTCGCAGATCTCGAAGGCCTCGGCGTAGCGGACCTTCTTGCCCAGCTCGTCGCCGTACCACTCGATGAGCTTCGCCCGGAAACGGTTCGCCGTGTTTTCCGAACGCGCGCGGAACCCTCGGGCGGCGCGCTCGGCCCGAATCTTCCGCTCCGCGTCGTCCTTGGGGTACGGCCCGTTGGCACCCCCTTCGACAAACTGCGATTCCATCATCATCAGGGCCTCGACCTTCCGGTCGATCACCTCGTCGATGGCCACGACGATGTCGGGGCGAAATGGGTTGGGTCGCTCGAAACCGTCTTCCGAGTACAAGAACACCGGGTTGCCGCGAAGGTACGGTGTCTCGGGGCAGAAGAACGGCACCGTGACCATGTACGCCGAGTCCTGCACCAGCACGCCCGTGTACCGATGGTCGGGGTGATAGTCGTTGGGCCGGTGGGCGATGACCACGTCGGCGGCCCACTGGCGGATGGCGCGCGTGATCTGGCGGCGGTTCTCCAGGGTGGGCTCGAGTTCGCCGTCGTGGATGTCGAGGATCTTGGTCGCCACGCCCAAGTGCTTGTCGGCCGCCAGGGCCTCCGCCTTGCGCCGAGCGGCCAACTCCGCCCCGTAGATGCGCGAGTGCCCGATGTCGCCATTGGTCGTCGAGACGAACTGCACCTGGTGTCCCCGCGCGGCCCAGAGCGCCCCGACACCCCCGGCGCGAATCTCGCAATCGTCGGGATGGGCTCCAAACACGATCACGCGCACCTTGCCGTCGGAAGGTCTTTGCGCCTTGGGCGGCGCCTTGGGCGGCTCCGCGGCCAGGGCGCCCACGGCCACCGACGCCCACGCCAACCCCATCACCGTACTGAAGATCGAACGCGACAGCCTGTTCATGGCGATTCTCCGCAACGAGGATCAATGCACGTGCGGTTCACCCTAGCCGCGGCGGGCGCGGCGGTCAAGGCGCCACAGCCGGGCGATTCCCGCGACGGGACGTTTCTAGCGGTTCCGGAGGGAATTGGAACCATCCCCAGGCCGGGAACGGAAGGCGGGGAATTGCCGCAGCGCCACGCGCGGTCTACACTGGTGTACCGTGTTTTCGAGACTTCGTTTCCGAGATTCTAGTCCGCGCGTTCGCGGAAGCGTCGAGACGCAAGGAGCCACGCCGTGCAAGTTCGAAGAATCGTCGTCCATTGCCTCGTGATGGGTTTGGCCGTCATGCCCGCGCCGGCTTCGGCTTCCACCAAAGCACTCGCGCCGCGCCAGGCCGTTTCGCTTGATGGGACGTGGCAAATCGAGCAGGGCGGCATGGACGCTCCGCCGGCGCAGTTTACGCACACCATCGCGGTACCCGGGCTGGCCGACATGGCCCAGCCGGCCTTTCCGGACGTGGGCAAGAAGAGCCCGCGGCGCGAGGCGTTCTGGTACCGGCGGACCTTCACACTCGACCGTCCCTTGCCCGACGTGGCAATCCTCAAGATCCACAAGGCCCGCTACGGCACCAAGGTCTGGCTCAACGGCAAGCTGGCCGGCGAGCACTTGCCGTGTTTCACGCCGGCCCTCTTCGACGTGCGGAAGCTGCTTAGGCCGGCCGGCCAGGAGAACGAGATCGTCATCCGCGTGGGGGCACACCGCGAGGCGCTGCCACACGACATGCCCACGGGTTGGGACTTCGAGAAGTACCTGTACATCCCGGGCATTTACGATTCGGTCGAGCTGATCCTCACCGGAGCCCCATACATCGCCAACGTGCAGACGGTACCCCACCTTGCGGCCAAAACGGTGCGCGTGGTCGCCGAGATTCAGGCCGGCGAGAAGCCCGGCGCGGTGGAATTGGCGGCCGAGGTCGTCGAGGCGGCTGGCGGAAAGCGCGCCGGCGCGGCCAAGTCGGGGCACAAGATCAGCCTCGATGCGGGCCAACTCGTCAAGGCCGAGCTGACCGTGCCCCTCGAAGGCTGCCGCCTCTGGTCGCCCGAAGACCCGTTCCTCTACACGCTGCGCCTTGCGGCCGGCCAAAGCGATGCGGTGAAGGTCCGGTTCGGCATGAGGGCGTTCCGGTTCGATCCGAAGGCGATGCGGGCGGTGCTCAACGAGAAGCCGTATTATCTGCGCGGCACGAACGTTACCGCCTACCGCTTCTTCGAAGACGCCCTCCGCGGCGACAAGCCGTGGCGGGCCGAATGGGTCCGCCGGCTCCATCGGCAGTACAAGACGATGCACTGGAACGCCATCCGCTACTGCATCGGCTTTCCGCCCGAAATGTGGTACGATATCGCCGACGAAGAGGGCTTCTTGATCCAGGACGAGTTCCCGATCTGGCTCTTGGACAAAGCCCCCGAAAACCCCAAGGCCGAGAAGATCATCCCCGAGTACACGGCCTGGATGCGCGAACGGTGGAACCACCCCTGTGTGGTGATCTGGGACGGCCAGAACGAAAGCCACACGGCCGAGACGGGCAAGGCGATCCAGGCGGTGCGTCACCTGGATCTCTCGAACCGCCCGTGGGAGAACGGCTGGGCCGCCCCGCAGGCTCCTACCGATGGTGTCGAGTCGCACCCGTACCTCTTCATTCGCGGGTGGACCGGCAAGAATCCGTTTAAGCTCAGCGAGTTGGCCAAGACGCCCGGCACGCCGCATCTCAACAAAGAGCAGCAGAAGTTCCGCGTGCCGGTCGTCATCAACGAGTACTGCTGGCTGTGGCTCAACCGCGACGGCAGCTTCACCTGCCTGACCGACAAGGTGTACGAGGGCATCCTCGGCCCGAACTCCAGCGTGCCCCAGCGACGCCGCATCCACGCCCGATACGTTGCCGCCCTGACGGAGTTCTGGCGATGCCACCGCGAGGCGGCCGGGGTATTGCACTTCTGCGGCCTGGGCTATTCGCGGCCGGGCGACAAGCCGCGGCCCGAGGGCGGCGCTACCTGCGACGACTTCCTCGACCTCGAACGGCTCAACTTCGAGCCGCTCTTTCAGGAGTACGTGCGCGAGGCGTTCAACCCCGTCGGCCTGATGCTCGACTTCTGGGCCGAAGAAGCCCCGGCCGGCGCGCGCCGTCCGGTGAAAGTGTTCGTCATCAACGACCTCGAGCCCGAGTGGAAGGGCGATGTTCGCGTCGGGTTCGCACGCAACGGCACCCCCGGCACGACCCAGACGCAGTCCTGCTCGGTCGCGGGCTATGGCCGCACGATCCTTACGTTCGAAGTGCCGTTTCCCACGCAAACCGGCAACTACACGTTCTCGGCCGAACTCACCGACGCCAAGGGTACGCGCGTACGGAGCCTGCGCGACCTGAAGATCGTCGCGCCCAAATGACAACCCCCAGCGTCGGCCGCTGTGATTGCGCGAGTCTAAATGCTGACCGATCCGAGCGCCGGGTAGTCGGCCACGTGAACCATCTCGGTGATCTTGAGCCCGAGCTGGTAGAACCCGGCCCCCATCGGGTTGAGGTGTTTGGCCTCGGCCCGGGCGAACTTCATCGCGCCCTCGAAGCGGAAACCCAAAATCACCTCATCCACCGCGCGCGGCTCGTGCAACACGAGCGACACTCCCGTGGCATTGAATTCCTTCGACACCGCCGCGAACACCCGCTCGATGGCAGGCCGCTTCTTCTCCAGCGGAATCACCAACACCACAACCGTCAGGTTCACCCGGGTGTCCAGCCGCGGGCCTTCGTCGAGGCCACGCACCTCCGGGCAATTATTGTTGACCAGCTTGATCAGGAAACTCTGAACCTCCTGATCCTTCCTCGGCGAGAAGAGCAACACGGACAAATCCCCCTGCACAGAAACACGGAGACGACGATGCGAGGCTGCTGCAACTCAACTATACGTTATGCCCCAGCCATACGCCGTTTCCACCCGGGGCGATCGTGCCGGAATCTCCGCCTGGGACCGCTTGCCGCTGCCTGGGGAGGGGCGCGATGATCGGGTGGAACCGCCAGGGCAGCCCCCCAAGGGAGGGGAACCGCGATGAACCGACGAGTCTTTCTGTCGGGGGCGACCCTCGGCGCGCTGGCCGCCGGGGACCCTTCGGCCCACGCCGCAGAGAACACGCCGCCGACCCCACGCGAAGTCCGGCTCGAGCACCTTCGACCCAACGCCATCGACGCGGCAATGCGGGTCTGCCCCACGCTTTTCCAACCCCTAGGCACGGTCGAGTGGCACGGGCTGCACAATGTCGTCAGCCTCGACGCCCTGAAGGCCCACGCCCTCTGTGTCCAAGCCGCCCAGCGCGGCGGTGGGCTGGTCGCGCCCCCGCTGTACGGCGGCGTCGGCGGGCTGGACCAACCGCACACCTTCGTCATCGAGCTCGAAAACGACGTCTTCTCGATCCTCCTCCGCGGCTGGGTCGAAAAGCTCTGCCGCGAGGCGGCTCGGCAAGGCTGCGGTCTGGGGATCGTGCCGGCCCACGGGACTTCCAGCCGAGCCAAATCCAGGGGGGCGGGTCTGGTTCGGTGTCCTGCCCGCTTGCTTTCTGGAGCAGGGACGGTACACTCCC
>DYLT01000390.1 GCA_020721945.1 Blastopirellula marina
CGCTGGGAGATGGGGCCCCGCTCGCGGCTGGACCCGTGGGCATCGCCCGCGGCCCAAGGGTCGGTTTCATCCGTCAGGGTCCGCGAAGCCGGTGTCGTACTTGGAAGAAACGCCGGTCAGACCTGCGGCTTGGCGGCTGCGCGACCGGCCTGTCCGGGCCTCTGGCCTGTTCATGGGACCACCGCGAACTGCTTGAGACGGGTGTGCTGAAGCAGCGCGGGCAGGGTGGCGAGGGTGAAGACCTTTCCGTGAGTCGCCAGGAGGATGCTTCGCATGTCCTCGGCTCGGACACCAAAACCCCGTCCGTCAATGCAGGCGACGAGTTCGTAGGCCGGGCGACCCGACCGAAGACGCTCATCACGCATGGCCGCAAGAACTTTCAAGCGCGCGACCTTGTCCCTGGCGGTGCCGTCGTCGTTTGTGACCCTGGCCTCGATGATCACGGCCGGATCGAATTCGGTCGGCACGAAGAAGTCGGGTGCTTGCTCGAATCCGGGCACGCGCTCGGCTCGCCGGGTCCGACGAAACGTGACGTTGTGTCTTGCGAGGATCTCGGCGATCGCGGACTCCATCACGTCTCCCACGAGTTCGGAAACCGAGTCGCGGTGACTCGCGAACGGGCGCCCGAGGTAGCGCTCGTAGAGCAGCACCGCGTAAGGGACGTGGCGACTCGCGACATGGCGCAAGGACACCAGTCCCTCGTCGGTGTCGGCCTTCTTCAGGCGATGGATGGTGTGCTCTCCACCGGGTGGTGCCCCTCGCTCGATGCAGCGCGCCGCCACGGCGAGCAACGCCTTCGCGCGAACGCCGGTCCTCCCGGGAGGGTCTTCACGGAGCAGTTTGGCGAAGAGGTCTCGTTGATGCCGAACCTTGACGTCCAACGAACGGGCGACACCCTGCGCGACATCGCTTCCTAGCTCGGTACGGGCCAGTTCGGCCCACTCGGGCGGCGACAGTCCGAGGATCGTGCGAAGCACGACGAACGCCAGGGAGTCCGCCTGCACCGCCTCCGCCAGGGTCGCTTCGGAAACGTCGGAAAACCCTGCCGTGGCGCGCTTGAGCGTCTCGTAGGCGTCCTGGAAGTCGTGAAACTCGATGAAGTGATCGCCCTTGGGAAGGACCAGGAACTGCGACTGCAAGTCCGCGAAAGTGACACGGACCATCTCGTCCAACCGCATTCGCAGCTGGTCGAGGGACAGTTGGAACGGACGCTCAGAAAGCGACGACATCCGCGTCCTCCAGTTTTTTCTCGAGGGCTTCGCCTTCGCGGACACCGCGGCCCTCCCAACGGCGGATGGGGGCATCCGCAGGAAGGTGCCGTTCGATTTCAGACCAACCCCCACCGATGGAGGCGGCTTGCCGGACCCGGTCGAGTTTCTGTCGCCACGACGCCTTTGCGTCCCAGGACGGCCGCAGGCGCCAGATCGCCAGGCGAATCAGATGGCCGTATGCAACGCAGCGGGCGTCCCCGCGGGTCACGCGGACCCCTCCATCCGCAAGCCGGGAGAGGTCCGACAGGACCAGCGACGCGATCTCCGACCCAGTCTCGACAAGCAAGGAACACGAAATCCGACCCGTCGTCCGGCAGACGAACACGGTGTCGATGACGGACGATTCTGTCCCGTGGATATGAATGGAGCCACCCATCTCGCCAGGTGCAGGAAGCGACGCGGTACAGGTGAGACCGGCATCCAGCACAGCGACGGCGATCGGCACGTACGAATCGAGGTCGTTGTGGTGGTAGGTGAAGGCCAGCGGCGCCCCCGGCTTCAATGCCCGTGCCATGCGAGAAAACACGCCGGACAGGCCCGCCGCGAAGTCATCCAGGCCCCTCGAAAGCGTCGCATTGCCGGTCAGCTCGCCACCGTTTCGGGTCGAGGACGCGCGAAACGCGGGTTCTCGGCCGTTGAGGATGCGACGCAACCACGCGTAGCAGAAATCCATCAGTTCCGCGTATTGCACGTTCGCGAAGTACGGAGGGTCCGTGAACACGGCGTCGAGACAGGCCGGAGGCAGCTCGATTTCCGCCGAGTTCGCGCAGAGGAGGTCCACTCGTCGCCGCCTGGATGACCCTGGTGCGGACTCCCCGATCCACTCACCCGGGGTCGGGCGGATGACCTTCCGGCCGCGTTCGACCTTGACCTCGAACGGCCGTTCGCAGTACTCCTTGCCTCGAAGGAACTTCTCGACGATGTTCGACCAGCCGCCGCTGCCGACGTTCGCGCCGGTCGTCGAGTGTCGGATGCCCAGCAGATTCGACTCGCACTGCACCAGGCCGACCGGGAACCCGTGGACGGAGAAGATGTCGAGAGATTTCAGTGCCCAGGTGTCGTACCGGCAGAGCATGTTCTGGTAACGGAGCAGGTCCGAGACGTTGGTCGCAAGGGCGTCGCGAAGTCGCCCATGTGGCATGGCCGCCACCTCGCGACAAAGCAGTTCAAGACCCAACCTCTGTCGGGCATTGAACAGGTCGCGCCACTCCCGGTACCCCCATCGGAGCAGGCGGTTCGTTTCGTCCCCCGGCGGGATCGGGTCGTCCGGCGCGAAGACGCTCGCGACTCGATTCGCGCGCTCCTCCGCCTCCGAACAGCGTGCCAGATCGTCCGGATCCGGACGCTTGAAGAAACGGCCCCGATGGGTTGCCCGGCAATGGTCGCAGTGGTACTCGATCGCGAACATGCGGTGCCGGGGAACCCCGCCCGTCGCGGATGGGATCGGATTGACCGTGCCGCAATGAGGACAGGCGCACCGCCCACGGCCGGCGGGCCCTTCGAGTGTGAGCGGGGATCCGCAGTCCGGGCAGTTCCCGAGGGCTTTCAGCGACCGAACCTCCGCGAGGGCGCCGCAGTTCCGGCAAAGCACGACATTGGCGGTATGGCGGGAATCCTCGGCGATCAGGAACCCTGGAAACGCATCGAAATCCCGTCCACAGTGGGTGCAGGTCTGAACCTTGACCCAGAGGAAGTACTTGGCCCTGGCCTCGGGGTGACCACAGACCACGCATCGCGTCCGATAGAGGTCGCCGACGGCGGATTCGAGGAAGGCGTGGATGCGGGTGGCTTCCTCGGCGTAAGCGTGAAGATCGATGGACTCGATTTCCTGTCGAACGATCCACCAGGCCATCGGATTGATGTCGCAACCGGTCACATCGCACCCCAGTCGGTTGGCTTCGATGAGCGGCGTGCCTCCGCCCATGAAGGGGTCCGCGATGCGAAGCCCGGCGAGCGAGTGAGAACGGAAATAGTCTTCCGCGAGGCGTCCCTCGCCGAATTCCGACAGGATCAGAGCCCGGAATAGCGTCCCCGGCCTGCGCGCGAACCACTTGTGGACCGCGATGACCGGGCGGTAGTTCTGTTGAACCTGCTTTTCCCGGAGGGCCAGGTCCGCGACGAAGGCGACATCAAACCGGGTCTCGATCCCAGAGGTACGCGAAACGGGGACCCCCAGGGGAGGTCCGCCAAACAGGTCCGGCGTGGCAGGAACGTGTCCCGGGGAACGTCGAGTGGTCATCCATCCCCTCGGCGGGTTCCGGCTCCTCTATCGAGCATCGAGGCAATCCGTTCCACGGCGCACAAGCCGCCTCGACCGCAACGATGCTACATCGAAGCTGCGACATCCGTCGAGACGATCCGGCCGCCCACGATCCCCCGTCCCGATCTCGGAAGAAGGGCGGAACACCTTGATCTGTCGCGGTCTCGTGCCAGCCGCGACCGGGGCCCCGGCTTCCCGCGCAGGGAGCG
>DYLT01000038.1 GCA_020721945.1 Blastopirellula marina
ACCAGAGTGGGAAGCGGCTCGACGTGCCACCATCGCGCACGGCCCGGAAGGTGAACTCGTAGCGGGTCCATTGGTCGGTCGGGATGAATACGTCCTGAAGCCCGCACGGATGCCATCCCGCCGTGTCGGATAAGGCGATCGGCACCACGTCGGCATCGAGGTTCTCCGCCCGCGCCCAGAGCGCCACGCGGTACCGCGTGCCGCGTTGGACCGGCACGCATGGGCAGGGCTCGCGCGAGGACCGGTTACCGGTACGTGCGCCCGAGGTAGCCGACGATCGCTTTGCGCACCTCCAGGGGATCGCACGGGCCCGACTTCCGGTAGAGCACCTTGCCGCCGGGGGCGATGACGAGCGTATGGGGCAAGGCCCCGGTCGACTTCTCGTCGACGGCCTCCATCAACTGGTACTTGTCGTCGCCCTGGAAGAGGAAGTTCGTCGCCGAGACCTGGAGCTTCGCGAGCGTCTTGAGGACGTGGTCTTTCTCGTCGGGCGAGTCGGCGGAGATCGTCACCAACTCGAAGTTCCGGCGGCGGTACATGCGATGCATGGCGACGAACTCGGGAAGCTCCGTGACGCACGGTCCGCACCACGTGGCCCACACGTTCACGACCCGCAGCTTCGGGCCGTTGTTCTTCACCAGGTCGCGCACGCCGTTGGCGTCGATCGTCCGGAGCGTCACCTCTTCCTTGGCCCACGTCTGAAGGGCTTTCTGGACCGACTCGCGTTTGTCCGACCACTTCACCGAGCAACCGAACACGCGGGTCGTCTCGACCGGGACGGCTTTTCCCGCCAAGAGGGCGTCGATGGCGTTTTGCGCGTCGCGCGAGGTGACGCGTTCGGGTTTTTCGGAATGGTCGACCCGGCCCGCGTAGCGGAGCTTCCGGGCCCGATCGAACACGAACACGTGCGGAGTGGCCACCGGGCCGTACGCGCGCGAGACCTTTTGATGCTCGCCGTCGTACAGATACGGGAACGTGAACTTGCGTTCCTTCGCTCGGATCTTCATGTCGTCCAGCGAGTCGCCCACGTCGGTGTACCCCAACTCGTCGAGGCGGACCGCCCGCGGGTCATTGGGCGAGATGGCCACGAGGGCGACCTTCCGGTCGCGGTACTCGTCGGCCAGCCGCTGGATGCGCTCTTCGTAGGCTTGCGCGGTCGGGCAATGGTTGCACGTGAAGACGACGACCAGGATCTCGGCGTCCTTGAAGTCCTCCAAGCGGTGGACCTTGCCGTCGACGCCCGGAAGCTCGAAGGGCGGGGCCGGGCTGCCGATGGGAAGCGTCTGCGCCGCCCCCGGCGTCGACGCGGCAGAAAGAACCACGACGGCCAGCGTGGCAACCCACCCGCCACCAGAAAGACCGAACATGAAACGTCTCCTCGCGAAATGGCCCCGCCGCCGCGCCGTGCCAAGCCGCGGCACCATGCGGCAAGGGCCTTCAGCATATCGCCGTTCGCCCCGCCGCGACAGCCCCCGCGCGCCTGGGCAAGCCGCCACGCAGCCCGATCCTTGGCGCCGGGGGCTCATGCCGGGACCGCGTCGGCCGGCGCGATGAAGACCCGCGCCTCCTGTTCGCCGGCGTCGGCCAAGAGCAGCATCGTGCGATGTTCGCCGAGCACGTCGCGGGTGTCGATGACCCGGATGATCTCCTGCCACGCGGCGGCGGTCGGCACCAGGTCCACAAGCCGGTTCGGCGCTTCCAGAAGAAACCGCTCGTTCAGACAGTTGCGCTGTTGCTGGGGGAATAGCGCCATGTAGAGGATGTTCATCTCGACCAGTTCGTTGAGGAAGTGCGTTCCCAGCGAGACGTCTGGAATGAGGTTCTCGCGCATGGTGACGATCTCGCAGAGGACCGAGACGCGGCTGATCTCGGCGAAATGGACGGGAACGCCGAGGTCGGGGCTGGCCGTTCCCCACCGGCCGGGCCCCAGGAGCATGGTCGTCCCGGCGGCACTGCCAGCGGCCTGGTTGATCCGCCCGAGCGTCCGGGCCACCTCGTAGCGGTCGCCAAGCGGCAGCTCGCCGTAGCGCCGTGGAACGACGTAGACGAAGCGGTCCAGACGGACGAGGCGGCTTGGCCCGATGATGGCGCCGTGCGCCTCGACGATCCGGTCGGCATCGCGGATGGCCGGCTTGGGCAGGGCGCCGGTTTCGGCGCCTTGGGCCTGGAGCGGGCGGCATTGCAGGAGGTGGATGCGGTAGCGCGACGGATCGATGAAGTTCACCGTGAACTCGATGTCGACCGGGTTCTCGTAGGCGTTCTCGAGCGTCTTGAGCATCTGGCGCATGTCGCCGACGAACGGCGTGTCCGACAGTAGGCCGTCGAAGGTAAGCACGTGATGGACCACGCCCCGCTCGCGCCAAGCCAGCTCGTCGCGCGACGCGACCATCTCCAGCGGCAGGTGCGGACTCTCGTTGGCCAGGTCGAGAAAATGGCCCGAGGCAAGCCGGTTCTGGGCCAGATCGAGGTAATCGACGCGGTGCTGGGAGTATTCGCAGACTTCGTCGAAGTTGGCCTCGGGGCGGCGTGCCGGGGCGTTCAGCGCGACCAGGCGGGTGTAGTCGTCGTCGACCCGATCGACCGCCCGCGTCCCCAGCCCGAAGACCAGCCGCACGACGCCGGCGTGCGGGTCGATGTCCTTGTGCCACACGTACGGGTTGAACGAGAAGCCGACGCCGGCGATCTGGGGGAAGAACTTTTCGCCGTAGCGATCGCCCGAAACCCGCATCACCAACAGCGCCATCTGCTCGTCGCGGCCCAGAAGTCCCCGGGCCACCCGGTACCGCAGCGCTTTTTCGCTCATGGCGCTGGCGTACACCTGGCGGACCGTGTTCAACAAGGCGTCGAGCCGTTCCTCGCGGCTGCCCTGGTTGACGCAGAAGACGCTGTCGTACTTGCCGGCAAAGGCGTTGCCGTAGGCGTCCTCCAAGAGCGAACTCGAGCGGACGATGTACGGCGATTCGCCGAAATAGTCGAGCATCGCCTGGAACTGATCGACCGTGTAGTCGGGGAACTGCCCTCGAAGAATCCGGGCTTGGGCCTCCTCGAGCCCCTCGAGAAACGTGGCCGGGTCGCGCTGCTTCTGGCGGATCCACCACACGCCGTTGCGGATCAGGAACGTGTAGAACACGTCGGAGCCGATATAGAACGAATCGTGGGTTTCCAAGAGGGCGTGCAGGCGCGGGCAGTCGCGCTTGAGGATCGCCCGGGCCAGGAGCATGCCCAGCGCCTTGCCGCCGATCAGCCCGATGCCGACCATCCGGTCGCGGATCTCGAGGATACCGGCGAGGCTGAGGTATTTGCGGACCAGGCGGAGCATGGCTTCGTCGCGCGAGAGGACCATGCGGCTGAGGCGATCGAAGACCTCCTCGGCCCGCTCGGCAGGACAACGCCCGTATCGAACGTCGTCGTAGGTCTGCTGAGCCTCGTTGAAGATGCGCCGCCAGAACCCAAGCCGCGTGTCGGAGCGCAGCCCCGGCCAGCGGCTCGACGCCAGCACCTCCGAAACCTGGGCGCTGCCGGTGATCGGCCGAAACGCCTCGCCCTCCCAGCGGTGGATCGTGTTCATCGAACGCGTCGAGCGGTGCTGGACCTTGATCGGGCGAAGATAGATGCTCCCGTCGTGCCGAAACACGTCCAGAAGAAACTGCGTCGTCTCGGTGATCGGGTTCAGCGCGAACGAGGCATGATAGTTCCGGTACAGCCCGAAATACGTCACCGTCTCGAGTTCCCAGAGCCTTGGGCAGGTCAGAAGGAAGAAATTGCCCAGCATCTGGTCGGCGGACCACAGCGACGCCAGTTCCGAAAGGCAATCGAACACGTAAATGGCGTGCTTGCCCGCCTGCTCGATCACCGCGTGGACCTGCGTGACGAAGCTCTCGAAGCCGAACTCGGGGTTGGGCGTGTAGACCTCGGCACCCGCTTCGCTCGCAAGCAGCGGTTCGTGCGACGCGAAGCGGAAGTACGTGAGGCGGTGGCCGGCCCGGCGGGCGGCCGCGGCATAGGGGACCACCAGCGCCCGGTAGTCGGCCACGTCGTCCACCTGCCAGACGATGTTGTCGCCCGGCATCACCCCCTTGAGCACCTTGTCCAGACCGGCCAGGCCCGTCGAGAATGCGACCGACATACGACCTCCTCCAATCCATGGTACCCCGGCGACCGCGTCACGCAGCATCGGACGCGCGCGGCATCACCACCCCGGGGCGACCTCGCGGACAACGCGCGCCGCCATCGGCCAGGCTGCCGGCAAGGTCATGCGACCAGCCGAAGGAAGCGGGCGTACGCCTCGTCCCAAGCCGCCGTATTCCGGGGAAAGTACTCCTCCAGCGCGAAGCTGCGCCGGATCACCTCGCGGGCCTCGGCGATGCTCTGCACATCGCCGGCGGCCACGGCTTGCATCATCAGGTTGCCCGTCGCCGTGGCCTCGATGGGGCCGGCCAGCACGCGGCGCGCGCAGGCGTCGGCCGCGGCCTGGCAGAGCTGGCGGTTCTTCGTGCCGCCGCCGACGATGTGGATCGTCTCGATCCGCCCACCCACCAGCGACTCGCACATGCCCAGCACGTGGCGGAACTTCATGGCGATGCTCTCCAGCGCGCAGCGGAGCACCGCGCCCTCGTCGGCCGGAACCGGCTGGCCCGTGCGCCGGCAGAAGGCGCGGATGGTCTCGGGCATGTCGTCGGGAGCGAGAAAGTCGTGGGCATCGGGGTTGATGAACGCCTCGAGCGGTTTCGCCGCGGCCGACAGACGATTCAGGTCGTCCCAGTTCCATTGCCGACCGGCCAGATTCCACACCCGGCGGCACTCCTGCACCAGCCACAACCCACAGATGTTCTTGAGCAGCCGAAACGTGCCGCCGACGCCCCCTTCGTTCGTGAAGTTCAGGTTCAACACCTGGTCGTGGACGACCGGCTGCGGGGATTCGACGCCCATGAGCGCCCACGTGCCGAGGCTGATGTAGCACCAGTCGGGGCGACGGCCGGGTGGGCTGGCGGCCGGCACCGCCATCACGGCGCTGGCGGTGTCGTGCGTGCCCGGGAGCACCACGCGGGCCTTCGTGAGCCCGGTCTCGGCCGCCAGGCCCCGGCGCAGGGGCCCCAGATCGGTGCCGGGCTCGACAATCGGCCCGAGGATGTGCGTCGGCAGATCGAACTTCTTGAGCAATGCGATAGCCCAGCCCTTCTGGAGCGGGTTGTAGAACTGGCTCGTGGTGGCCTGGGTGAACTCGTTACCCTTCTGCCCGGTCATCAGCCAATGGAAAAGGTCGGGCACCATGAGGAGCGTTTCGGCGACATCCAACAGGGGCGAGCGCGACAGCCGCATGGCGAGCAACTGGTACAGGGTGTTCAGTTGCATGAACTGAAGCCCCGTGTGGCGGAAGATCTCGTCGCGGGGGACGATCGAGAACGCCTGGTCGAGCATGCCGTTGGTGCGGGCGTCGCGATAGTGAACGGGGTTGCCCAGGAGGGTGTCGCCACGGCCGAGCAGGCCGAAATCCACACCCCAAGTGTCTACCCCGATCGAGGCAAGGCTTCCCCCTAGTTGTGCCCCCGCCGCGCGGAGTCCCGCTCGGACGTGGTTCCAGAGGGCCGGCAGGTCCCACACCAGGGTGCCAGCCAGATCCACGCCACCATTCTCGAAGCGATAGATTTCTTCCAGCGACAGGGTTTGGCCATTGAATCGACCGACCACGTGGCGGCCGCTCGATGCCCCCATGTCGATCGCCAAGTATGCCTTTTCGCTCATTGGTGTTCCGCCTCTGGGCAATGGCTCGTTGGTTCGTGTCGCCGCGCAACGCGCACGCGGCCATCGTGGCGAATCCCGAGCGGTTCGTCAAGGTTCGGTGGGATGGGGTCGATACCAAAGAAGGTCACGTTTGAGTTGACTTAGTTGACAAACATTGATATGATTTCGATCGGTGGCCGTCCCACGAACGTCCAGCCCGCCGAGGTCCCGATGATCGCCACTCGACCCCGCGCTTATCATCCCAAGATGGACAATACAATAGATTACAGAGCCTCGCTCGGTGCGGAAGTATCCTCCGATCGGGGGGATATCCCGCGAAACGACTCGCCAGGTCGGGACCCTTCCTCGTGGCGGCCCAGGACGCCTTCGCCGGAAGAACTCGAGGCCTTGGCCAGGCAGAGTCAGCTTCTGGAGACCGCGTCGCCGGAAGAGATTATCGCATGGGCGGTAAAGACGTACTTTCCGAAATTGACCATGGCCACGGCCTTCGGTCCGGAGGGCTGCGTCATCCTGTCGATGCTCGCCAAGATCGAACCGAGGGTGTACGTGTTCAATTTGGACACGGGCTATCAGTTCCCAGAGACGCTGGAGCTTCGGGATCGGATTGCCCAGCGGTACGGCATCGTGGTCGAGTTGCAGCGTCCCGACCTTTCGGTCGAGGAATACGAGAAGCTCAACGGCGGCCCGGTGTACAAGACGGATCCTGACCGATGCTGCCGCCAGCGCAAGATCGAGGTCTTGCAGCGGGTCTCGCGGGGGTTCGATGCGTGGATGAGCGGCATCCGGCGGGACCAGAGCCCTCACCGGGCGGGCGCTCCGATCGTTGGCTGGGACAAGAAGTTCGGGCTGGTCAAGATCAGTCCCCTGGCCAACTGGACTAAGAAACAGGTTTGGGACCGGATCGTCTACGAGAACATTCCCTACAATCCGCTCCACGACCGGGGTTACACCAGCATCGGCTGCTGGCCCTGCACCCGGGCGGTGATGTTCGGCGAGGATGAGCGGGCCGGACGCTGGAGCGGGACAGGGAAGATCGAGTGCGGACTGCACACGTCCGACTGACGCACGGGGTCCCATCGGTCGGCAACCGCCGTGGGGAAAGGGTCGTCATGAAAATCTCCGCCAAGACCGAATACGCCTGTATCGCGATGTTGGAACTCGCGTCGCGGTACGGCTCGGGCGAACCGGTTCGGATCCGCAAGATCGCCGAGCGGCACGACGTGCCACCGCGATTCCTGGTGCAGATCCTCTTGCAACTGAAGGGGGCTGGACTGGTCGTCAGCACCCGCGGAGCCGCGGGCGGCTACCATCTGGTGCGCCCGCCCGATCAGGTGACGTTGGGTGAGGTGATGCGGGTGATCGAGGGAGGCACGAAAAGCAACGACCACACGACCAGCGCCTCACCCGATTCGCCCGCGGTCAAGGCCCTGATGCAGGCGTGGGCCGATGTCGAGAAGGTCCAGCGCGAGATGCTCAACCGCATCACCTTCGCCGAACTTCTCGAGCGGGCCCGCGGCCACGACGACCGGATGTACTACATCTGACCGGCGACCTCGACCGGGAGCAGCCGGATCCACCGCAGATTCATGACCGCCTGACCCGGCTTGCTGGAGGGCTTGAGCGAAAGCGTGTAGGGACCTGGCCGGCCGGTGGTCCATGTCCCCAAGGCGATGGTTCGGTAGTTCTCCCAGTATTGCCCCGTCGCGTCGACCCTCCCGCGCGCGACGATCTCGTCGGGCTCGCCGCTCGAGGCGATCGAGATCGTGTAGGTGCTCCCCTGGCTGGCTTCGTGGCACGCGTAGTGCAATTCGATGCGGTACGTGGTATCGGGCTCGGCGAGGAATCGCCACGCGACCCAGTCGCGGTCGTCGGTCCAGGTGCCCAGCACCCCAGGCGTCGCCTCGCGCAACGTCTGCCCGTGAATTTCGGCCGAGGCCGCTCCCAGGATCAAGGCACGGTTGGCGCCGGGCCGATGCACTCTCGAACCCCCCGGCGGCGACGGTTCCACGCGCCAGGCCACCCCGGTGCGCGGGCGAAACCGTACCGAGGTGAAAACCACCGGGTTCCATCCGGCGCCAAGGCCGAGCCGTTGGGGTTCCGGAAGATGCCAGGCAGGATGAACATCCAACTGCGAAGGATCGCCCTGCCAGTCGACCACGGGCTCGTCGTCCACCGCGGCGGCGATGTGCGCCGGGCGATGGTCGCCGCGGACTTCGATGCGCACCCGATGCGATCGCCCAGGGGTCAAGTTCCCGGGCCTCTTGGCCGTCGGATTGGCGCCGCCGCTGTCCTCGCCGGGCGTGTACCCCCCCACGCGCGTCAGCCCGTGCACGCGATCCGATGCCCCCCCTCCGTCCACCGCGCCGCTGAGGCTTAGCGCGCAGGCGTTCATGCCCACGGGCAGAAAGATCTCGACATTTCCTTCGGCGTCGCCATCCGGCAGGCGGGTGAACTCGACTTCCAGATCGTAGGCTCCGTCGGCACATACCGGCAGCAGAATCCGCGAGTTGAGCCCGACGCCGCAGCGAAGGCTCGTCTCGTCGCGCTGCCACGTCCCATGCACCCGGTCGCGGTCGGGGTCGATCTCGGGCAAGAGATCGAACCACTGGTCATGGGGCAGCGCGGGCGGGAGCAGGGCCAAGGTGGCCTCGGGGGGCGGCTCGATGCGCCAGGGGCCGCGTCCCCCCAGGATCCCCCAAACCCCAAGGGCCAGGCTCGCGGCCACTACGGCACCCATGCCCAGCACGCGCCGACGCAACGCGGCCTGCCCGCGCGGCGACGGAGTCGCCAGCATGCGCTGGCCGAAGACGCCAACCGACTCCGTTGCCGCGGCCACGTCGAGCAGGGCCTCGGCGCACGAGGCGTAGCGATCGGCCGGGTCCTTGGCCATCAAGCGGGCGACGATCCGGGCGACCGGTTCGGGGACGTCGGGGGCGATCTCGGTCAATGGGCGGGGCGCCGCGTACGCCCGCTCGAACAAGACCCCCGTCGGCGTCTCGGCCCCCGTCGGCGCCTGGCCCGACAGCATCTGGTACAAGACAGCCCCGCACGAATACAAATCGCTTCGCTCGTCCGGCGGATCGCCCCGGATCTGCTCGGGCGCCAGGTACTCGACGGTGCCGAGAAACAGGTTCTCGTGACCCGTTCCATCCGGGTCTCGCAGCCGGGCCGACAGCCCGAAATCGACCAACACGACCCGCCCTGTTTTCTCCTCAATGAGAAGGTTGCCCGGCTTGATGTCGCGGTGGATCACGCCATAGGCATGCGCCGCCCCTAACGCCTCGAGACACTGCTGGGCGATGTTCAACGCCTGCCTGAGGGGCAACCGGCCGCACCGGGCCAGACGCTCGGCCACCGACTCCCCCTCGATGTACTGCATGGCGAAGTAATGTCGGCCGCGGTCTTCTCCCACGCCATACACGGGGACCACGCCGGGGTGGGCGATCCGTGCCGCGGCCGCTGCCTCGCTCCGGAAAAGCCGGACGAATTGGCCGTCTTGGGCCAGTTCCGCAGGCAGCACCTTGATGGCGACTTGCCGGTCGAGGTCCTCTTCATACCCCCGATAGACGTCACCCATTCCGCCGCTACCGATGCGGCCCAAGATGCGATATGGCCCGAGCCGTTGGAAGGGAAATGGGTCGCCAGCCGAATCCTCGCCCCATTCGGCCATCGCGGCCTCGACCGCTTGGATGGCCTGGGAGCAATCCAGATATCGCTCGGCGGGGTTGTAGCCGAGCAGCCCTCGGAGGATCGGGCGAACCGAGACCGGCACGCGGCTCTTGCCACGCGCGGTGTACATATACGCCAGGATCGAGTCGCCCGTCAACAGGTGGTAGAAGACAACCCCTATCTGGTAGAGGTCGATGCGTCGCGGATCGGGGCAATCGCCTCGCTCCCCGAGCACCCCAACGGCGGCATCCAATCGAGTCGGCAATTCCACGGTGTCATCCGTCAGAAAGCCCGGCGGACAGCGCTCGGGGTGACAGAATTCCCCGCCGAACAGGTGGTTTCCGTGGGGTTCGCTAAGAGAAGGTCGGCCTTGATCGTCCAATGCGATGTTGTCGGGTCGGATCGCCCCATGCATCAGCCCCTGGGCGTGGAAGGCCTGGACTTGGTGGAGAATGTCAAGCAGAACGGTAAGGCGCTGCCTCAACGTGGCTTGTGGCATCAAACGGAGCCAGTGATCCAGGCTCTGCGTGCCATCAACAGAGGGGTTCGATTGGCCCATGAGTAGCGCCCCATCGCGTTAATGACGCTCCTTCCGAATACTTAATGTCTTGAGTTCGCCGTCCGTGTAACACCCCCCCAAGAATTCCCGAATTCTCGGGCATGCCGGTTCATGAAGACAGGATTCAGGAGGCGATACGCCTCTCGAATGGCGTTCTCGATACCGCCATAGGTCGCAAGATAACTGCCCAACGCCTTCCATTCCCGCGCAAAATCCTTATCTACCTCTTCAGAGGGGCAATACCGCCATACTCGATTGCGCAAGACGCACTCTAGCTTTTCTGTGAGGCGCTTGCGGGCGTGGCGGTAGTAGTTGACGACGTCGGATTGCGTGATCTCCAGCGAGACGGCGGTCTGCGCGACCGACCGTCCTTCGCACACACGGCTGTAGAGCACGCGAACGTAGTCGCCTTGGTCCGCCTCGTAGTACTCGGTGGCCAGACGCTCGATCGCCCGCTGGAGCAAATCGTCCACCCATGCGGCGTAGAAG
Source organism: Blastopirellula marina (assembly GCA_020721945.1). Classification (GTDB taxonomy): domain Bacteria; phylum Planctomycetota; class Planctomycetia; order Pirellulales; family Thermoguttaceae; genus JANLFZ01. The sequence continues at coordinate 10,460 of DYLT01000038.1, forward strand.
GCGGTGTCCTGTTCGTACTGATTCGGGCGGGCACACCGCACCAGATCGCCGAGCAACTGATGGCGGTGTTCGTCGTTTCGCTTGCGGTTGGCGAGGATCCGCCAAACGACCGAGCAGATGAGGGTGCGCAGCTTCGACATGCGGTGCTCGACCCAGCGGACCAACAGACGGCCCTGCCAGAGTGCCGAGAAGGTCTCGGTGGCGACCTCTTCGGCGCTGGCCAGGCTCAGGCATCCGCAGCGGAGAACGAACCGGCAGACGGGCCCCCAATAGTCCCGCACAAAGACCTCCCAGTCTTCGGCGGTGCCAGTCGAGGCCAGCCGCTGGATGAGCGTCAGTCGGGTCGGCGGAAAAGACATGGTTCCGGCGGAGCGTTCCGAGCCCCTATTGTGCGCTCTCGATGGCGCGATGTCCAGCCAGCACCGGCCCGGTATAATCCAGCTCCTTAGACCTTGGAGGCAGCAATGCGCTTCACCAAGATGCACGGTGCGGGGAACGACTACGTCTACGTGAATTGCTTCGAGGAGCCGTTTCCCAAGGATCCGGCCGGGCTGGCGCGACGCATCGCGGACCGGCATTTCGGTGTCGGGGGCGACGGGATGATCCTGATCCTCCCTTCGCAACGGGCCGACGCCCAGATGCGCATGTTCAACGCCGACGGTTCGGAGGCGGAAATGTGCGGCAACGGGATCCGGTGCGTGGCCAAGTATGTGTACGATCACGGCATCTGCCGGCGGCCCACCCTTCGCATCGAAACCCAAGCGGGGGTCTTGAGCCTCGAATTGGAGGTGTCCGGCGGCCGGGTCGATCGCGTGCGCGTCGACATGGGCGAGCCGATCCTCGATGCCGATCGCATTCCCACCACACTGCCGGGCAGCCCGGTCGTCAATGCGCCCCTAAAGATCGCCCGCAAGCGACTGTGCGTGACGTGCGTGTCGATGGGCAATCCGCATTGCGTCACGTATGTCGATCGCCTTGCCGACGATTGGGTGCTCGGCATCGGCCCGAAGATCGAAAACGACCCCCATTTCCCCCGCCGGGTGAACGCCGAATTTGTCGAGGTGATTTCGCCCCAAGAGGTGCGAATGCGGGTATGGGAACGGGGCTCCGGAGAGACGCTCGCGTGCGGCACGGGTGCCAGCGCGGTCTGTGTGGCCGGCGTCCTGAGCGAACGGACCGAACGGAAGATCCTCGCCCACTTGCCTGGTGGCGATCTCGACCTCCATTGGGCCGACGACAACCATGTCTATCTGACCGGTCCGGCGGTCGAGGTCTTCTCCGGCCAGTGGGACGACCAGTGACGCCCTCGGGCCGAAGAGGGGCAGGGCGGCTCGGCCACTTGGCTTACTTCTGCGACGCCTTGAGGCATTCCTCGGGCGTGATGATGCCGTCGTTGTCGACGTCCAGCGCGATGAACTCGCGCGCGTCCCTCTCGGTCCACCGGCTGGCAAACTCGGCCATGCTGACCTGGCCGTCTTCGTTGGCGTCCTTGCGGGCGAACCACTCGGGCAGTCCTGGCGGCAGCCGCTCCGTGGCCGACTTGAAGCGATACGACTTCGGCCCGGAGGCGGAGGCGTAGCTCGACGAGCCGGGACTTGGTGGCCCCCCAAAACCCGAAGACGGCGGGCGGCCCGAGAATCCTCTGTCACTGCGCCGTTGGCTGAACTCGGCCAGTTTGGCAGTCAATTCGTCGAGCGTTACGATGCTATCGCCGTTGCGGTCCGAGTCCCTCAGGCCTCCTCGCAGCTCGCTCCACTCGTCGCGTTCCAACTGGCCGTTCTTGTTCTTGTCGTATTGCCGGAGCAGGCTTTCGGCATATCGACGAAACCGAGGATCCACGCCTGGTGGCGAGGGCGGGACCCCGGGGGGCGACGAGGCCGACGGCGCCGTGGTCGATCCCGGCACCGCAGTCGTTGGGCTGGTGCTGGTGCCCGTTGCCCCCGCGGGAGTTGCCGTGGGCGTGCCAAACCCCTGGATTGCGCCGGGCTTGTTCTCGACACCAAACCCGGGGACTAGCGGCTTGGTGGTTGCCGAGTCGCTCGGCTTGCTTCCATTGCGTGAACTCCCGCCAGGGGGGCCGCCCGGAAAACCGGGCCCCCCGGGAAACCCCGGGCCGCCTCTAAACCCCGGGCCGCCTGGGAACATCGGTCCGCCTGAGAAGCCTGGGCCACCGGGGAATATGGGGCCACCTGGGAACCCGGGCCCACCTGGGAAACCTGGGCCACCTGGAAAACCAGGTCCACCGCCCGGCCCCGGGCCACCAGGGCCTCGATTGCCAAACCCCCCTTGCTCAAACCGCTTGCGCATCACATCGCGCAGCGTGGTCACGGGGATCGGACGCGAGGGATCGAGGCCAGCATCGCGGGCCATCCGTTCGTAGAACTCTTTGCGGCGTCCCTCGACTTCGTTTGGGCTCACGGTGCCATCGCCGTTTGCGTCGAAGCGCCGGACGATGAACTCGAAGCGATCGCCCCCTGCGTTGGGCCCGCCAAAGCTCCGGCCTCGCCCATCCCGACCGTTTCTGCCATTCCCGCGGTCTTGCGCTAGCAAGGCGGTTGCGACCACGAGGCTCGCCGCGATCACGAGCAACGGGGTGAGAGTGCGCCGCATAAGCATGTCTCCCCAACCAGGGTCGCCAGAGACCTGACGCGATTCCAACGAATTCCAACCCGCCGACGCGAAGCGAGTTCCTCGACCTAACCACCTCTCATCTTAACCAGCCCAGAACGGCGTTTCACGCCCGATTACCGCAAGAGGGCGAAGAACTTATCGGGTTGCCCTGGGTTTGTTATTCGTAGAGGTGTGGTCACGGTCCACGCGTTTTACGCTTTCTGGGGGGGGGTGATTTCGCGGGTTTGGTTTGCCATGCATGGGAGCAAGATGTTCGCCTGCAAGCCGAATAACGAAGAGCCGCCCTGAACAAGGGGTGCCGCGTTCTCTCGTCTAAGGGGTGAAGGCGGACGTCGCTCGTGTGGATCGGCGATCTTGAACCGCGATTACTCATCAGGGCTTGCGCGAAATCGGGTTTCGGAGGGAAAGTGCTGGACGTGGGTCCATGGTAGTGCGTATGGTGGAGGATGGGGTAACGGCCAGTTACCCCAAGGATGGGATCCGTGGAAGTGGGTGAAATCCTAGTACGGAAGGGTTTGTTGGACCAACGTCAGTTGGAGATGGTGCGCCATGCGCAGTCCGATGGCGCACGGCTGGACCAGACGGCCGTGGGCCTCGGGTTGCTCACCGAGGAGCAAGCCTTGCGTGCCCTGGGGGAAGAGGTTGGGCTCGAGTATGTGGATCTGACCGAGACGGAGATCGACCTCTCCCTGCTGCGTGATTTTCCGCCCCGCTTTATCCACCGAGAGGGGTTATTTCCCATCCGCAAGCGGAACGGCACGCTGGTGGTGGCCACGAGCGATCCGTTCAATCTCTATCCGCTCGACGAGTTGAGCCTGGCCACCGGGGCAACGGTGGTGCCGGTGCTGGCCAGTCGTTCGGAGATCGCCCGGCTGACGAAAACGCACCTGGGCGTCGGGAGCGAGACCGTCGATGGGCTGTTGGCCCAGGCCGACGATCGGGTTCAGCTTCTCGACCAGATCGAGTCCGACGGCTCGGAGCTTTCCGAGATGGCGCAAGAACCGTCGGTGGTACGGCTGGTCAACGAGATCTTGCTGGAGGCGATCGAGTCGCGGGCCAGCGACGTGCACATCGAGTCGCAGCAGTCGGGCCTGTGCATCCGTTACCGCATCGACGGCGTGCTCCATCCCCAGCCCGTGCCTCCGGAGATCACACGCTTCCAGGCGGCGATTATCAGCCGCCTGAAGATCATGGCCCGGCTCAACATCGCCGAGCGCCGATTGCCGCAAGACGGCCGCATCCAGTTGCGCGTGGCCTCGCGCGAGGTCGACGTGCGCGTGTCGGTCATCCCGATGATCCACGGCGAAGGGATCGTGCTGCGGCTGTTGGACAAAAGCGCGATGGAGTTCTCGCTGACGAAGCTCGGGATGGAACCCGACCTCTATGCGAAGTTCCACGAACTGATTCAGTTGCCCCACGGGATCGTCCTCGTCACGGGCCCCACGGGATCGGGCAAGACCACGACGCTTTACAGCGCGCTGTTGGAGATCCGCAGCCCCGAGACGAAGATCATTACGACCGAGGACCCGGTCGAATACCAGCTCGAAGGGATCAACCAGATTCAGGTCCATCCGAAGATCGGGCTGACGTTCGCCAACTCGCTGCGGAGCATCCTGCGGCACGACCCCGACATCGTGCTGGTGGGCGAGATCCGCGACCTCGAGACGGCCGAGAACGCCATCCAGGCTTCGCTCACCGGGCACCTCGTGTTCAGCACCCTGCACACGAACGATGCCGCGGGGGCCTATACCCGGTTGACCGACATGGGCGTCGAGCCGTTCTTGGTTTCGAGTACGGTCGAGGGGGTGATGGCCCAGCGTCTGGTGCGCCGCCTGTGCAGCCATTGCAAGGCCCCGTACCACCCCAAGCCCGAGGAGCTGCCTCGCGATTTCCCTCACGACAAGCTGGCCGGCGCGGTGCTGTACCGTCCGGTGGGCTGCCGCGAGTGCCGGCACGTGGGGTACCGGGGTCGCATGGGCATCTTCGAGCTGTTGGTGACCAGCGAACGGATCCGGCAACTTGCCCACGAGCGCAACAGCTCCTGGGCGATCATGCAAGCGGCGATCCAGGAGGGGATGCGCACGCTGCGCGAGGATGGCTGGTGCAAGGTGCTGGCCGGCCATACCACGGTCGACGAAGTGACCCGCATCACCAAAGCGAACGACTTCCGCTAACGTATGGCCGAGTTCACCTACATCGCTCGCGACTCCAGCGGTCAGCGCGTGACCGGAACGATCGCCGCGGCCAATCGCCGCGAGGCGCTGTCGGCGATTTCGGCCAAGGCGCTGTTTCCGGTCGAGGTGCGCGGCGACGTGCCGACGATCGAGCAGAAGTCGCTGCGGCGGGTCTCGGCCCAGGTGTTGGCGACGACCTTCGGGCAATTGGCCGATCTGTTGCGCAGCGGCGTGCCGCTCTTGCGGTCGCTCGAAGTGCTCGAGCGGCAGACGTCGCGACCCGCCATGAAAGAGGTGCTCGGCGAAATCCGGCGCCAGGTCGAGCAGGGCTCGTCCCTGGCCGAGGCCACATCGCGGTTTCCCCGGATCTTCGGCGAGATGGCGGTGAGCATGGTACGTGCCGGCGAGGAGGGCGGGTTCCTCGAGGAGGCCCTCACCCGCGTGGCGGAATTCACCGAGGCCCAGGATGATCTGAAGAAACGCACGATCGGCGCGCTGATCTATCCCGCCGTGCTGGCCGGCATCGGCACGTTGGTGGTGGTCGTGCTGATGGTGGGCTTCGTGCCGCGCTTCGAGGGGCTGTTCGCCAGCCTGCGGCAGCGGGGCGAACTGCCCGTCATGACCGAAGTCGTGCTGGCCGTCAGCGGTACCATCCAGAGTTCGGGACTGTGGATCCTCGGCATCGGCCTGGTGATCATGCTGGTTACCCGGCAGTGGCTTCAAAGCGAGCCGGGCCGCTGGTGGCGCGACCGCCTCAAGATCCGCCTGCCCATGGTCGGCGGCATCTTTCTCAACCTCGCGGTGGCGCGGTTCTGCCGCGTGCTCGGCACCCTGCTCCACAATGGCGTGCCGATCCTGCGGTCCCTGGAGATCTCGAGCGACGCCACCGGCAACCGCGTGCTCGGCGCCGCGATCCAAGAGGCGACCGAGAACATCTCGTCGGGCCAGCGCCTGGCCGGGCCGTTGGCGGCCTGCGGGCACTTTCCGCCGGCGGTCGTCGAGATGATCTCCGTGGCCGAGGAGTCGAACACCCTCGAAACCGTGCTGCTCAACGTGGCCGACGGCCTCGAACGGCGCACCTGGCGCCTGCTGGATCTTGTCGTCCGCCTGTTGGAGCCGATCATGCTCCTCCTCTTGGCCCTGGTGGTCCTGGTCCTGGTGATCGGCCTGTTGATGCCGGTGATCAAGATGAGCACGACGATCCGCTAACCCAAGACAAAGCCGACTTCCTTCGATGAGGAGATAGACGATGACGTGGTCGAACAAACGCCGGGCGGACCGCCGCGGGTTCACGCTGGTCGAGGTCCTGCTCGTTTTGGTGATCCTCGTGATCATCGCCTCGCTGGCGGTGACGGCCTACGCGCCGATGCAGCGTCAGGCCCAGATCGATGCGGCGAAAACCCAGATCAACCTGTTCAAGCAGCCCCTGGAGCTGTACCGCCTGCACATGGGCGACTATCCCGCGACGCTCGACGCCTTGCTCGCGCCGCCGGCCGACCTGGCCGACGCGGGGGCGTGGCGCGGGCCGTACATGGAACGGCTGCCCCTGGACCCCTGGCGGCGGCCCTACCAGTACGCCTACCCCGGCAGGAACCTGCCCGAGAAACCCGATATCTACTCGTTGGGTCCGGACGGCGTCGAGGGGAACGACGACATCGGCAACTGGGATGAGTGACGCGAACGCCACGTGCGCGCCAAGGACTTGCCATGGGTAATGCAACGCCAACGCGACGACCAGGCCGGCCTGGTGGCCCGCGCGCCTTCCGCGGCGCATTCACGCTGATGGAAGTCGTCCTCGTGCTGGGACTGGTCGTGGCGCTGACGTCGCTGGCCCTGCCCGCCATGGGCCGCCCCTGGGCCGGACAGCGCCTTCGCAGTGCGGCCGACACGGTGCGGGCCGAGTTCACCCGGGCCCGCGTCCGGGCCATGTCCTCGGGCCAGACCGTGGTGTTCCGCTATACGCCCGACGGCATCCGCTATGTCACCGAAACGTGCGGCTTGGACGCCTCGGGCGTGGCCGCGCCGGACGAGTTCGACCCGCTCGCGCTGGCCGAGGATGGGACCGCCGCGCTGGTGGGCCCCGCGCGGTCGTTGCCCCAGGGCGTGACGTTCTGCGGTGCCGAGGTGGCGGCCGACAGCCGCGGGGAAAGCGTGGCCGCCGACGAACCCGCCGCCCCCGAGTGGTCCGACCCGATCTACTTCTATCCCGATGGCACGGCCTCGACCGCGCGAGTGTGGTTGGCCAATGAATACGACGATTGCGTGGAGGTCTCGCTCCGCGGACTGACCGGCGTCTCGACGGTCAGCGAGGTCCAGGCTCGCGTGGAGTAGGGGCTTCCGGCGGGGGTCCACCGTGGCTGCGCAAAATGGGGTGCCTTTGACCATCGAATCAGGGGAAGCGCAAGGACGCCGTGCGGGCTTGCTCGTTCAGAAACGCTCACCTCGTGGTTCTGCCGGCCCTCGCCGGGAAAGGCTCCCGGGCCGACGGCCATCCGCGACCCGGCCGCGGTTCGGCCGCGCCCGCGCCTTCTCGCTCTTGGAGGTGATGCTGGCGCTGACGATCCTTGGCGGGGCGATCGTCGTGCTGGGGGAGGCGGCCAGGTTCGCGCTGGACAACGCCCGCGTCGCCCGCGACCTGGCCCAGGCCCAGTTGCTCTGCGAAAGCAAGCTGGCCGAGATCGCCGCCGGGGCCGAACCACCCGATCCCGTCCAGTCGGTCTTCCTCGCCGAAGGAACCGACCCGAGCCAGCCCGTGTGGCTCTACTCAATCGAGACCGAGACGATCGACCAACTCGGGCTGTTGGCTGTGTGGGTCACGGTCGCCCAGGACCTCCCGCCCGAGAAACGGCCGGTCGAGTGTACGCTGGTGTGTTGGATCATCGACCCGGAAACAGAGATGATGCTCGAGGAATTGTCGGCCTCGCCAGAGACTGACACCACGACCTCCCCATGAAGCCGAACGCTACCGAGCAACCGACCGCGGCGTGCCGTGGCCCATGGCCGCGCGGGGGTGGCGTCTTGCGCGCCGGCGTGGTTTCTGGACCACGCCACCCGGGGCCCCACGGCGCCGGGGCGTGGTCTCTGGAGCACGCTGTCCGGGGCGACTTTCTCGGCACGCACGCGCGCCGGGCCTTCACGTTGCTCGAAGTGCTCCTGGCCCTCGGCCTGACCTTGCTGGTGCTGATGGCCGTGGGCATGGCGGTCGATTTCTACCTGCGAGGCATCGAAACAAGCCGGGCGAACGTCGAAGAGGCCCAACTAGCCCGGGCCCTGTTGAATCGCATTGCCGACGACCTCCGATGCGCGGTGCGCTACGACCCGATCAATGCCGAAAGCCTCGTCTTGAACTCGGGGGACCTCGGGGGTTCCTCGCCTCCATCGGACGAAAATAATCCGCCCGAGAAGGATTCAGGATCCGGCAACGGGTTGAACATGAATTCGCAGCCGAAAACCAGCGACAGTCTCGGCTCCGATGGCAGCGAGGCAGGGACCACGGGCGTTCCCCGCGTGCTGCCGGGCCTCTATGGCACGCGGACCGAGCTTCAGATCGACATCAGCCGGCTGCCGCGACTGGACCAGTACACCTACGACACGATGCCCGTCGGCGAGTCGATGCTCATCGACCGGCTCAGCGACGTGAAGACCGTCACCTACTTTGTGCTCGACGGCGAGTCGGGGGTGACGGCCTCGGGCCAACCGCGTCGCGGGTTGGTGCGTGGCGAACTGGACCGGGCCGTCAGCGCGTACGCCGCCGAACAGGGCAGCTTCGAGATGATGGCCAACGAGTTCGAACCCATCGCGCCCGAGGTCGCCGCGGTCGAGTTCGAGTACTTCGACGGCCAGGAGTGGCTCGACTCGTGGGATTCGCAAACCCAACAGGGCTTGCCCATGATGGTCCGCGTGACCGTCTACCTCTACCCTTCGGAGCTCCGCCGGGGTGGCATGGCCTGGGCCTCGCCCGAGATGGGGTACGCCGAAAGCGACAACTTCTTGAGCTACAGCCTCGTGGTCCGGCTGCCTTCCTCGGAGCCGACCACCAACGCCAGCGGGTCGAGTGGGTCGGGCGACTCGGACACCGATTCCCGCGGGGACGATCTTATGACCGGGGGCGGCGGATCCGGCGGTGGCCCTGGTTCCGGGAGCGCGTCGAGCGGAGGTAGTTCGTCGAGTTCCGGCGGCGGTTCGGGCCCAAGTGGGGGCTCCGGGGGCGGCCAGGGATCGGGCTCGCCTGGCGGGTTCAATCCGTTTGGCGGTGCGTCGTCCTCAGGCTCGCCGTTCGGTGGGGGGCGCCGATGAGGACTCGAGTGCGTGATCTCAGGAAGCCGGCAGCTCGCCGCGGAATGGTCCTCCTGGTAGTGCTGGTGGTCATTGCCCTCTTGGCGCTGGCCGCGCTGGGCTTCACCGAACTGATGCTCTCGGAACGCGAAGCGGCGGAGTTGTCGGTCCGGCAGGCGCAGGCGCGGGCGTGCGCCGACTCGGGCTTGGAGTTCGCCCGGTCGTTCCTCACCCAGGACGCGCAGACCATGCAAGAGTCGGGCGGCTGGTACGACAACGCGGAGCAGTTCCGCGGCGTGTTGGTGCGCGACGGGCTGCTCGCCAAGGACCGGGGCCGGTTCAGCATCGTCGCCCCCGCCCAGGAAGACGGCCGTTTCGCCGGCATCCGCTTCGGACTGGAGGACGAGTCGGGGCGGCTGAACCTCAACACCCTGCTGCTGGCCGACCGCACCCAGGAGGGAAGCGCCCGGCAGATCCTCATGGGGCTTCCCGGGATGACCGAGGACGTGGCCGACGCGATCCTCGACTGGATCGACCCCGACCCCGAGCCTCGCGAGTTCGGGGCCGAGGCCGAATACTATGGGGCCTTGAACCCGCCCTATGCCCCGAAAAACGGCCCGTTGGAGACGATCGAAGAATTGCTCTTGGTCCGCGGCGTCACCCCCCAGTTGCTCTTCGGCGCCGATGCCAACCGCAATGGGATGATCGACGCGGGCGAACCCGACCCCCAGAGCTTCATCGAGGCCGACAACTCGGACGGCTCGATGGACCGTGGCTGGTCCGCCTACTTGACCCTGTGGAGCCTCGAGTCGAACCTCCGCCCCGACGGCACGCCCAAAATCAACCTCAACCAGGACGACCTCGAAAAGCTCTATAACGAGGTCAAGGAGGCGATCAACGAGGTGGCGGCCACCTACGTCGTGGCCTGGCGGCAGACCAATCAGGCGTACACGGGCGACCAGCAGCCGACGACCCAGTACGGCGAGTTGGATTTTGAGAAGAAAGCCGTGCGCACGTTCGCTAATGTGCTCGACCTGATCGGCGACAAGATCGAAGTCCAATTCAAGAACGACAACCAGAAAAAGGTCCTCGAAAGCCCCTTCCCGAACGTCCCCCTGGTGATGAACAGCTACCTTGCGACGATTATGGACCACTTGACCGTCCAGACCGCGCAAGTCCTTCCGGGTCGGATCAACATCAACCAGGCCCCGCGGGCCGTGCTGTTGGGCATTCCGGGGATGACCGAGGACATCGTCGATCAGATCATCGCGCAGCGCCAGCCGGACCCCGCCCAGGCGGAGGCCCACCAGAAGTACGAGGCGTGGCTCCTTTCGGAGGGGGTCGTGGACCTCGCCACCATGAAGGCCCTGATGCCGTTCGTCTGCGGCTCGGGGAGCGTGTACCGGGCCCAGGTGGTGGGCTATTTCGACCGCGAGGGCCCCGATGCCCGCATCGAAGCCATACTCGACGCTACCAAAAGTCGTTGCCGCATAGTATTCTGGAGAGATATGACCCACCTTGGCCGCGGGTATTCCCGGGAAATGCTGGGGATCGAAGCCGCCGAGTAGTCGATGCGTCACTTGCCCTTGGGGATTCGTCCCCGGTCCCATGCCCCGTTTGCTCGCCCTCGAATGGAACGATACCGAAGCCCGCGTCGCGGTGGCGACGTCGCGGCGAGATCGCGTGGGCGTCGAGCACGCCTTTTCGGTGTCGCTCAGGCCGAGCCAGCCGGGCCCCGACCAGCCGCCGGTCGATGTGGGCCAGCGCCTGGCCGCGGCCCTGGCCGCACGGGGGTTGGGTAAGAGCGACGTCCTGGTGGCGGTGGGCCGCACGAACGTCGAGTTGCGCCAGTTGTCCTTGCCGCCGGCCCCCGACGAAGAGCTTCCCGACATGGTGCGGTTCCAGGCCATGCGGGAGTTCAACGCCCTGGGGGACGACTGGCCGCTGGATTTCGTGCCCATCGACGAGGCGCCCGACGAACCCCGCATCGTGCTGGCCGCGGCGATCGCGCCCGAGCAGGTCGAGCAGATCCGCCAGACTTGCGTGGCGGCGGGCTTGCGCCCGCGGCGGCTCGTGTTGCGGCCCTGCGCCGGGGCATCGCTCTACTGGCGGCTCCAGGGGGAAGACCCGCTCCGCGTGCGGCTGTTGGTCGATCTCTTGGGCGACGAGACCGACCTGACGGTGATGATCGACCGCAAGGTGATCTTTCTCCGCACCGCGCGCCTGCCGAGCGACCCCCTGGCCGAGGCCGACGGCGTTCAGGTGCTCTTGTCCGAGATCCGCCGGACCATGGCCGCCGTGCAGAACCAGCTTGGTGGCCGGCGGGTCGAGACGGTCGTGCTGTGCGGCAGTGGCGACCAGCACGCGGCGTTGGCCGCGACCATGGAAGAGCGTCTGGGCACGCCGGCCGAGCTGTTCGATCCGTTCAGCGGGCTGGAGCTTCAGGGCGACCTGAAGCGATCGCTGCCGGCCCATCCTGGCCGGTTCGCGCCGCTGTTGGGGATGCTGCTCGACGAGCTGGACCACACGGCGCACGCGGTCGACTTCCTCCATCCGCGGCGCCGGCCAGCCCCGCCCAGCCGACGCCGCACCTACGTCCTCGGCGCGCTGGCGGCGGTCGTGCCCGTGGTGGCCCTCGTGTTGTATGGCATGCTGGAATGGAACCGTCTGGGGGCCGAGCGGGTACGCCTTGAGGAAGACTTGAGGCTTTGGGAGCCGCAAGCCGCGCGCGTGGCCAAGGGCGAGAAGGCGTACAAGGAGATCGAGGCCTGGAAGGCCGGCGACGTGGTGTGGCTCGATGTGCTGGATCGCCTCTCGGAGAAGCTCCCGCCTGCCAAGGAAGTCATGCTCAAGCAGCTCGAGTTCCGCGCCTTGCGATCCGGCGGCGAGATCCAGATGGAAGGAGCCGTCAGTTCTGCGGCGACCGTCAAGGCGATGAACGACGCCATGGTCGACAAGACCTACCGTGTGATCCCGAAGGGCACGGGCGTGGGCTCGGTGGAAAGCCCGTATACCCTGCGGTTCGAGTCGTCGGTCGTGGTCGTGCCCGAGAAACGGTCTACCCCGGCCGTGGCCTCCAAGGGGGAGAAGCGGCGATGACCCTGCAAAAACGGGAGAAAGTCCTCGCCATCGTGGTGGGCATCCTCCTGGTGGTGGTTGCCGGGCGGATGCTCCTTCGGGTCGTGTTGAGCCCCTTGGCGACCCGCCAAGCCGAGGTGCAAGCCCTCGAGGCGAAGGCGGCCAAGAAGAAGGAGCAGGTCGAGGCGGCGGTCGTGGCCCAGACCAAGCTGGCCGAGTACCGGCGCCGCGCGCTTCCCTCGGATCCCCAGATCGCCCGCACCGCCTATCAGAACTGGCTTCTCGAATTGGCCGACAAGGTCAAGCTGAAACGGCGCAAGGTCGATTCGAGCGACGGGCGCGAGGTGAAGGGAATCTATACCAATCTGCCCTTTACAGTGCGCGGCGAGGGCACCCTGGAACAAGTGACCCAGTTCTTGTACGAGTTCTACTCGGCGGGCCACTTGCACCGGATCCGCCGGCTTTCGATGAGACCGATCGAGAAATCGTCCGATTTGGAGTTGACGGTCGTCGTCGAGGCCCTCTCGCTTCCCGATGCCGACCGGCGCGAACAACTGGCCACGATTCCGGGGCAGCGGCTGGCGCGTCCCGATCTGGGCGCCTACCGCAAGACGATCGTCGAGCGGAACCTCTTCGCGGCG
>DYLT01000391.1 GCA_020721945.1 Blastopirellula marina
CCCCTGTCTCAGCCCGCAGGATCCAGTACTGGCCGGCCGCCCGCCGCGGCTTGATCAACGACTTCCACGCGCTGGAGCACCAGGCACCCGCGGGCGGTGCCAAGCCGTGAACCGGAAGCTGCGGGTTGTCGAGGCTCATCGAGCCTGGTCTTGCGCGCGGCGGATGAGTCGGGCCACCTCGGCCACGCGGCGGCCGAGGTTCTTCGCCGTGGCGATGCCCGGTTCGTCCTTGAGGATGTCGTCCTTGTGGTTGTTCCACAGGGTGGCGCCGCTGTGCGACGTGGGCCGTCCATCGCCCACCAGAATCATCTCCTGCCCGAACATCGCCAACTGGATCGACCGCAGCACGTTCTCTTGCCCGCCGTTGCGGGCCGAGCCCACCGCCAGGGCGCCGCCAACCTTGTTGCTCAGCGCGAAGTCCTTGCGGAACGGCCGCCAGCGGTCGAAAAACGCTTTGCAGAGCGAACTCATGTCGCCGAAGTAGACCGGCGACCCGACGATGATGCCGGCGACGTTCGGGTCGGTCAGCTTGGGGGCGAGTTGCGGGAAGTCGTCCTTCTGCCCCGGCTCGAGCGGCAGGTCGGCCGCCGGCTCGCCGGGGATCTTCAGGCCCGCCAGCTCGATCAGCTCCACTTCGATGTGTGCCGGGTCGACGGCCTTGGCCGCCTCGAGACACACCCGCAGCGCGGTGGCCGTGGTCTTTCCCTTGCGCGGGCTGCCGCTGACGGCGAGAATCTTGATCGGCCTGGCGTCCTGGCCGGCACCCAGCGCCGCGGCACTGGCGCCGACGGCCAACGCGCTGCCGGCAATCCCGAAGAAACGGCGACGTGTCACATCGTGGTGCATGGGGGTTCTCCTCGTTCGTCACAGGTCAACAGGTGCTTGACCTCTTCCACGCTGGGCACTATGCCGACGGCCTTCACGTGGCCGTCGACGACCAAAGCCGGCGTCATGTAGACCTCGCGGGCGACGATCGCGTCGACGTCGGTCACGCGGACCAGCTCGTACGCGATGCCCAATTCCTGCGCGGCCTTCTGCGCGTTTTCCGCCAGCGACTGGCATCGGGGGCATCCCACGCCCAGAATCTCGAGCCTCTTCGTCATGGCAACTCGGCGTGCTGGGTGCTGACGGTAGCGCCTCTTTGGTCGGTAACGCTTACATAGTACACGATGGGCCGCCTCGCCGGCAGGCTGGCTTCGACCGCGCCCCCAGCCAACGTCGCGCCCACCGAGTGCCACCGGCGTTTCTGCCACGGACCGGTGTCGTGCGTGTAGTGGAGCTGCGCCTTGACCACGGGGATTCCGGCCTCGACCGCGGCGCGCACCGTGGCGCCGGCGGTCTTCATCGGCCCCAACCGCGGCAGAGGATCGCCGCCGCGAAGCACGCTGTCGACAAACAGGCCAATCTCCGCAGGGGCCCAGCCTTGCGGATGGCCATGCGGCATGCGCACCTCGATCCGCAAGTCCACGGGCCCAGGCACCAGCCGGTAGCTCTTCTGATAGCTGTCCAGTGGATAGGCGAAATCGTTCGTGCCGTTAAGGAACAGAATCGGGCAGCGCACCCCCGGCAAGTACCGCGACGGATCGAACCACCGCACCCAGCGGTCGCGTTGCACGGGCGACATCTTGGCGAACCGTGGGAGCCAGACGCTGTTTTCGTGCAAATAGCCGCAACCGTACACGGGCACGGCGACCTTGAGGCGATCGTCGATGCCCGCCACGATGCACGTCAGGTAACCACCCCAACTGATGCCGGTGATGCCGAGGCGCGATGCATCGACCCATGGCTGGGCTGCCAGCAGGGAATGGCCGCGGACCACGGCGGCCACCGCGTGGTAGGTCCACATCCGGTTGGTTTCGGCATCGGTGAAATCGCGGAACTTGGCATCGTCGTCTTGCGGGGGCCCGCCATCGGGAAGGCGTTTCCTGTCGGGGCCGCAGCCGGCCAGGTCCATCGCGATCGACGCGTAGCCGCGTTCGGCCCAGAGGGTGGCCCATTCGGCAAAGGCCGTACCGCCGCCTCCGTGGACGAGCACCATGCCCGGCACCTTGCCCGACGCCTGCTTCGGTCGGCCCAGATACGCGAACACGCGTGTCGGCTTGCCGGCAAGCGGCTCGCCTTCGTAATACACCTCCTGGACCAATCCCTGGATGGCTCCGAACGTGGCGGCAGGGGCTTTCTTGAGGTGGTCCAGGTTCCAGGGACCGGTGTCGCGCGGCGGCGATTGGGCCGGCGCGCGCGAGACGGCGGCGAGAAGCACCAGGGCCAACAGGCCGGCGACGACGGGCCGAGCAGCGGTTCTCATGCGGCAGAATCCTCCCGCCCGGCCGCGCCCTCGCGCAGTCCTTGCCAGACGACGCCGGGCGAGTCGTGGCAATCTTCGTACTGGAGGGTGAAATCGACGACCTCCGCGGCCAGCGGGTAGCAGTGGGCCTGCCAGGCCAGGACCGCCCGCTCCGCCTCGCCCGAATCGCGCGCCAAGACGCCCCAATGCGCCACGTACTCGGTCCATGCCTCCTGGCCCGGGCGGCAGCCAAGCGAGTCCTTCCAGGCAGCGTCCAGCGGCTGTCGCACTCGGTAGACGTAGAAGTTGAGCGCCTCGACGGCCTCGTGCCGGTGCCGTTGGTCGTCGAACAGGGCATCCGGCGCCATGCCCGAGGCCAGCATCAGCCGGCGAAGCGTCTCGTGCTCCGGGGCGTCGTCGGGCAGGCATTTCGCGGCGAGGTAGAGTTTTTCGAACAGCCGTGCGACCCCCGCATCGGTAAGGTAATCGGCCTCGACCAGGCGCATGGCCAGGGCCTGCGCGAGGTGGCGGCGGAACGATTCGAGGTCGCCCAGCTTGCTGTGGGCCCACGCGCGCAGGACCTCCAGGTGCAGGCCCGGACGGCCAAAGCGCTGTGCCTCGATCTCGAGGGCGGCCAGGGCCTCGGGCGCGCGATCGGTCTCCAACAGGGCCAACGCCCGGTAGTAGTTCGTCCAGGTCTGGCCGGGATCGAGCTGTTCGAAGCGGTCGAAGTACGCCAGGGCGGCGTCGTAGCGGGCCAGTTGCACCGCGGTCAGGCCCGCCTGCGACGCGACGCGAGGGTCCTCGCATCCCTCGCGGAGGCACATGTCGAGCACGGCCAAGGCGTCGCGAGGGCGTTCCGACTCGCCATAGAGATCGGCCAAGGCCAGCGCCATCGGCGAGTCGGTGCGGTCGAGGCGGAATCCCCGCGCCAGGCACCGCTCGGCGTCGCCGCGCTTGCCGAGGTCGAGGTAGAAGAACCCGGCCCGTCCGAAGTTCCGCGCGTGCTCGCAATCGAGATCGAGCGACGCGCGAAACAGCGATTCGAGCCGATCGATCGCCACCACCTGGTCGGCCTGGTCGCCCGCCTCATGACGCGCGGTATTCCCCAAGTCGGCCAGCACGTTGAGCGTGGTGCCATGCTGGGGAAAGCGCCGCGCGAACGGCTCGGCCCAGCGCCATGCCTCGGCGGCCCGGTTGCTCAATCGTGCCGCGTGCTCGGCGAGGTAGATCAGCCGTGCCGCATCGTCTGGCTCGGACACGTCCTCGGGGCGCACGGCAAGCATCTCGTCCAGCACCGCGCGATAGACCTCCTCGCGGCCTTCGGCCTGCCGGAATCGCTCGATCCAGCGTTCGAACGCGGGGGTCATCGGCGTTTGGGGTCCCATCGCCTCGATGACGGAGACGACGGTCGCCGGCTCTGGCGGCGGGGTTTC
>DYLT01000039.1:0-22757 GCA_020721945.1 Blastopirellula marina
TGCAGGTTCGACGCAAGAACTGTCAAGTTCGGAACTTACGATCTGAGACGATCCCTTCAATCCGTAGAGATAGTGAGATCATCGGGCAAGGGGTTGTCACGAGGGTTCGGCAACCAGCCGCTCGTGCAAGGGGGGTAGATCGCCCTCGGTGCGTCCCGAAGCGAGGGCCGTTTCCAGCTCCTGCAAGGCGTGGCAAGCGATCTCGACGATCTCGGCGCAGCGGCCGGCCACGTCGTTGGTTTGCCAGAAGTCATCGCGGCGGACGAACAGTTCGGCGTGGTCCGCGGTCCTCAGATACCAGGCCGGCGTGACCAGCGCGCGCTGGTGGTCTTGCCCGACGATCAGGTGGCGATCCCGGAGGCCTTCCGCGTCGCCCCGCACCAGCGGCAGGAGCGTGCGGGCCGACGACGCCACGACGTCGCCCAGGCCGAACCAACTGGCCAGCGTGGGCGCCAGATCGGCCAGGCGCACCATGGCCCCGCTGCGGCCCGCGGCCCCTTCGCCGCCGGGCAAGCGCAGCACCAAGGGCACATGGGTCAACTCGGCGTAGAGGGCCTCGTCGCACGTCCCCACCCGGCGGTGCTCGCCCAGCGGAAATCCCCGGGGCGAGACCACGGCCAGCAACGTGTCGCGCTGCAAGGGGCTCTCCGCCAGGTATTCCAACAGCGCTGCCAGACAGGTATCCAAGAGCGTCACCTGGCCGGCGTAGGCCTGGCTCAGGCCGAGCAACTCGTCGGGGTCGAAGTCCTCGCCGAGCACGCAATGGGGCGGTTCGACCAGCGCGGGCGGCGCGGGATCGTCGGCATCGGCGTAGGCGCGGCGAAACGCGACCGGCGCGTCCCACGGCCCGCCGAGCCCCCGCCAATGGCACCAGAGCCAGAACGGCCCGCGCAACGACTCGAGCTGGTCGATCAGCCGCGCGAAGCACCGCGCCAGGTGCGTGGCTTCCATCTCCGGCGCCAGCGCCGTCGCGGTGGGCGTCTCCAGTTCCAGCACGTCCGAGAACCCGGCGGCCGAGGCATGCCGGACCACGGCCGGTTCGTCGGTCATCAAGATCGCGGGGATGCCCACGCCGCCCACCAGGTCGGCGAACGACGGTCCCGCGGGCGATTCCAGGGGATGCCGTCCCCACCAACACGAGCCGCACCCATGGTCCAGACTGGGACCGTCGATCCATACCTGATCGAACGTAAACCCGTCGGCGGCCAGCCGGTCGAAGGCGGGGGTTTGGATCCACGTGTTCCCGTAGGTCCCAAGGTATCCAATCTGAAGTCGATCAAGGACCAGGCAGATGGCGTTCATCCCCCGATTGTAGCAGCACCCCTCCGGCTGGCCCATAGGATCGAGCGCGGCATCGGGGGGTGGCTGGGGAACGGGCGTCGCGTGGGGCTCGGCTGGCCCTCGGGAGGGTTGGTCGATCCTTGGGGAACCCCTATACTTGGACGAGGGCTTGCGTTCTTTCCAGCCGATTTGTCCGAAGACCCGCATGGCCACGCCCAGCGTCACGATGGTCGAAGCCACTTACCCGCTCCAGCCGTACCGGTCGCTCGACAACGAGACCCTGACCGCGCGGATCCAGGCCGTGCGCGCCGAGATGGGAAAGCGTTTGTTGATCCTGGGCCACCACTATCAACAAGACGAGGTGATTGCGCTGGCGGACCTGCGCGGCGACAGCTATCGGCTCAGCGAGTTGGCGGCGGCCGACCGGGAATGCCGGGCGATTGTGTTCTGTGGCGTCCACTTCATGGCCGAGACGGCCGACATCCTGGCGAACCGGCCCGAACGCCTGGCCGAGCGGGGCGGCCAGCGCATCCCCGTGATCCTGCCCGACCTGGCCGCCGGGTGCTCGATGGCCGACATGGCCGAGATCGATCAGGTCGAGGAATGCTGGGCGCAGCTCGGCGAGGTGATCGACCCCCGCGAGTTGATGCCGGTGACCTATGTGAACTCGGCGGCGAGTCTCAAGGCGTTTTGCGGTCGGCACGGGGGGATCGTCTGCACGTCGGCCAACGCCCGCGCGGTGCTCGACTGGGCCTTTGCCCGCCGCCAGCGCGTGCTGTTCTTTCCCGATCAGCACCTGGGCCGCAACACCGCCTTGGCCATGGGGATCGGCCTGGACGCCATGCCGGTTTGGGATCCTCATGGCGACGAGTTGGGGGGCAACCCGCCCGAGGCCATCCGGCAGAGCCGCGTGATTCTGTGGAAGGGCCACTGTAGCGTCCACCAGATGTTCCGGCCCGAACACGTCGATCACTTCCGCCGCTTGTACCCTGATATCAAGATCCTGGTTCACCCCGAGTGCATGCGCGAGGTAGTGGCCAAGGCCGACGCGACCGGCTCGACGGGCAAGATCATCCGGCTCGTGGAAGAGGCGCCGGCCGGCACGCGCTGGGCCATTGGCACCGAGCTGCACCTGGTCAACCGGCTCAAGCACGAGCATCCCGAGCAAGAGATCTACTTCCTCTCGCCGATGGTGTGCATGTGCGCGACCATGTTCCGCATCGACCTGGCCCACCTGTGCTGGGCCGTCGAGAACCTGGCGGCCGGCACGCCGGTCCACGTGATCCGCGTGGACGACCCCACGGCGGCTGACGCCTTGAAGTCGCTGCGGCGCATGCTCGAGGTGAAGTGACGTCTCCGGGGTCGTCGCGGGGGAGAACCCGCCGGGTGCGCGGCGCGGGGAGTTGAAACCTCAACCGCCGCCCCTCTATAATCGCGGCGTGCTTGCACCAAGAGCCAGGGCCAACCGGCTTCGGCGCTGGGGCGCCGATCGGAGGAGGCCAACCCACCACGGTCGTCTTGATGCGAGGGCGCGAAGATGAAACTGGGTCTGGACTCGTACAGCACGCGGAACTCGGGGCTCGATGCGGTCGGCGTGTTGGAACTCGCCGCTGGCTGGGGCCTCGAGGGGGTGCTTTTCGAGCTGTCGCCTTTTACCTCGTTTCGCGACGAGGAGCTTGCCCGGATCCGCCGCGCGGCGGACGAACGGGGTCTGTACTGCCATCTGGGCATGGGGTCGATGTTCTCGTGGCACCCGATGGCGTCCAAGGGGCGCGAGCTGCTGCGCGACGCGGGGTACGACGTCGGCGTGCCCGATGCCCGGCTGGTGATCCACCACCTCGATGTGGCCCGGAAGCTCGGTTCGCCGCTGTTGCGCGTGGTGGCTGGAAACCTGTTCACGCGGGACGAGGGGCACGACATGGCGGCGCTGGCCGACCAGGCCGTGGCGATCCTGCGCGAGGCGTGCAAGGCCGCCGAGGACTGGGGCTTGCGCATCGCGATGGAGAATCACGCCGACTTCACGGTGCGCGAGTTGGCCTCGATTCTGGCGCGGGTCAACAGCCCGGCCTTCGGGTTCACGGTCGACTGCGCGAACCTGGCGTTCGACCTGGACGATCCGGTGCGTCTGGCCGAGATCATGGCCCCCTATGCCCTTACGACGCACTACAAGAACTACCGCATCGTGCGGACCGAGGCGGGCTTGGCGTTGGAGAACGGTCCGCTGGGCGAGGGCGACATCGACATCAAGGTCGTGGCCCAGACGCTCCGCCGGCACCATCCCGAGATCGCCCTGAATATCGAGATCCATTCGCAGTTCGCCCCGTTCCGGCTGAATATTCTGGAGGAGGGTTACTTCCGCCGGCACCCCGCGCCGCCGGGCGACGGCCTGGCATGGTACCTGGCGAAGTCGTGGGAGAGGCCGATCGAACGATCGCCGGGTCGTAACCTGGCCGACGGGGCGGAGTCGTGGGTGGTCGAGCGGCAACACCTCGAACAATCGGTCCGCTGGGCCCGCGAGAACCTGGCCGACGTGGAGTGAGGCCCATCAACGGGGTACGGCGGGTTGCCTCGCGCCCATCCAACGTATTGGTTGACAGGTCCCAGGAGCAACGACGATGACCATCCGGCCAACGGGTCCCGATCCCAAGAAGCCGCTGCGCATGGGCGTTTTGGGGTGTGGGTTCATGGGCAAGTGCCACACGAACGCGTACAAAAAAATCCCCTACATCTATCCGGCGGCCAACGTGTTGCCGCGCTTGTCGCTGCTGTGCGACAAGGACGAGCGCAAGGTGCAAGCCGAGGCCGTGCGGTACGGCTTCGAACGCTACACCACCGATTGGACTGAACTGGTGGCCGACCCCGAAGTCGACGTGGTCGACAACTGCGGGCCGGACCCGGTGCACCCGGAACCGTGCATCGCGGCGCTGGCCAACGGCAAGCACGTGATCTGCGAGAAGCCGATGGCCATCCGCGTGGCCGACGCCCGGCGCATGCGCGACGCGGCCCGCGCCTCCTCGGCCAAGGCCATGTGCACGTTCAATTACCGCTTCATGCCGGCCGTGCGCCTGGCCAAGGACCTGGTGGCCTCGGGCCGCATTGGCGTGGTGTATCAGATGCGGGTGAACTATCTTCAGATGGCCGGGCATGACCCCTCGCTCTCGCCGAACCAAGCGTGGTATTCGGCCTGGCCCCACTCGGGCGGACTCCAGGGGATCGGCAGCCACGCCATCGACCAGTGCCGTTTTCTCGTGGGCGAGATCAAGAGCGTCTCGGCCCTGGTGCGCACCTTCAACAAGGACCGGGCCATCGCGTCGGCAGGGGACCCCGACGCCTTCTCCGATGAAGGCACCGCCGCCGTGCTCGAGTTCGAAAACGGCGCGATCGGCGTCATGGAATCGTCGGTCGTGGCCACGGGGCGCAAGAACTACCTGTCCTGGGAAATCAACGGCTCGAAGGGCTCGCTCCGGTGGGACCTCGAACACCCCAACAGTCTCCATGCGTGCGTGGTCACCGGCGAAAACTCGCTTTTCGGCTTCAGCGAGGTGAACGTCACCGAGAGCTTCCACCCCTATAGCGGCGCGTGGTGGCCCTCGGGACATAACCTGGGTTGGGAGCACGGCCACATCATCGAGAAGTTCCATTTCCTCGATGCCGTGGCCAACCAGAAGGAGCTGAGCCCCTTCCAGGCGACCTTCGAAGACGGCTACCGCGTCGCCGTGATTATCGATGCCATGCGCCGCTCGAGCCTTACTGGTCAGCGGGTCGAACTACGTTATTGAACTTTTGGAGAACCGCGCGATGTTCGCGAAACGCCTTGCCTGGTTGGTCGCCTTGGCCGTGCTCGTTCCCCCCGTCGCCGTCTGCGCCGCGCCGCCCGAGCGGGCCGCGCCGCAAGAGACCAAGGCCCAGCGCGACCAGCGCATGGCCTGGTGGCGCGAGGCCCGCTTCGGCATGTTCGTCCATTGGGGGCTTTACGCCATACCCGCCGGCCAGTGGAAGGGGAAGAAGATCGGCGGCGCCGGCGAGTGGATCATGAACACGGCGAAAATCCCCGTTCGCGAATACGAGCCGCTCCAGAAGCAATTCAACCCGGTGAAGTTCGACGCCCGCCAATGGGCCAGCATCGCCAAGGGCGCGGGCATGAAGTACATCGTGATCACCTCGAAACACCACGATGGCTTCTGCCTGTTCGACTCGAAGCGGACCGACTACGACGTGATGGGCACGCCGTTTCGGCGCGACATCATGAAGGAACTGGCCGACGCGTGCCGCCAAGAGGGCCTGCGCATCTGCTGGTATCACTCGATCATGGATTGGCACCATCCCGACTACCTCCCGCGGCGCCCGTGGGACCCGCGCCCAGAACGGGTCCCCGATTTCAACCGCTACCTCGACCACCTCAAGGGCCAGCTCCGCGAGCTGACCACGAACTACGGCAAGATCGGCGTCTTGTGGTTCGACGGCGAGTGGGAGAACACGTGGACCCACGAGCACGGCAAGATGCTCTACCAGTACGTGCGCGGCCTCGACCCCGACATCATCATCAACAACCGGGTCGACAAGGGGCGCCAGGGCATGGCGGGCCTGACGGCCAAGGGCGACTTCGCCGGCGATTTCGGCACGCCCGAGCAAGAGATCCCGGCTACCGGCCTGCCCGGCGTCGATTGGGAAAGCTGCATGACGATGAACGACACCTGGGGCTTCAAGACCGAGGACCACAACTGGAAATCGGCCGAGACGCTGGTGCGCAACCTCATCGACATCGCCAGCAAGGGGGGCAACTACTTGTTGAACGTCGGACCCACGGCCGAGGGCCTCATCCCCGAGCCCAGCGTCGAGCGCCTCGCCCGGATGGGTCGGTGGATGCACGTCAACGGCGAGTCGATCTACGGGACGTCGGCCAGCCCCTTCCAACGTCTCGCCTGGGGCCGCGCTACCCAGAAACCCGGCAAAATCTACCTCCACGTGTTCGACTGGCCCAAAGGCCCGCTCGTGGTGCCGGGCCTCAAGAACAAGGTCACCAAGGCGTTCTTGCTGGCCGACCGAGACCGGGCCTTGGAGGCGACCCCCCGCGACGACGGGGTCTCGATCCAGCTTCCCGAGCAGGCCCCCGACAAGATCGCCTCGGTGGTCGTGCTGGAAATCGTCGGCAAACCCGAGGTGGCCAACCCCGGCCTGGCCCAGGCGGCCGACGGGAGCATCACGCTGCCGGCCGCGGAGGCCGTCGTCCACGGCCAGACCGCCCGGTACGAATCGGGTCACGGCAAGGACAACATCGGCTTCTGGACGAACCCCAAGGACCAGGTGTCGTGGGAGTTTGCCGTCAAGAAGCCCGGCGCGTTCCAGGTCTTCGTCACCTACGCCTGCGAACAAGGCGCTGGCGGGAGCACCTTCACGGTCGCGGTGGGCGACCAGAAGGTCTCAGGCAAGGTCGAGGAGACGGGCTCGTGGACCCAGTTCGTCGAGAAACGGCTGGGCGAGTTGCGCCTGCCCGGCGCGGGCCGCTTTACCCTGACGGTCGCGCCCGAGAACATGCCCCGCGGTGCAGTCATGAACCTCAAGGCCGTGACGCTGAAGCCCCGATCACGAGATCCTCGCTAGGCCGCCACGTCGTCCCCGACGCTCGTGCCCATCGACCCCCAGTCCCAATTGGCGCAAGGGCACAGCGCACCGGAGCAGTCTGCCCCCGTCGCCGAAGGCGGCGCTTATGCGCCAACCAGCGCCGGTTTCGCGCGAAACCCGAGCTGCCCTTCGCACCACACCCCCAGGCGAAACAGATCGGCCTCGCCGCCATGGCGGGCCGCCAGTTGCAGCGCCACCGGCAGTCCGTCGTGGGCCAGGGCACACGGCAAGGAGATCGCCGGCACCCCCGCGTAGCTCCACGGCGATTGGAAACCCGAATCGCCCGTGGTCTGGAGCCCGGGCGCCGTCGTGTTCGTGGCCGGCATGACCAACGCGTCGAACGAGCCGAAGCGATCGCCGATCGTGCGCCGCACCGTGCGCTGATGGGCCAGGGCCTCGGCATAGTCGACGCCCGGCACGCTCAGGCCCTCGTCCAAGAGGGAGGCGATGTTCGGGCCATACGCATCGCGTCGGGCGAGAAACGTGGGCCGGTGATAGGCGGCCGCCTCGACCGCCATGATCCGCCGATGCATGCGCCGGATCGCGGCGAAGTCGAGTCCCAATCGGGCAGGCTCGATGGTCGCCCCCGCCGCGCGCAGCCGCTCGACCGCGGCCAGGACCTTCGAACGCACCGACTCATCGGATTCATGGAGAAACTCTTCCACCAGGCCGAGCCTGGGCCGAACGGCCTGGTCAGGCTCCTCGTCGGGATCCCAAGGGGGGATCCGGTAGGCGCTGGCCGGTTCGTTTTCGGACCAGAGGACCGGCCCAAGCAAGGTCGCCAAGTCGTCAACACTCGGGGCGATCATGCCTGCGTGATCGAGGTGGTACGATACCGGCACCGTGCCTTCCAGGCTGACCCGGCCGAACGTCGGCTTGCACGCGGCGACTCCACAATAACTGGCCGGACGAACCAGCGACCCGCCAGTCTGCGTGCCGGTGGCGCCGAGGCACATGCCCAACGCCACGGCCACGGCGGAGCCGCTACTCGACCCCCCTGGGGTGCGGCTCCGATCGAGGGTCCACGGGTTTTTCGTGGGCGGAGGGTCGAAGCAGGCAAACTCGACCGTCACGGTCTTCCCCAGCAGAATCGCCCCAGCGCGGCGCAGGGCGGCCACCATCGGCGCGTCGGCCTGGGCCACATGGTCCTCGCGAAGTCGCGACCCCGCCTTTGTCGGTAACCCTCGGATGTCGAACACGTCCTTGACGCCGAGGGGAATCCCCGCCAACGGGCCCACGGCGTTCCCTCGGCGAATAGCTCGCCCGATGCGTTCGGCGGCCTGCCGGGCCTCGGTTTCGTCGACGAGCACCCAGGCTCGAACAGACCCCTCATATTGGTGGATCCGTTCGAGGCACGCTTCGACCAGCGTGACCGGATCCACTTGCTGTTGTTGGACTTGCTGAACGATGTGACGAATGCGCCGGTTGCGGGACATGGCGGCTGCGCGGCTGGGAAAGCCCACTCGAATGGGAGTCCGGAGGAAAAACGTCGGGCGAATTCTGGGAACTTCTTGGGAACTTTTCCAGAAGCCCTGCTTCTAAGGTCAATGGGATCGTGCGTCCTCGCGCCGATACCGACCATTCTCGCACGTTACGCACGGCGGTAAAACGGAACGAGCCGGACCGACGGGTGGAGCGTCGGGGAGGAAGGACCTTGGAGCCTTGGGATGCTCGGGTTTTCGAAAAATGGATCAGTTTGGAATACTGGAACGATCGTTCAAAATGCGCGGAATGGGATGGATAGGGATTGATTTTTCGGGGGTCTCGGATTTTAATCGAAACTATTTGCGGCATCTGCAATTAGTTTGAAGATTCCGGGGTTTTGCCCCAAGACAGCAGCCTTTCCGACAGAGAAGACTTGGCCTCTCGGCCGGGCGAAGTTTGCAAGGGAGATTGATCGATGGGGGTCTGGAACTCGTTGCGTCGACTTGCGGGGAAGAAGGGCCATGATCGCCGTCCCGGTTCGGTTCGCCGCCCGTCAGACACACGGCATCGCAAGCCCCGCGGCCTCCGGATGGAGCAATTCGAGGACCGGGTGCTGTTGAGCATCGATCCGGCGATCGACCCCGACAGCGTGTTCCAGCATCGGCTGGAGCAATTGGTCGAGCAGGCGACCGATCTGACCCGCTATCGTGTCGAGGACCTCAACGCGACCCACGAGTGGATCGTCGGCCTTGGGGAGGGCGTATCGGCCTCGCAGGCGGCCGCGGCCGTCGGCGCCGACTCGCAGCGCGCGGCCGCGCTGTTGTCCAATGCGTATGTGTGGCAGTTCCCCAGCGACGTCACGTGGCAGACGGTCTCGTCGCTGTTGCAACAGGCCGCCGGCGTCGAATACGCCTATCCCCTGATTCCGCAGGAGGCGATCCCGCTGGCCACCCCGAACGATCCGTACTTCGTCGACCAGTGGCACCTTCAGAACACGGGTCAGCCGGGCCGGGCGGGCGTCGATATCAATGTGACCGGCGCGTGGGACACCTACCTCGGCCGGAACGTCCAGATCGGCATTGTCGACGACGCGCTTCAGTACACGCATCCCGACCTGACGGCCCAGTACCTGGCCGCGTTGAGCTACGACTTCAACTACGGCGACCCCGACCCGGCGCCCGAGGCCGGCAACACGGTCGACCACCACGGCACCTCGGTGGCCGGCGTGGCGGCGGCGGCGGGCTTCAACGCCGTGGGCGTTTCGGGCGTTGCTCCGGCGGCCGAGCTGGCCGGATTGCGCCTCATTTCGCAGCAGACCACGGCGAACTTCACCGACGACCTCATCGCCCAGGCCCTCACCTACCAGAACCAGGCCATCGACGTCTACAACAACAGTTGGCGCGTGGCGTTCTTGGCGCCGTGGAGCACGTTCCCGCAAACCATGGCCGCGCTCCAGGCGGGCGTGACGCAGGGCCGCGGCGGATTGGGCACGATCTTCGTCTTCGCCGCCGGCAACGAGCAGCAGTTGGGCGGCAACGTCAACCTCTTGGGGTTCAACAGCTCGCGCTACGTCATCCCGGTCGCGGCCGTCGGCGACGACGGCGTGCAGGCCCCGTACTCCAACCCCGGTGCCGCGATCTTGATCTCGGCACCCTCCAACGGAGGGCTGGCCGGCATCGTGACCACCGACCGCACCGGCGACGACGGCTACAACGCGGCGGGTACCGCCGACGGCGACGCCTATGCCGACGTCGATTACACCAGCCAATTCGGCGGCACCTCGTCGGCGGCACCCGTGATCGCCGGCGTCGTCGCATTGATGCTCGAAGCCAATCCGAACCTCACCTGGCGCGACGTCCAGCACATCCTCGTCGAGACCGCGCGGCAGAACGACCCGGCCGACAGCGACTGGACCACCAACGCCGCCGGCTACCACATCAACCACAAGTACGGGTTCGGGCTCGTCGACGCCACGGCCGCCGTCAACCTCGCGCGGAACTGGAACCCCGTGGCCGCCGAGGAAGTCCTCGCCTCGCCGACCATCCAGGTCAACCAGGCGATCCCCGACAACAACGCCACGGGCATCAGCTCGACGACGGCATTGGGCACCCGGGTCGGCAGCATCGAAAAGGTCGAGGTCCACGTGAGCATCAGCCACGCCGACTTCACCAACCTGGAGATCGTGCTGACCTCGCCGTCGGGAACCCAATCGGTCCTGGCGACCCAGGGCAACCTCCTTACCAACCTTCTCAGCGCCGGCGACTACTCCGACTGGACCTTCACCTCGGCGCGCCACTGGGGCGAGTCGTCGGCCGGCGACTGGACGCTGACGGTGCGCGACCGCGTCAGCGGGGTGACCGGGACGCTGAACAACTGGCAGATCACGGTGTACGGCACCCAGGGCGCGGCCGCGGCGCCGAAGCTCGTTTCGGTCATTCCCAACGCCGGGGCGATTCTCGAGCCCGGCGCGGTCCTCCAGATCGGTCCGCGCGAGCTGGTCTTGCGCTTCAACGAGGGCCAGCAGATCGATCCGGCGACACTGGCCGGGATCCGGTTCCTGCGCTCCGGCGGCGACGATCAGTTCGAGGCGAATCTCAAGATCGTCGACGGGGTGGCCGAGGTGGTCAATGGCCAGACCCAGTGGGTGGCCAACCCCGACAACACCGTGCGCGACGTCGTGGTGCCGATCGGCCATATCGGCATCGGCGACCGGCCCAACGAGGTCGTCGTCCGCTTTGCCGAGAACCTCCCCGACGACCAGTACCGGATCGTGATTGTGGGCGACAGCAAGGTGTCGGGCATTGCCGACAGCGCGGCGCCGCTGAAGAACCGGCTCGGGATTCCGTTCCAGCTCAACCCCGATCTCAATAGCGGCGTCGACTTCGCCCAGGATTTCGACCTCGACGTCGGGCCGCAGGTCACGGCGGTCGTCCCGCAGCCGATCACGCGCAACCCCGACGGCACGCTGGCCCAGGCCGACAACGTGGTCGAGGTCTATTTCAGCGAGGATGTGCTCAACGAGGCCGCGGCCGAGAACGTCAACTTCTACCAGCTTTTCGTGACCGGCGATTCGGCCACCCCGGCCGACGACATGTTGATTCCGCCGACGAGCGTCGACTACGACGCGGCCCGCCACATGGCGGTGCTGACCTTCGCGCAGAACCTGGCGAACTATGGCACGGGCGCGTTCCGCCTGCGCATCGGCAACGCGTACCAGCCGGTCCAGACCGAGTTCCGCGTGGCGGGCGACGCGGGCACCAGTTTCTACACGGCGCTGGATGTGCGCACCCTCGGCGGCGCGTTGGCCCCGGTCTTCGGCGACGGCACCGGCCCCCAGAGCCTGATCCTCGGCGGCTCGGTCGATCCCTTCGCGCTGGACTTCACGCTGGAATGGCCCGGGGCGATCGACGAGCCGGGCCACCGCGATCTGCCCAACTATCCGGCCTTGGCCATCGAGGACCACTTTGGCGGCGAATCGGCTCCCGACGGGGGCGCGGGGGTGCCGGCCATCCCCTACTACTTCCCCACGGGCGACTGGAACCTCATCACGGAGGCCCAGAAGCAACGCGCCCGCGAGATCTTCGCCCTGTATAGCCAGTACCTGGGCATCCAGTTCTACGAGAACCCGGCCGGCGGGCTTGCCGTGGCCACGGGCGACCTGGCGATCTTCGGGCTTCAGTCGGCGCCGGGCGGTTTGGGTGGCGAGAACGGCGGGGGCCTGGTCCTGATGGATTACGCCGAGGACTGGGGCGCCAGCGAGTTCGGCGGATTTTGGTTCAAGGCGGCCATGCATGAGATCGGCCACGCGCTGGGGCTCGGCCATTCTTATGATCTGCCCCCGCTAACCATCATGGGATCGGGCGAGGACATCTCCAACCCTGTTTCGTCAAGCGAACCCACCTATCCCGGTGACCACGACATCCTCCACGGCCAGCACATGTACCGGCCCGACGTCATCGACGTCGACATGTACCGGGTCGACTTGAACGATCGCGGGCTGTTCCGCGTCGAGATCAACGCCGAGCGGCTGAACGACTCGTCGCTGTTGGATTCCGTCGTCACGTTGTACCAGGAGGATCAGGAGGACGGCGTCAAGAAGTACCGCGTCGTGGCCCGCAACGACGACTACTACAGCGAAGACGCGGCGCTGGAGATCTACCTCACGGCGGGGACCTACTACGTCGGCGTGACGGCGGCCGGCAACACCGCGTACGAGCCGCAAAACGACGACACCGGCGTCGGCGGCACGACCCAGGGCGACTACCAGTTGCGCCTGAGCTTCACGCCCAAGGGGGTCGATCCCAACAATCCCGAGACGTTCCGCGACAGTCTGACCAGCCCGTCGCATCTGATCGACAAGGCCGGCACGATTTTCGACGGCAACTACGACGGCGTGCCGGGGGGGGTGTACGACTACTGGTTCCAGGTGGCGGCATCGACGGCCAGTCCGGCGACGAACCACACGCTCATCGTCGACAAGGCGGCCAATCCCAGCGGCGCCGAGGGCACGCTGGCCAACCCCTATCCCCGCATCGACCAGGCGCTGGCCGCGGCGCAGCCGGGCGATGTGGTGCGGATCGTGGGGAACAACTTCGCCAACGATACGCCGGGGCGGGGTATCCAGGCCGTGTCGGCGTCGCAGCTTCAGGACGGGCAGACCTTCCGCGTTTCCGACGGCGTGGAAAACCTGGTGTTCGAGTTCGACCGCGCCGGCACGGGAGCCCCGGGCGCGGGACGGATCGCCATCCCGTACACGGGCAGCGAGACCGCCGCGCAGATGGCGACCAAGATCCGCGACGCGATCAACACGGCCGCGACGGCCCAGACCGCGGCGCTCTCGGCGAGCCTGCACGCGGACGACCCCACCGTGGTCGTGGTCGATGGCCGCACCGTGGCGATCCTTCTGGGCACCAGCGCGCTGGGCAACACGCTTCAGGACAACCAGCCGTACCAGATCGGCACCGACTCGCTGGGCAACGCCCTGCCCGACGGGGCTCGGCTCGAGGTGCCGCGCGGAGTGACCGTGGTCTTCGACGCCGGGGCCGTGGTGAAGCTGCGGGGGGCGAACGTCGACGTGGGCAGCTCGACGGAGAACGTCGATCGCAGCCGCGGCGCGGTGCAGGTGCTGGGCATTCCGGGCCGGCCGGTGTACTTCACCTCGTACTTCGACGAGACGCTGGGCGCCGACCGCGAGCCGGCGCTGACCACCACGCCGCGCGAGGGCGATTGGGGCGGCCTGGTCTTCCGCAACAAGCTCGATAACGACTTCATCGAGACCTACGACCCGGCCTCCGGCAAGGCCGCGCGGAGCGTGCTGGAAACGCAGGGGATCTTCCTCAATTACGTCAACCACGCCGATATCCGCTATGGCGGTGGCGAGGTCGTGGTCGATGGCGTGCGCAGCGTCTATGCGCCGATCCACATGCTCGAGGCCCGGCCCACGGTCACCTTCAACACGATCACCAACAGCGCCGACGCGGCGATGTCGGGCGATCCGAACAGCTTCGCCGACACGAAGTTCGAGAACTGGGACCCCTACGCCCCGTTCACCGCGGACTACGACCGCGTCGGCCCGCAAATCTACGGCAACCGGCTGGTCGCCACGTACGCGACCGGCACGTCGGTGGCCCCGCAGGCCTATGTGAACTCGATCAACGGCGTGTTCGTGGGCATTCCCACCCAGCCCGGCGTGCCCGTCGAGAAGCTCGAAGTGCCTGCCCGCTTCGACGACCTCGATATCGTCCATGTGATTGCCGAGAACCTGTTCCTCAAAGGCACGCCCACCGGGCCAATCGGCACCCCGGTCACCACCAGCCTGGCGCGCCTGGACGACTACCGCATCCAGACCCCCGACGGCGACGGCATCCGCGATGCGGAAACCTTTGCCATCTTCGACGGCAGCACGCGCGTGGTGTTCGAGTTCAATCTGACCAGCGACTACACGGCGCGCGGGTCGGGCAGCTTCGTGCCCGGCCGGGTGGAAATCCGCTACGACCGCTCGAACGATCCGCAGCCGGGCGACCCGGCCTCGACGGTCTCCGAGATGGCCGACAAGATCGTCGCGGCCATCAATGGGGCCCGGGATAACCGCGGTCTGGACGTCACCGCGGTCCACGTCGGCGGCGGGGAAATCGAGCTGCGCACCACGGCGCCGGTCTGGTCGCTCGAAGGGTTCGGCACGCTCGATGCGCGAATCGACGCGCGGTTGCAGGTCGATCCCGGCGTGATCGTCAAACTGACCGGGTCGAGGATCGAGGCCGAGATGGGGACCCAGCTCATTGCCGAGGGCCGCCCGGGCTCGGTCGAGGGCGCGCCGGGCTACAAGGTGGTCTTCACCTCGCTGGCCGACACGCGGTTCGGGGCCGGCGGCACGTTCAACACGACGGAGGACACCAGCGGCCAGCCGCCCGCCCGCGGCGACTGGGCGGGGTTGGTCTTTGCGCCCACGGCCGAAGGGAGCATCGACCAGGCGATCGTGGCGTACGGCGGCGGGATGTCGCCGATCGAGGGCGCGTTCGCCCGGTTCTCACCCGTCGAAATCCGCCAGGCCCACGTGCGCGTGGCCAACTCGCGCTTCGAGTCCAACGCAGCGGGATCCGACGGAGACCGCAATGGCCGCGGCACTTTGCAGCCCGCGACCATTTTCGTGCGGGGGGCGCAGCCGATCATTGTGGGGAACGATTTTCTGGCCAACCAGGGTGCGGTAGTCAGTATCGACGCCAATTCGTTCAAGGCATTTACCGTGCCCGACTGGGGCCGCAGCACCGGGCCGCTGTCGGCCTTCGACCAGTACGCCGACAATTACGGTCCGATGGTCCGGGCGAACCGCTTCGGCCTGGTCGATGATCTCAGCCTGACCAACGGCACCAACGGCATGGAAGTCCGGCCAGCGACGCTGACCACCGAGTCCATCTGGGACGACGTGGACATCGTGCACGTGCTTCGGGGTGAGATCATCGTCCCCAACTTCCACCACGTGGGCGGATTGCGCCTGCAAAGCAACGCGGCGGGAAGTCTGGTGGTGAAGCTCTCGGGCGCCGACGCCGGCTTCACGGCCCAGGGCCGCCCGCTGGAATACGACGACCGCATCGGCGGCATCGTGCAGATCGTGGGGCAGCCCGGTCGGCCCGTGGTGCTGACCGCCCTGGCCGACGACCGCCTCGGCGCCGGCTTCGACATCTACGGCCGGCCGATGTTCGACACCAACGGCAACGGCGCCAGCCAAGGCACGCCCGGCGCCTGGCGCAGCATCCGCTTCGACCGCTATTCGCACGACCGCAACGTGGCCGTGGTGAACGAAATCGAGCCGGGCGTCTCCGGCCAGTCGGATCTCAATGGGAACCCGGCCAATTCGCAACGGCTCGGTCAGCTCGCCCCGTTCGACAAGGCCGGCGACGATGTCCAGCGCCTGGGGTTCGACGTGTATGGGCAGATTCGGTTCGACGACCCCGGCGACGTCGACGTGTACCAGTTCGACGCCCCGGCCGGCACCGAGATCTGGCTCGACATCGACCGCACCACGTTCGCGCTGGATACCGTCGTCGAGGTGATCGACGCCGACGGCAACGTGCTGGCCCGCAGCGACAACTCGCACGAGCCCGATTCCCACGCGACCAAGAGTGATCCGGACGGCGCCCTCTTGGGACAGGGTATGGATCGCGACCTGTATATCCGCCACGACTACTACACCACCAATCCCCGCGATGCCGGCATGCGCCTGGTATTGCCCGGCCCGGCAGGGCAGCTCCGCACGTATTACGTGCGGGTCCGCAGCGCGCTGGCCATCGGCAACATCGGCCCCGGGACCAACTACAGCGAAGGGCAGCAGTTTACAATCGTTGACGGCGCCGGCCGTGCCGTCACCTTCGAGTTCGACTCGGACGGCTCGTACACCGGCGACCTCCCCGTGGCGTATCAGGGGCTGTCGGCTTCCCAGGTGCAGCAGGCGATCATTTCGGCCATCGCCCAGGCCCAGGCCACGCGAGGCCTGGCTGTGACGGCCCGGGCCGTAGGCGCCAATGTGGCCCTCGACGGCGTGCACCACCAGTTCCTCCCCGGCACGACGTCGCTGGTGCGGCTGTCGAACACCTCGGGCAAGTATCAGATGCAGATCCGCCTCCGCGAGATGCAAGAGGTGGCCGGCTCGACCGTCCAGTACGCCGACATCCGCTATGCCACCAACGGCATCGAGGTGCTCGGCTTCCCCCAGCACTCGCCGCTGTTGGGCGAGACCTCCGAGAGCACCGCGGCCAACGACAGCTTCGGCAATGCCCAGAACCTGGGCCATCTGCTCGCCAGCGACCGCAATACCATTTCGCTGGCGGGCTACCTGAGCGGGCGCACCGACGTCGATTGGTACCGGTTCGAAGTCGACTTCGAGGCGATCCAGTCGCTCGGAGGCCTCAACGACGCAGGAAGCATCTTCTCGACGATCTTCGACATTGACTATGCCGACGGCATGGCCCGGCCGGACCTGTCGATGTGGGTCTTCGACAGCCAAGGGCGCCTGATCCTGACCAGCGGCAGCTCGAACATCGCCGACGATCGGCCAGTGCCCACCGCCGGCACGGAACTCGACGACCTGAACCGCGGCTCGTTGGGCAGCCGCGACCCCTATATCGGTCCGGCGTATCTGCCCGAGCGGAACCAGGTGTACTACGTGGCCGTGACTTCGGTGCGGGCGACGCCGCAGGCCCTCGCGTCAGTCATCGGCGGCTCGTGGAGCGCCGACCGCGAGGCCAACCCCCTGGTGCGCGTCGAGCCCATTGAGGCCATCGCCCGCGTGGTGGAAGAACATGTCGATACCGGACCGAACTCGTTCATCCAGGCCGTGAACCCGAACGTCGATCCTACGCCAAGCTGGTCTCCGAGTGGCCCGCAGCGCCTGAGCCTGGTGCCCGATGAGTTCCAACTGGGCGATGTCGTCTTCTACACGCTGACCGGCAGCGACTTGTACACGGTCGATCCCTTTACCGGCACGCTCGAAACCGACGTGACCGATTACAACGACGACGGCTTGCCTGGCGCCACCGGCGGCTACTACTACGGCGACCTCGCGATGCGCAACGACGGGCGCCTGATGACCATCACCGCCGGCCCCGGGGCCAACTACAACCCCCGGTACCGCGAACTCGACACGGGCAACGCGAACAACCTGCCGGTGGACGTCGACACGGGCATCGACGTCATCCGCCGCGACCCGGCCAACCCGAACACGCTTCAGGCCGATCCGTACAATAGCGTGCGTGTCGAGGCGATGGTGCACGATTATCGCAACACGGACCCTCACCGCGGGCGAAGTGTGCTCATCGTGGGCAATATCCCTAATCCCGATTTGGGACCTACGGGACTGACGGGCATCACCTCCGGCCACAACCTGGTGTGGCTTTTGGATTCCGGCGGCACGGCGATCAACCACCCGTATATCAACAGCGGGCTGTGTGCCTCGGGCAACCGGCTGTTCAGCAACATCGTGCCGGTGGGCCAGTTGTTCAGCGCGCCGACGATCCTCGCCAACCAGGCCTCGCAGACCAACCCGATTTATCGGTTCCCCGGCGGCGTGCAGCCCCAGGACTTCCGAGACGGCGACTGGTTCTCGGTGACCGACGCGGCGGGGGTTACCGAGGAGTTCGAGTTCGATTTGGGCATCGACGTGCGGATGGCGCCGCAGGGGGCTTCGGTATTCCGGGATGGGCAGTGGTTCCGGCTGGTCGACGACAACACCGGGCAGACGTTCGACTTCGAGTTCAACAGCGGACCGGTGATCGTGCTCCCCGCCTCGGGCTCGCCCGCGCTGGATGGCGTGGTGGTCACGCTGTTCGGTTTCGCGCCCGGCGGTGGAACCGCCTCGGTTTCGTTCGAGTTCGACAACAACAACACGATGAACAACGCTGCCGACGTGCGCGTCGTGTTCAATAACGGCGACACGGGGAGCGTTCTGGCCAGTGCCCTGGTCGCGGCGATCAACGCCCAAACGGCCTTTACCATCGTGGCCAGCTCGGTGAACAACCGGGTCTCGCTGGTCAACGACGCGAGCACCGCGCCGCAGAGCAGCGATCCCGCCCAGGTCGTCATTCAGGGCGATAGCGGATGGACAGGCGGGCGCCAGCCCATCCCGTTCGAAGAGACGTGGACGTCGCAGCAACTTGGCCAGCAGATCGAGTCGGTCGTGGACGCCGCCCCGTTTACGATCGACGCCAGCTACGCCTACCGGTCGGTCAATGCGGCCAACGCGAACAGCCCGGGCGATCGAATCACGTTCCTCGACGCGGGCACTGCCTCCGACTTCAGCAATGCGCCGATGAACCATGTGGCCGGCGCGCCGGGGGTGACGGCCGGGCGCACGGCCGTGCGCTTCGGGGCCGGGTACACGGCCCAGCAAATGGCCCAGGCCATTGCCACGGCGATCAACGCGTCGGGCATCGGCGTGAGCGCGGCCGTCGTGGGCGCGACCGTGGAACTCGGCGGCGCGGACCCGACCAATCCGGTCAATCTGGCGGGTGCCCCGCAACTGGACTTCGCGGGCGAAGGCGTCGGCGGCGACATCACGGGCATGGCCTACCTGAACGTACCCGGCATCGGCAACCGGCTCTTCGCCGTGTCGACCGAGGGCGGCCTGTACTACGTGACGAACGAGACCAGCGCGTACGCCAACGGCGGCTCGTGGGGTTTCGCCCCCATCGACCCGGAGGGGTCCTTCAACTATTTCACGCGCGTTCGTGGCGGCGGCCCGCAACTGCACTACATCGCCCAGATCCTCGACCCGACCACGAACCAGCCGATCCGCTTCTCGGGCTTGGCCGCCGGGCCGCAGAACGTCGAGGACGGCCGCTTCGCCCAGACCCTCTTCGCCTCCAGCAGCACGGGCGCGGTCTACGCCCTGAACACGGTGGGAGCCCTGTTGGGCATCTTCAGCGGCGGGGCCAAGAGCATCGATCCAGCCAGCGTCGGCGGCATGACCGGGGTCGACTTCTCGCCGATCGACTACAACCTCTGGCACTGGACGACCGAGCGTTGGGGCGACTTCGGCCACGCCGGCTACGCCACCACCGACTGGTCGCGCGTGCCGCAGGAGGGCTATTACACGCCGAACAATTACCAGGTCTTCACCACCAACCGCAGCCTCTACTTCGGCCTGGACGACCCCTACGACGGCGACGGCAACCAGACCCAGCCGGGCGCAACCAACTTCAGCACGAACCAGAATAGCGACGGCAGCCGCTTGCAGACGTACAACCTGCCCGGCGGCGCTTATGGGGCCATGACCAGCGGCACGTTCAGCCTCAAGGGGTACAGTGCCGCCGACAAGCCCACGCTGTACTTCAGCTACTACGCGCACACCCAGAACAGTGCCGATTTCGACGGTTTGCGGGTGTTCGTCTCCAACGATGGGGCCAATTGGACCCTCATGGCCACGAATACCGACCTCAACGACGGGCTCTTGATCCGGCCCGCGATCGAGGAGCCGGGAATTGCCGGCACGTACATCCGCGAGATCCACGATGGCGGCGGCGTGTGGCGCCAGGCCCGCATCGACCTCAGCCAGTTCGCCGGGCTGGATAACTTGCGTGTGCGGTTCGACTTCAGCACGGCCAGCGATATGGACATCGGCGGGTTGGGAACCGGTGGCGAGTACCTCGCCGCGCCCCCGGCGGCCGAACTGCACGATGGCGCGACGTTTGCGATCGATGGCGGGACCTTCGAGTTCGACCTGGGCTACGCCCTGGTGATACCCAACGCGGCCGGCGCACAGATCAAGGAAGATCCCAATCCGCAGCCGTACGGCGAATATGTCACCGTGAGCGATGGCTCCCGGACTCGCACCTTCGAGTTCACGAAGGACACCGGGGGCATCATCCATCCGACATCGGATGTGCCGGTCCCCATCTCCGACAACATGACGACTCGGCAGGTGGCCGATGCCCTGGCGGCGGCGATCAATGCCGAGCAGGCCGCGGGCCGGCTTGCCGTGACGGCCTATGTGCCGCCGGACCCGGCCAGCCCCACGGCGGGCGACGCCATCTTCCAGGGACCCAATGGCAACCGGGTGTTCCTCATCGGCGCGACGTCGGTCACGCAGGGGACGCACTATGCCGGAGCGCCGCTGGCGCTGGAAATCGAAGGAAGTGCACCGGGCGCGTATGACCCGGGAAATGTTCCCGTGTATGTCCGGCCGGATATGAGCCGCCTGGAAGTGTCGCGCCTGGTGACCAATGCGGTCAACCGCCAGTTCCGTGCCTTGCCCGACCGAATCTATATTCCGCCCACGATGACCGCGGGCACGCTGACCGGCACGTCGTTTACGCTGACCGGCCTCAGCGCGATCGATCTGCCGACCGAGGTGACGTTCAGGTTCTCCTTCCCTGCCACGAGCACGGTGGTCGGTCCGCAGCGGGTGCTTGTCGGGTTGGGGGGCGCGATTACGCCGGCGCTGATTGCCCAGCGCATTGCTGAAGCCATCAATCTGCTGAATACCACCAACGGCTGGCAGGTGACCGCCACGAGTACGCCGGACGGATTTGTGCAGCTTTCGGGGCCGCAGACGGCGTTCGACGGAACAAATCCAGCCAACCCGACGAACAGCCCGCTGCGCGCCTACGACGTGAACGAGACGACGATCAAGCTCGACGAGCGCGAGGACGACAGCCTGAACCAGGCGCAACCGTTGATGCACGTCTACACGCGTGCGGTCAGCGACCGCGGGCCGCTGTTTTCCAGCA
This sequence comes from Blastopirellula marina, assembly GCA_020721945.1. Classification (GTDB taxonomy): domain Bacteria; phylum Planctomycetota; class Planctomycetia; order Pirellulales; family Thermoguttaceae; genus JANLFZ01. The sequence continues at coordinate 21,048 of DYLT01000039.1, forward strand.
ACGTGCTTCAGGGCGACCTGACCGACAAGAGCTACGGATCATCGGCGCGCAACAACAACCGGTACTTCGACTTCCGTCGTGGTCAGAACAACAATTTCGAAGGTTGGTATATCGACGACGTGATCATCGGCTTTGCCGAGCGGGGCGAGATGGTCACCAACGCCCCGGCGGGCGTAACAGGCTTCGACTTTGCCGGCGGATTGCCGCCTACGGAACCCATCGTCACGGTCGGTTCCTACCAGCTCGAGATTCGGCGGGGCGACGAATTCGGTGTGTTTTTGACCCCGCCGGACAGCCCCTACCGCGTCACCCGGCTTTTCGCCCAAGCCGATACGAATGACCGTTGGACCCAGGCGTTCACGCTCGAGATGCCGGCGGCCAGCGACATCGCGCACGGCGATCGGTTCTGGATCGACGACGGGGTAAAGCGGCAGGAGTTTGTGTTCCTCGATGATCAGATCGGCGGGGCCACGGGGAACGCCGTGCCGGTCTACTTCCAGAGCGCCCAATCGGCCGGCACGGTCGCCAACAGCGTGGCGGCGGCCATCAACCAGGCGTTTGCCGGAGGCCGGCTGAACGTGGCGGCCATCTCGATCCCCACGAGCCAGCGCGTGGACCTGTGGGGCGCGGTCAGCGTCGGAGACACGATTGGCGGCCAGCCGCTGGCGCGGACGGTCTTCGGCCCGGTGGAGGCGGCGGCCGACGAGCGGTTCCGGCTGTTCCCACCCGGCGGCGCCCAGATTCAGGAGGGCCAGACGTTCCAGATCGCCGATCGCAGCGGCAACGTGGTCGACTTCATGTATCTGCTGGCGACGGGGGGCCGAACGCCGCCGGCCGGCACCTTCGCCGTGTACTTCCAGCCCGACCAGAACCAGTGGCAGATCACCACCTTGGTGAGCAATGCCATCCAAGCGGCCATGGAGGCGAGGCGGCTTAACGTGCAGTTCGACACGGCCAATGCCGTGCCGGGCACCATCGCGCTGATCAACGTGGCCGCCACCGAAGGCATCCAGTACACGACCTACTTCGTGACGTTCCCCAATCCGGGCGAGACCTACTTCCACGCCGACACGGCGGGCCATCCGCTCATCGGTGACCGCAACCTGACGCGGGAGAAAGGCCAGATCGTCCTCCAGGGTAACTCGATCCTCTATTCGCAGGACTGGGGGATCCGGGTCGAGCCGGCCGCCCGCGACGACTGGCCGCACCCCGGCTCCGGTCGGACCCTGAACGCCCCCAACCAGCTCGTCGGGGGCATCGCCATTGTGAACAACGTGGTCGCGTACAGCGGCACCGGCGGGATTCTGTTTTCGGGCGACAGCAACCCGGCCGGCCAGCCCGACGGCGCCGTGCCCTTCGGCCGGATCGTCAACAATACGGTTTACGGCCCGCAGGGGACCAATCCGGCGGGCGTCGGCATCCAGGTGCAAAACAATGCCAGCCCGACCATCTTGAATAACGTGCTGGCCAACCTGGATACGGGGTTGTATGTCGATCCCAGTTCTGCGGCCCAGGGGACGGTGATCGGCGGGAATGCCTTCAGCCTGACCAACCAGCAGAACGTCGGCGGCAGCGCCACGACGGGCAGTTTCGCGGTGTTGGTGCCGGTCGGGGAGCCCTTGTTCGTGGATCCCGACAACGAGAACTTCTACCCCAACCACCTCTCGGCCGTCATCGACAGCTCGATCAACTCGCTCCAGGAGCGGCAGG
>DYLT01000039.1:22791-23235 GCA_020721945.1 Blastopirellula marina
CCCGCCTCGCCGATCGTCGCCCCGCAACTGGATTTGTTCGGCCAGTTGCGCATGGACGATCCGGCGGTGGCGTCGCCCCCTGGCTTGGGTCTCAACGTGTTCAAGGACCGCGGGGCTGCCGACCGCGTCGACTTCGTCGGCCCGACCGGCTCGCTGATCGTGCCCTTGGACAACGATCCGGCGGGCGTGGACCGCGATCCGAACCTGCACGACGTGGCCATTGTCGGCGTGACGCTGACCGAGTTCGACATCCAGCTCCGCGACGCGGGGGGCGTCGGCGTCAATGACGCCAGCGTGCAGGCCGACCAGTTGGTCCTCCGCAAGGACGGCGTCGCCCTGACCGAGGGGCTCGATTACTTCTTCGTCTACAACTAGACGAACGACGTGATCACGCTCTACCCGGCGGCGGGCGTGTGGGCCCACTCGAGCACGTACACGATCGAG
>DYLT01000392.1 GCA_020721945.1 Blastopirellula marina
GGTCTGGTTGAAGCGTTCCGGGACGCCTATGGTCCGGGACGGTCGCCACGAGTCTCGTGAGACCGAAGAAACACCAGGGTCATTTCGCGAAAACCCTTTCCAGCGAGTCCACCAGTTCCAGCAAGACGTTCGCCTTGGCGATAGTCGTTGGGCCGTCCTTGGCTTGGCTGGCGGTCCCCAACGCAACCTTCACGGCGTCGGTATCCGTCGCCTCCTGCGTGCCACCGGCCGCGACCACCTTCGGGCGCACCTGCCTCCAGGCCGTCGCAATCTGGGTGTCGTGCTGGGTGGCCGCGACAAAATCATTGGACATGGCGTCCAGGACCACCTCGCGCCCCAGGTAGTCGAGGCGGATGACCTCGGCAGGGACCGGGTTCGAATAGAGACCGTAGAACTTGTCCATCCAGGCGCTGATGGCGTTCGCCGCCCGGGCGACCGCGACCTTGTCGGTGCCCGCCGAGGCCGCCGTCTTGAACCCCGCGACCGCGCCGTCCATGCCGTTCAGCCACGCGGCCTGCGCGCCGTCCCTGGTCGCCTGCGGGCGGTAGGTGGTCCACTGGTCGTGGACCGTCGTTGCCGCAGCCATTGCCGCCGCGAAGTCCCCGGCCAGTCCCTTGTCGTACCCATCCTCCGCGGCCCCTTCGACCGCGGACAGCGCGGCCGGGATCGCGTGGAACGAGGCGTTGGCCGCCGCCCCCGGATCGTTGACCGCGCCCTTGCTGCCTTCCTGGCCGTCCTCCCCGGCCTCGCTCGCCTTTCCCCAAGCGGTCAACGCCACAAGGCAAAGCACCCATGTCCCGGCACCTGCCGTCCACCGAGTCATCAGGAAACCTCCAAACGTCAAACCAACGCTCACCGAAGCACCGGGACCCTTCCCAGCGCCTCCAATCCGTGCCGCGCCGCCGCTCGCACACGTTCGTCCGTTCCCGACGCCGCCGACTGGAACCAGGATCGGGCCGCCACGATATCCCCCTGCTCCAGCCGCAGCCACCCCAGCGCGACGACGGCCTCCCCACGGCGCTGCGAACGCGGGAAGCGCGCGAGGAAACCCTCGAAGGCCCGCGCGCCATCCGCCTTCCGCCCGCTGTGGACCAAGGCCACGCCCCGCCAGTAGGCCGCGTCCTCGGCAAGTTCGCTGTCCGGCGGGATCCGTTCGAAAGCCGCCACGGCCTGGTCCTCGGCCCCGACTCGCAACGCGGACCACCCTTCCTGCCAGGCCGCCTCGGCAGCGTCGCCGACCGTGCCGAGCCGATTTTCGGAAACGGCAGGGCCGGCGGCAAGTCCTTGGGCCCGGGAGAAGCGTGTCGAAGCAAGGCGGGGCAGGTGCCGCGCCCCGTCCAGGCGGCCCGGGGGTGCGGCGACCGGGGGAAGCCCGGCGCCCGGTTCGGGTTCGGCTCCCTCGCGCGAAGACATCGGTCCCTTCGGACTTGCCCATCTTGAGGCCTTGCCCTCCCATCGTTCGCCATCGACCAGGGACCGCGCCGGCTGCCTCTCGGGCCGCACCTCGACCTTCCCCCGGATGACCGCGACCGCGGCCAGCCGATCCGCCTGCGCTGTGACCTCGAAAACAGTGCCCCGGACCTCGACCACGCCGTCCCCGGTCACCACTCGGAACCGCTCCCCGGGCTGCAGTGGCTCGACCTCAAGCGTGATCAGCCCGTCGTACAGACGAACGACCTCGTCGGGCTGGCTCCCGATTCGGGCGTAGCGCGCCCCGACCCCTTTGTGGACGGTGGCTCGATAGACTGCCGTGGGCTGAACCGGGGTTCGTTCGAGGATGGACGGCCCATGGACGAGCAAGGCTACGGTCACCAGCGCGGCCATCGCCACGGCCGCAAAGGATCCGGCCGCCACGGGCCACCGGCGCCGCGCCCCTTCTTTCCGGGCGGGTTTCTGGACCGATGCCAGGACCCAGGCGCGGGTGGAGGCACGCTGCTCGTCGGTCATCCGGACGGTCGGCAGGCCTCTCCCCAGGTCCGCAAGTTGCTGGCGAGCCGACCATGCGGCGGCGCAGCGAGGACATCCCTCGAGATGCTCCTCCATCAGCCGGTCAGCCCCGTCCGTGAACGCCCGGTCCAGCGTCGGTTCATCGGGACAACCTCGCATTCGTTCGCTCATCCCGTCCCCCGTTCGATCGCGACTCGCAGTACCCGGCGCGCCTCGAACAGCAGGCGATAGAGCGTGCCGGACGGCATTGCCAGCGCGCGAGCCGCCTCGATACCAGGAATCTCCTCGAGGTCGCACATCACGAACACCACCCTCTGGTCGTGGCTCAAACGCGTCAGTCCCTCCCGCAACCGCTCCATCGCCTGGCGGTTCGCAGCCTGGGCCTCCGGACCTCGATGCGACCGCGCGGTGTCGTTCCGAATCGTCTCCTCGAGTTCCCGACGTTTCCGGGAGGTCCTCGCGCGGTCCTTGGCGAGGTTCGCGGCGATGGCGAACAGCCAGGTCCGCACCGACGACCGGTGGCGGAACCGTCCGGCGTGCCGGAAGGCTTCCACGAACACGTCGTGCGCGAAGTCTTCCACGTCCTGTCCGTCGACGTGCGCCATCCGCGACAGGAAGCGGACCAGTGCGTCCACGTGACGATCGTAGAGACCCGCCAGGCCCCCCGGATCGCCCGCGGCGCAGGCTGCGAGCAGTGCCGCGTCAGTCAGGCCCGGAGACGCCGGCTCCAGGGCCCGAAAGGGGATGACCTTGGCGTCCTTCACGTCAACGTCCCCGGTAAACGAATCCCACGGTCCCCCGGACGCTCCATGACGGCACCCCGGCGACCGTAAGGTTGTCCTCGACGAAAGCGGAAGTGTGCGCCAGCGGGGACACGCCCGCGGACACCCCCACGTCGAACGCGAACCTCTCGGCGAGCGGAATCCCGACCCTGAATGCTCCCTCGACCCTCATGAAGCCGCTGTCGATGTCGACTGCGCCATGCTGGTTCGTTCCCTGGGGGCCGCTGGCGCGGATCCATCCGCCTCCGAAGCCCAGGCCAGGGGTCAGGATGACGCTCTTCAGGTCGATCGGGTAGTCGATCGTGGCGAGAACGTCCAGACCGGCCCGCTTCGAATCGAACCGGGCCGAGTCGCCGAGTTCCCCCACATCCCCGCCACCGCGAACAAGGCCCCCCACGCAGACCGGCCCCCAGTTGCCGCAGGCCGAGACGCCGACATCCACCCACACCGAGCCGTCCCCCTCGTAGGCGACGCCGGGATGGATGCCGATGGCGTAACGAACCGGCGGCGGAACCGCGTCGGCCATGCCGGGGCGGCCGACGTTCGTGCCGGGTTCCAGTACAACTGTCCTCGCCGGTACGGCCGTCAACCCGGTCGGCGGCGCCAGCAGGGCATCGACGAGGTCGGTTCGGCACCAGGATTCGACGATCGTGGCCACGGTGGCGACATCGGCGACTCGGCGCCTCTCCTGCCGGCCCCACGCGTCCGTCACCTCGACGTCGATCCGGGCGTCCATGGGGAGTAGAACCACCGAGACCCTTGGACACTCTTCGATCGGGGCGGTCGCGATTCCGCGGGCTCGCAGAAGGTCACCGACCGCATCGACCAGGGCAGGATCGCCTTGCAGAAGCGCGGCCGGCGGGCACTCCTTCGCCTGGAGGGGGGAGGTTGAAGGCAGGAACAGGGCGGCCATGAAGATCCCCCAGATCCGGAATGCCCGACCGGCTCGCGAAGCCAATGAATGGTCTA
>DYLT01000393.1 GCA_020721945.1 Blastopirellula marina
CTGCCGCCGCCATGCTCAACACCCCGCCCGCTCCCAGGCCGGCCGCGCCGGTCCTACTCATCGACGACGGCGACGCGGGTTACGAAGAAACAGGGACGAACTGGACCGCGGACCAATCGCCGGGCGCCTACCACGACGACTGCCGCCACAACGCCACTGGCCCGGGGGGCGAAACCGCGGCATGGCAGTTCACGGGCTTGTCGCCTGGCTGGCACGAGGTCTTCGTCACGTGGCTCGAACATCCCACACTCTCGCCCACCGTCTCGTACGCCGTATACGAGGGCGAGATGCTGGTGGGGTCGTTCACGGTGAACCAGAAGCTTCCGCCGGACGGCGCGGTGGTCGACGGGCGGCCCTGGCACTCGTTCGGTCTGTTGCGACTCCAAGGCAATACCCTCCGCGTCGTGCTGACCCACGAGACCGGCCACGCGGTGCGGGCCGACGCCGCGCGGATTGCGCCCGTCCGAAACGAATTGGTCCTCCTTTCGGTCGAAAAGACGCCGGACAGCCAAGAGGCCACCGCCCATGTCACGATCAACGTGCATATCCCGCCGTGAACGGCTCGGCCGTCGACCGAGCGACGGCCTCGCCGGGCGCCTTCGACCGCGATTCGAACGCGGCATGTGGCGGGCCGGGTTCACGGTCCTGGAGTTCATGCTTACCAGTCTGCTTATGACGATTCTGGCGGTCGTGACGGCCGGCGCCTGGTCGGGACTTGGCCGGCCCTCGGTCGACGCGGTGGTGCGCTGCCGCATCCATCAGGAGGCCGAGGCGGCACTCGCTGCCCTCGCCTGCGACTTCGGCGGCGGACTCGGCGAGCAGGCCCTGCACGGAGCGCGCGACGCGGGGCGCCTCGTGGGCCGCCGAGTGGCGGGCACGCAGCTCCAGCTCTGTTTCGAGGGAGAGTCTCCCAACGGTGCCGCCGATTGGGGGTCGCCCGACACCGTGGTGGTCTACGATGTCCAGGGCGAGTGCCTGACGCGCTGGAACCAGCCATCCGGAACCACCGTCACCGTGGCCCGATGCGTGCAGTCGGTCCAATGGACCGAACTCCCCGATGGCATCCGGGCCGAGATGACGATTTCGTATCGCGGCCTGACCCGTTCGTTCACCTTGGTGACCCGAGACCCATGACGACTCGCCCCCGACGCCAACGACGCGGCTACGCGATGCTCTTGGTGCTCGTGTTCCTCGCGCTGGTTTTGAGCTTCTTCAGCGTCAGCCAGCGCTACATCGCGTCGGCCGTGCGCACGGATACGGCGCAATTGCTTCGCCGCGAGCGCGACGAGGGGACGCTGCGGGCTCTGGGGCGAGGCTTGGCCCTGTTGGAAACCGGCTTCCCGACCGAAACCCCCTATGCCTGCGGCACCACGGTCGACACCTCGGCCGGCCCGCGGACCTATACGGTGACGTTCAGCCTCGAAGGATTCGATCCCGAGGGACGCCCGCGGTGGTCGGTTCACGCGGCGCCGACGGGCCCCTACGATGCGCCGCCTCCCATGCCCGAACGGTTCACCGGCACGTCGCCCCCGTAGCCGACAGCAAGAACCGTTCCCAGGGCCTGTCCCCCTCGAGCGCGAAGGGGACAGGCACTTGAGCGGTTACCTTCACTGCCTGGGGCACACGTTCGACAGGAATCGCAAGCGGCCAGGGGCCCAGTCCCGTGTCCAGGGCGATGGTGATTTCGACGTGTCCGGCCGAACGGTCGAATTGGCCAGTGAGCCTACCTACCGGCTTAAATGGTGTTGCACGATGCTGGGAAATGCCGGAGCGCGGGCATCTGGCCCGCACCGATGCGGCTGAGACGGCCGCGCTCCAGGATCCCGCAAGTCCATTGAGAGCCGGTCGCCGTCCGCTGGAACAGCCGCTCCTCGAACGCCAGCACCTCGGGTACACGGTCGTACGACGCGTTGGTGGAATGTAACGACGTGAGGGGTCGGAGTATCCGTTGTTGCAGGCGGAGGTTGACGGCGTGCAGCACCACCGATTGGCTTGCGTCGAGAGCGTGTGACCGAGTTCTTCGGTTCCCAAGCGATAGGAACGACGGGAGACGAACATCTTGGAGTTCGTACCCGCGAATTGCCGAACCGATGCGCGCGCTGGCCCAGGCAAACGCCGCGAGGTCGGGGGGGAAGCCGTGGTGGAAGTTCTGGTAAGGCCGGGCACGTATCGTCGATGCCGGATCCTCTCCGTCAGGTCGCTGGCTGGTCGATCAACGTCATGCCGGCAACGGTCAGCGAGATGCCCAGGACGAGCGCCGGGCTGGCCGCTTCCTGGAAGAAAAGCAATCCCCCGATCGCCGCGATCGCCGCTTGCGAGGCCGTCAGCACATTGGCCCGCACCACGCTGGTCATCTGGAGGCCCTTGATGATGGCCAGGAACGCAAGCAGGTTCAGCGTGCCGCATGCCAGGAAAACGAGCCCGTCTTCAGGGGCGGCGGCCAGGACTTGCAGCGTGCGTTCGGTCCAGAAAGAGGCGGGAGCCAAGGCAATGGCCCCCATGGCTGGGACAATGAAGGCGATTGCTGGCAACGAGATTCCACCGATTGCCGCGCGGCGGATGACCACGTTGAGGCCGCCGTAGATAACCCCGGCCGAGCATGCGGCCGCGAGGGCCAAGGCGACCCAGAACGGCCCGACGGTCAACGCCAGGCCGGAAATCGACTCGTTGGCCCGGACCGCCCCCATGCCCAACACGGCCACGGAAAGGATGAGCAGGGTCATGGCCAGGACCGTCCGAACAGAAACCCGCTCGCCCAGGTACCAACGGCCGAATACCGCGCAGGCGATCAGGTTGACACCCAACGAGAGGGGGACTGCAATCGCAAGCCCGATGACACCCATTGCCCAGACGAGGGGCGGGGTGGCCACCGTGTTCGTCAACAGCCCGATCGCGGCCAGGCCCGCGATGGCACGCAGCGCCGTCCGGTCCGGAACGGTCCGGACGACGCGCCATGCCAGCCAAGGGACCAAAGGTACGATGGTGATCGTTTCCTTGACCCAGATGATCCACACCGGGTCGTACCGCGTGCCGAGCCTGCGCAACAGCAGGTTGACGGTGCTATAACCCAAGGCCGACGCCAGACACAGCAGGGTGCCGAGCACCGGGGAGTGGAAGCGGCGGGCGGCTGGGGAGCATTCGGGGCGGGCGAGATCCAAGCGGTGCATTCCAGGCATTGTAGCCGCGCCTTGGGCCACGCGCCGAGTCTGGCGCCCAACGCGCCTGGTCCCTTTCCATGACCTTTCCCAGGCCCGCGACGGACTCGTCTTTCGCCCTCTTGCGGGCCGAGCAACGCGCCCGTCCCTTTCACGTCCCACGGGGACAGTCCCATTTCCGCGGGCCTCGCCCGGAAAACCGGGACACTCCCCGTCAACCGTTACCCCCTTCAACCTTCATGCGAGTATCGGTAGGAAGCGGGGCTACTTCGTTGCGGGTGCCGGGGTCCTGGGCTCTTTGGCCGCTTCGGGCTTCTTCTCCGCCGGCGCTGGCGGTGAGGCGATGGGCTCGCGTTGCTTCTCGGGCGCCGCCGGCGGTTTGGCCTCGCCGGCCGGCTTGCCCGCGTCGGCCGCCGGCTTGCCTTCGGCAGGCTTGGCGTTGGCCGGCTTGCCTTCGGCGGGCATCGCCGGCTTCTCGCCGGCGGGGGCAGGCTTGGCCGGCTCGCCCGGCTTGGCTGCCGGAAGCGCCTT
>DYLT01000394.1 GCA_020721945.1 Blastopirellula marina
GCGGCACCCGCCGCATGATGCCGCCCCCGGGTAGCGCGATCCATGCCACGTGCCGCGCCTCGGCATTGGCCACGTAGAGGGTCTTGCCGTCCCGGGAGACCGCCAGCGCGCAAGGCCCCTGGTACGCGCCGGCGTCGGCCGACGGGGCTGGGTCCTGGGCCTTGCCATCGCCACCCCACCCGGCCAGCGCCCAAAGCGCGATCGCAAGCACGGTGGCAGGCTGCGCTCTATGGGATGCGAAAGAATCCGCGACCATGCACGTCATGCACGACGACTCCGAGCGAGGAACCACCGACACTACCCATCCCGTGCACCGCGCTGCGCAAGCGAGCATCGCGTGGCCCTTGGGGTGCCCGGTGGGATTTCACCCCTCCAAGGCCGCGATGTGCTTGAAGTCGGCTTTGAGGGACTGGTAAAGCTGTTGGTAGATGGGAAACGCACGATCATAGCGTCTCTTGGCGGCACGGTTCGGCGAGGTCTCGTCGACCACGCGGATCGTGGCGTGGCAGGCCTCTTGGATATTCTGAAAGGCCCCCGCGCCGACCGCGGCCAACAAGGCCACCCCATAGGCGGGCCCTTCGTGGCTATTGATCGTGACCACGGGGCGGCCGAACACGTCGGCCTGGATCTGGCGCCAGAGCGGGCTGCGCGAGCCGCCCCCCGAGGCCCGGATCTGCCGTACCGGCACCCTGAGGCCCTGGATGATCTCGAGGCTGTCGCGCATGGCGTACACCACGCCTTCCATGATCGACCGGATCAGGTGGCCGCGCGTGTGGGCCAAGGTCAGGCCGACGAAACAACCGCGAGCGTCGGGATCGGCGTGCGGCGTGCGCTCGCCCGACAGGTACGGCAGGAAGAACAGGCCCTGGCTGCCCGCGGGAACGGCGGCGGCCTCGGCGGTCAGGGCATCGTAGACCTCGGTTCCTTCTTGCCGGGCCTTCTCGATCTCGGTCTTGCACAGTTCATTGCGGAACCACTGAAGCGACCCGCCGGCCGACAGGTTCACACCCATCATGTGCCACTTGCCGCGCACCGCATGGCAGAACGTGTGGACGCGGCCGCGGGGATCGATCTTCACCTCGTCGCTGTGGACGAACATCACGCCCGACGTGCCGATCGACGTCGAAAGCACGCCGCGTTCGACGATACCGTTCCCCACCGCTCCCGCCGCGCAGTCGCCCGCCCCGCCCACCACCATGCAGTCGGTCGAAAGGCCAAGAAGTTCCGCGGCCCCACGCGTGAGCTTGCCGGTGACCTCTTCCGACTCGTGGCAGCGGGCCAAGAGGCCCGGATCGAGGTCGAGCTTCGCCAAGAGCTTCTTCGACCAGGTGCGGCGCGCGACGTCGAGCAACAACATCCCGCTGGCGTCGCTCACCTCGGTGGCGTACTCGCCGGTCAGGCGGCGGCGGATCTCGTCCTTGGGCAACAGCACCTTGGCGGTCTTGTCGAACAGCCTCTTCTCGTGGTTTCTCAGCCAGAGGATCTTCGGGGCGGTGAACCCGGTCATGGCCGGGTTGGCAACCCACTGGATGAGGTTCTTGCGACCGCCGACGCGATCTTCCATCTCTTCGCACTCGGCGGCGGTTCGCTGGTCGTTCCACAGGATCGCCCGACGCAAGACCCGGTCCTTCTTGTCGAGAAACACCGACCCGTGCATCTGCCCCGACAAGCCGATCGCCTTGACATCCCCAGGCTTGAGGGAGCCTTGTTCCACAACACGGCGGACCGTACGCACCGTGGCCTGCCACCAGTCCTCTGGGTCCTGCTCGCTCCAAAGCGGCTTGGGCACATAGCACGGGTAGGTCTCCATCGCCTCGGCGATCACCGTGCCGCGTTCGTCGATCGCCAGGGTCTTTGTGCCGGACGTGCCAATGTCGATGCCAAGAAAAGCGCTCATCTCGATCCCCACCTCTCGTGCCAGCGCAAGTGCCGGTCCAATCGTGGATTGGCCCCCTTCTTTCTTAAGGAGTCTCCTTGCTTGCCGCAAGCGGTCCCGAAAAACAACCCGCCAACTGCCCTCCCGACCTCGGCTGGCGGGCCCCTTGCCAGGCCCGCCGATTTCCGTCATCATGGGTGGCTTGCGACAGATCGGCCGCTTGCTGACGCCGACCTGCGCGCAACATTCGATGCCCTTGACCATGGGAGGCCGCTATGCGACGTGCGTTGATTGCCGGGAACTGGAAGATGAACCTCGACCGGGCTGGGGCCATCGCCCTGGCGAGGGGCATTGCCGAGCGAGCCCGGGACATCGATCGCGCAGATCTCGCGGTCATCCCCCCTAGCGTGTATGTCGATGCGGTGGCCAGTGTGTTGCAGGGCTCGAACGTCGCTTGGGGCGTCCAAAACCTCTACTGGAAGCCGAACGGGGCCTTCACCGGCGAAATCAGCGTGGCCATGGCCAAAGACCTCGGGTGCCGTTACGTGGTGATCGGCCATAGCGAACGCCGGCACATCCTCGGCGAGAGCGACGAGGATGTCAACAACAAAGTCCATGCCGTCATCGAGGGGGGGCTTGTTCCCATCCTTTGCGTGGGCGAAACGCTCGAAGAGCGCGAGAAAGAACGAACCCTGGGCGTGGTCGAGCGCCAAACGCTGGCGGCATTGGCAGGTGTGTCGGCCGAACAGGCCCGTGGCGTGGTGCTCGCCTATGAGCCCGTTTGGGCCATCGGCACGGGCAAGAACGCCACTCCCGCGCAGGCCGAGGAGGTGCATGTCGCCCTTCGCAAGGTGCTTGCAGTCCGCTACAATAGGGAGATCGCCGAGGCCATTCGCATTCAGTACGGTGGGAGCGTCAAGCCGGACAACGCCCGGGAGTTGCTCTCGCAACCCAACATCGATGGGGCCCTGGTGGGTGGGGCAAGCCTCAAGGTCGATCAGTTCTTGGGTATCGTGGCCGGACTTTCCCGCTGAACCTTCGCAACGGAAACGAGCAATGTCTTTCCTCCTCATGCTCCTGTTGCTGTTTTTGGCGATCTTTTTGATCGTCTTAGTGCTCATTCAACGCGGCAAGGGAGGTGGGTTGGCGGGTGCCTTTGGCGGGATGGGCGGACAAAGCGCGTTCGGCACCAAGGCGGGGGACCTCTTCACCAAGATCACTATCGGCGTCTCCGCATTCTGGATCCTCGTGTGCATCGCCAGCGTGGGACTTTTGGGCCGTACCTCCAGCCGATTTGGCGAGGGCACCTTCGGCAACCCCGCCGAGTCGGCCCCGGCATCGACCGATGATGCGGCGGGCTCGTCGGATCGGCCCTCCGAACAGGACTCCCAGGACAGCGGGTCCTCGAAGTAGAGACCTGTGAAGGAGTGAGCTGCCTTGCCCCTGAGCATGACGGGCTTTGGCGAGGCGCACCGGCAGCAAGACGGCTTGGCCGTCACCGTCGAAGTGCGCACCATCAACAGTCGCTATTTCAAGCTCTCCCTGCGCACCACCGAGGGGTACGCCTCGCTCGAACCGCAGATCGAAAGCGTGGTCCGCGAGCGGATCCGACGTGGCACCATCCAGGTAAGCGTCTGGGTCGAGCGGGTCCATACCCCCGAGGATTACCGTATCAACACCGCGGTCCTGGCGGGCTACCGCCAGCAACTCGAAGCCCTGAGGCGCGATTGGCAGCTCGACGGCTCGATTTCCCTGGAAAACCTCCTCTTGTTGCCCGGCGTCATCGACGAGCAA
>DYLT01000395.1 GCA_020721945.1 Blastopirellula marina
TGGGCATCGGCTTGCGCTGGACGTGGACCTCGGCCTGGGGCGTCTCGCCCAGCCCATCCAGCGCGTATTGCCACTTGGCGTCCGGATCGGGCACGTTGGGGCCGTGGGTATCGGCAATGGGCAGGGCGAACAAGAGCGGGCCGCAGGACACCGACGCGTAGGGCGCCCCTTGCGCGTTCCGATCGCGCCCGATGGTCACGCGCACCGCCATCGGAAACCGCAGCCGCACCGCGTCGCCGGCCTTCCAAAGCCGCTCGACGCGAACGAACCCCCGGGCGTCGGGCACCGCCGCGATCCGCGACCCATTGACGCTCAATTCGGGGTTCTTGCACCAGCCGGGAATGCGGAACCAAAGCGGGAAAGTCGCCTCGCGGGCCGGTTTCACGCCCATCTCGATGACCTCGCCGAAGGGATACTCGGTGCGGCAGGCGATCTCGACCGGCACGCGGTCGCCGGCCAGTGCCGTGACCTTGCAGGGGCCATAGTGCGCCGCCGCCAGCCCGTGGTCGCAGGTCGCCATCCACATGTGCATCACGTAGTTGGGCACGATGCGGTTCAGGGCCGCCGTGCAGCAGAGCGGCATGTGGAACCGTTTGTACGAGTACCCGGACGCGCCCGGCCCATGCGGACACGGCGGCGAGTTGTCGACGACCCGGTTGGGACTCTGGAAGTAGACGTGGGTTTGGAAATCGCGGCCCACCGTGGCCGGACCCGCGTTGAAGAACGCCCGCTCCACCCGGTCCGCCATGCGCCCCTGGCCACTGACCGACAGCAGCACGATCTGGCTCCACAGGTACCCCGCCACATCGCAGGTCTCGGTTCCCCGGAACGCGCCGGTGGGGCCCCAGTATTCATCCATGACGGGCACGCCAGAGGGCTGCATCGCCTCGCGTTCGAGGAGGTCGTGCCACGCCAGGGTCACGTCGAGGAACTCGCGGTTGCCCGTCCACAAGTAGCCCAGCGCCCAAGGCGTCGTGCTTTCGAGGAACACCACGCCGTGTTCGTTGGCCTCGGCGCCGGGTTGGTCGTGGGGCATGCGGCGATAGCGGCCCCACGGCGGCGGCGCCACGCCTTGGCCAGGAGCATCTTTCGAGAAGAGCGTGGTCAGCGCCTCGGCGATCTGGCGGTTCCCCGTCCACGTGTAGGTTTCCAGAGCGGGCCAAACGCTCGACATGCCGCCCGGCAGGCGCAGCCAATTGCGGTCGCCGGCGTACGCCGCTTCGAGCGCGTCAAGCACCCGCTTGTCTCGGGAGCCGGCGTAACAGGCCGCCATGCCGCGCCCCAAGAGCCCCGAGGCCCAGATCGGCCAGCCCCCGTCGCAGGTGATCGCCTTGGTGTCCTCGGGGCTATTCTTGTTGAGCCACCACAGAAACAAGATGGCGCTTGGGTTCATGCGGGTGACCACCACGTCGAAGCGCTTTCGGGCCTGGTCGATGAGCCCGTCGTCGTGCAGGGCGTAGCCCAGACGCACCAGACCGTCGAACCAGTATCCGCCCCCTTCGTAGGGCCAAGCCCCCTGGGGCCAGTTGAGGCGCTGGCCGGTCATCGTGTGGTCGGCCGCCCAAGCCCTTCGGAACTCGACGTGGACCTCGTCCATGTGTCCGGTGTATCCGTCCCGGGCGGCCAGGCACCAGTCGCGGAGCCAGCCGGCGGGCTCGACCGCGCCGGGCGGCAGCATGAGAAGCGCAGGCCGGGTGGGCGTCTCGAAGGGCCGCCCGTAATGGATCGCTGGCGGCTTCGAAGGCTGCGCCTCGGCGGCGACAAGCCTGGCGGCGGCAAGCACCGCGACCGCGAAGACCAACCCCGTCTTCCCGACTCGCCAGACAGGGTCGCGGTTCACGGGGCGTGTCCCCAGGTTCGCGGCGAACCCCCCGAGAACGTGCCAGTCCCGGGCCGGTGAAGGGCGTCTGAAAGTGCTCATGGTTCTCCTCCTCGCAACATTGGTAACGACGGCTTGTTGGGCGCCGACTCGAACCGAAGCACGAGCGGCCAATCGCGCACCAGCACCCCTCGGAGGATGGCCGCGTTGCCCTCGTGCGTGACCACGAGTTCCTGGCAAACGCCGTTTAGGGGATCGTAGGCCGTCGCCTTGCGGCAAGCGACCCCGAGATGCACGTCGATCGGCACGCCGTCGCACCGGTCCTTGGCGCGGCCTCCCAGCCAGATCGCCAGGGCCGCTCCGTCGGGCGCGGCCAGGGGGAACGCCTCGAGATTCGGCGGCGCGCGGTCGATCGAGAACTCCAGCGTGCCCGGCTCGAACCCGTCGAGCATCGTGGCGAGGTTCCGCGCGACGTAGTACGCCGCCTGCGGCTGCAGCGGCGCGATGGGATCGGCGTCGAACGAACGGCGGAGCAGGCTCAAGTCGAGCACGCCGAATTGGGGAAAGTACATCTCGCAGAAGAACGACTCGAGCCCCAGCGCCGTGTGGCGGGTGAACACCTGGGCCACGTATTTGGCCTTTTCCAACTCCGTGGCCCGGAATCCCCCGCTCCACGCCTTGCCAGCCTCGACCTCCGAGAGCGGCGGGTACAACGCGCTATAGTTCCACTCGGTGACCATCGCGTGCCCACGGAAACCCACCCCCTCGAGCCACCGCCGAAGCGCCTTCACGTCGGCCGAGTAGCCCTTGAGGTGCTCGGGATCGGTCTGGTAAAACGGATGCCAGCCAATCTCGTCGACCTCGCGGGCCAGGGCCCGCGTGGCCTGGAGGACCGGCATTTCCTTCGCCTTGGCGGCAACGTCCGTGGAGGTCCAGGTACTCATGCCGTGGGGGAAACCAGCCCACGAGCCCAGCATGATCTTGGCCCCGGGCGCGTGCTTGCGGATCGCGGGAATCGCCGCGCGAGCCACGGCGAGGTAGTGCTCGACGCTCGGCACCGCCCCCCAGTAGCACGAGATGTTCCACTCGTTCCAGATCTCGAAGTGCCTCACCCGATCGCGAAAGTGCGCCGCCATGAACTCGACGTACCGCGTCCAGGCGGCCAGGGCCTCGGGCGTGGTCGGCGGGGCGGGCATGTCGTAGTTCCACTCCCAAAGCTGCGGAATCGGCCGCGAGGCCGGCCCCGAGTACAGGCGATTGCCGAAGCCCAACGCCATCACCACCTCGACGCCGTTGGCCACCAACTCGCTGACGGCCGCGTCGGTCTCGGGGTCGATCCGGAGGACCCCCTTCTGCTTTTCGACCCAATGCCAGTTGATCGGGTCATCGTGGTAGCCCATGCGCGCCCACTTGAAGCCCGCATCGTAGTGAAGCGGCCAGTACCAGCGGTGCGCAGCCAGTTCCTGGCCCGGATGGTGGTGCGTCGAATTGACCGTCACGCCGGTACCGCAGGTGGCCAGGGCGACGTTCTTGCCGGCGGTGTCGTAGACCTCGACTTCGGCCAACGAGAACGCGTAGAGGATGTTCTCGACCAAGGGCAACTTGCCCGCCGTGATCCAGATCTGTTTGGCGGGCCGAGGCGGGAAACGGACTTCGAAATCGAGCTTCGCCGGCGCATCGCCCGTGGGCCCGTCGTGGACCGTCTCCCATGCGTGGCTGTCGCGGCTGAGCCGGATGGCGACGGATTCGGGCATTCCGCGGCCCACCTCGGCAGCGCCGGCGATCGGCCCCCAGCCCAACGGGCTGCGGGGCTCGGCCGACGGCGGACGC
>DYLT01000396.1 GCA_020721945.1 Blastopirellula marina
CGTGCTGGTGCCGGAGGACCGCAAGCTGGAAGGTCTGGTCATGGCCCAGTCGGTGGCCTTCAACCTGGCGCTGCCCTGGGTGGCCGACTGGATCGCCTGGGGCATCCCGCACTTCGGCCGGCGCCGGGAGATCGTGGACCGCGCGGTCCGCAATTTCCGCATCCGCCTGGCCGATCCCGAGCAGCCGGTCAACAGCCTCTCCGGAGGCAACCAGCAGAAGGCGCTGGTGGGCCGCTGGATGGAAGAACGCCCCAAGGTGCTGGTGCTCGACGAACCCACGCGCGGCGTCGACGTCGGCGCCCGCGAGGAAATGTGCGCGATCATCGGTTCGCTGGTCGAGTCGGGGCTGGCCGTCGTGCTCGTCTCGTCCGACCTGTCGGAGGTGCTCGGCCTGGCCCATCGCGTGGCCCTGGTGCGCGACGGCCGGATCGTCGCGGTCGCCTCGGCCAGCGAACTGACCCCCGAGCAGGTGATGCAGCAACTGACCTAGGAAGACCTCGTTCGTGAAACGCGCCAAGGAATTCGCCCCGCTGTTGCTCGCCGTCCTGGCCCTCGAAGTGGTCTTCCGCTTCGGGATTCCCTGGCTCCTCCGGCCCAACCCGGACTTCTGGACCCTCGACAACCAGATCGGCATCGCCCAGCAGATCTCGGTCAATGCGGTGATCGCCTTCGGCATCACGTTGACGATTCTCATCGGCGGGATCGACCTTTCGGTTGGCGCGGTGCTGGCCCTGGCCGGCACGACGACGGTGTACCTGCTCGGGCTGCTGGACGTGGACCCGCGCCTGCCCGACGGGCGACTCACGTTCCCCTCGCTCGAACCCGGCACCGTGGATGCCCTGATGGCGGCGTTGCGCTTCGGGGCGCTGGGCGTGGCGGTTCTGGCGGGGCTGGGCACGGCCGTGGCCTTCGGCGCGTTCAACGGCGTTTGCGCGGCCAAGACCCGAATGCCCGCCTTCATCATCACCCTGGGTACCATGAAGATCGCCCGCGGACTGGCCCACCGCTTCAACGAGGGCCGGCCGATCCGCATCCCCGAGTACCACACCGAGTTTCTGGCCCTGGGCAACGGCCGACTGTTCGGCGTGGTGCCGTACTCCGTGCTCTTGATGCTGGCGATCTTTGCCGCGGCGGCGGTCTTGCTGCACCGCACGCGGTTCGGGCAGCACCTGTACGCGATGGGCGGTAACCGCGAGGCCGCCCGCTTCACCGGCATCCCCTTGGCCCGCAACGAGGTCGCGGTGTACGTCCTCTGCGCGCTATTGGCGGGCGTCGCGGGTCTGGTCAATGTCTCGCAGCTCTACTCGGCCGAGCCGGCCAGCGGCGAGGGCTTCGAGCTGGACGCCATCGCCGCGGCCGTGGTCGGTGGCACGAGCTTCACCGGCGGCATCGGCAAGATGGCCGGCACCCTGATCGGCGCGGTGATCATCGGCATCCTCAACAAGGGGCTTAACCAGGCGGGGGTCCACTACTCGCTCCAGTACGTGGCCACCGGCGTGGTGATCCTCGCCGCGGTCTACCTCGACGTGCGCCGCCGCGCGTAAGCGGCGCCTCACACCCAGCGCCAGTCGTGAAGCCAGCGATAGCCCTCCGGCAGGTTCGCCCACATGGCCTGGGTAAGCTGCTCGAAGCGCTCGGCCTCGGCCAGGTCGAATTGGCGACGCTCGCGCACGGCCGCCACGGCGTTCTTCACCTGGTCGACGGTGATCAGGCCCGGGATGGCCGCCGTCAGCACGTCGCAGGCCAGTACGTAGCGGAGGGCCATGCGGGCCCGCTGGTCGTCCTCGGCCTTGGTGGGCGAGTCGGGACGCCCCTGCGACTGGAACATCGTGCCGCTGGCGAACGGCTTGATGCCGATCATGCCCACATCGTGCTTGCGCAGTGCCTCGAACATGCTGCCCACCGGCTTCTCGCGGCTGCCGGCGCTGTACGGCGTGATGACCACGTCGAGGGCCGGGTACTTGGCCACGGCCTCGGCGATCCACGGGCGGTGATGGGTCGAGACGCCGGTAAAGCGGGCCTTGCCCGACTTCTTGCCCCACTCCAAGGCCGACACCACGTTCTCGATCTCCCGCGCCGTGTTGAACGTGGTCTGCTCGCGGAGCGTGATCCGCCAGAGGCCCACGTCATCGAGCTTCGCCTGCCGAAGCCCTTCGTCCAGGCCGCGCTTCAGTCGCTCGACCGACCCGACGATTTCGGGATCGCGCCCCAGAGTCCAGTCAAACCCGAAATAGATCTTCTCGCGTTTGGGGCCGAGGGCCTCGGCATAGACCAGTACCTCGCCCGACCAGCAGGCGTCGATGTAGTTGATGCCGTGGTCCAAGGCGGCGGCGATCACCTCGCGGCGGTTCTTGCGGAACTCCTCGGTGCCGTGGCCAAACGGGATGTTCTTCCAATGCCCCCCCATACTCACCGCCGACAGCATCAGGTTCGTCCGCCCCAGGCGGCGGTATTCCATGTTTTCGTGGTAGGTGCGGGTCTTTCGGGGGTCGGGCATGGCGCGGGCCGGGCCGGCCGCCCCGCCCAACACGCCCGCGCCCGCGGCCAGACCGGCTGCGGCCACGGTGGATCACGTGCAGGTCCTTGGCGAAGTTCTTCAACGCGTACCACTCCTCGGTAAACGACAGGCCCTCGGCGCAGCCGAGGCTGCCCACACCCGGGAAATGCGACGCGATGACCAGCGAAGCCTCTTGTGGGTCGCCGTGGCTGACGAACTCGCCCCCAAGCATGGCCACGTAAGGGTCCAGCTCGGTCTGGACGTTGTCCCGCGGACCCTTCGAGTGAAACGTGTCGGCGGCCGAATGGAAACCCACGAACCCCTTGCCCGCCGCTACCGCGTCGAGCAATCCTTGGTACACTCGACCTCGAAACCAAGACGCCTGGCCAACTCGGCGAGGACCCGCTCCGAATGACTCGGCTTCTCGCCCTGGCGGCGAACCACCGAGTGTTCGAACCCAACGCTTCGGGTGTAATACAAAAGCCGGTCCGTCTTGGCGGCGGCCCTCGCGGTGTGTCCCAACGGGAACGCGCCCATGCCAAGAATCGCCGCCGATGCGGCGCACAGGAATTCGCGGCGTCTCATCGCAAAGCCTCCGTCAGACCAGGCACCCGCTGCCGACAGCCGCCATTGTGGGTCGGCCGCCCCAGCCGCGTCAACTGCTGCCACGCGCTCCTTCAGACCGTGGCCTGCCGACCGCGTCCCCCGTTCCGCCAGGAGAGGCCCTCCGCCCAGGACGTCTCGAACTTTTGGCCAAATGGCCCGAGGGTCAACGGCACCATGCTGTCGGCCGTCTTGACTGACGGCGGGGCATCCGCTACCCTTTTTTGGTGCCGCGTGGTCCTGACCCGGGTGCACCAGACCCTTCCGGAGGGTACGCGAACGGTTAGCAGCCTGACTCGAAATCAGGTGCCGGGCAACCGGTTGAGGGTTCGAATCCCTTGCCCTCCGCTCATGTAAGACATTGTATCGCAATAAGTTAGATGAGGGTGTCCTGGAATTCATAGCGTGTCAAGGATCCAGCGGATATGCCCGTTGTTCCTTCCACGACGATGGTTGTAACGCAAGGGAACTGGGTACGCGAAGATCGCCGCCAGCAGTTGGGTACGGTTGTTGTCCAGGCCGCGGTG